>NZ_JADFFM010000001.1:1223475-1529344 GCF_015221995.1 Mucilaginibacter boryungensis
GGCCGTAGACTGCTGGGATATTACCGATGCGCCTAATTATGCATGGCGGGGAGTAATGCTCGATGAATCGCGGCATTTTATGGGTAAAGAAAAGGTTAAACAACTGCTGGATTGGATGGCCTTTTATAAGTTGAACCATTTTCACTGGCATCTTACCGATGAGCCGGCCTGGCGGTTGGAAATTAAGCGTTACCCCAAATTAGCTTTGATTGGCGGAATGGGCAGCACTACAAATAAAAACGATCCTGCCAAATATTATACACAGCAGGAAGTTTCCGAAATAATCAATTATGCGGCGGAAAGGCACATTGTCGTAATCCCTGAAATTGATATGCCAGGCCATGCCACAGCGGCTAATAGGGCCTACCCTGAATATAGCGGCGGCGGTTCGCCGGGACATCCTGATTTTACCTTTAATCCGGGCAACATGGCAACTTATACCTACCTGGCAAATATCTTAAAAGAAACTATCGCACTTTTCCCTTCAGGAATGATCCATATGGGTGGCGACGAGGTGAGTATTGGTAATGAAAAATGGAAAACCGATGCAGGGATTGCTTCTTTAATGCAACAGCAGAAACTGAGTACACTGTCAGAGGTGGAACATTATTTTATGAAACGGATGGCAGATTCTGTTTATCGGGCGCACGCCAAACTATTAGTTTGGGACGAAATGGCCAACGCAGGTTTACCCGTAGATAGTACTATTATATTTTGGTGGCGTCATGATAAGCCCGGACAGTTAAGACTGGCCTTAAGCAAAGGGTACCCAACAGTAGTTTGCCCGCGTTTGCCTTTTTATTATGATTTTGTACAGGACAGCACCCATAAAAATGGCCGTAAATGGAATAACAAATTATACAACAGTCTGCAGGATGTATATAGTTTCAGTTTAACTGAAATGAATTTAACACAGTCGGAGCTTAATAACGTTTTAGGTATCCAGGCCAACCTGTGGACAGAAACAGTAGCTACCGCAAAACGCATGGATTATTTATTATTTCCCCGCATTACCGCATTGGCCGAGGCCGCTTGGACTGCCCCAGCCAACAAAGCTTGGCCTGATTTTATGAGCCGTCTTAAATTTAATTTAGGGTTATATGATAAGGCGGGTTTGTATTACTATGATCCTTTTATACCTGTGGCACACCCCGAGCCCATCAAACAAGCGGGAGGCAGGTAACTAAGTTTATCTACCAATATTCATTCGTTGGTCGCTAATTTTGTTTAATCATTCTAATCCACTTGTCCTTAGCTATGGTTGTAATTGAGTGTGAAAAAACCAATCGGCCTAATTATGGAATTATAAAAAAGCTGTTGTTTACTTTTTATTTATATTTGACGATGATTGCGTAGTCAAACAAAAAATAACAAGCAGGAAGTTTTGAAAAAGAATTATACATCACAAGATGTTGCGGAAGTTGCGGGTGTTTCGCAATCAACCGTTTCCAGGGTTTTTGCCGGTAACACAAATGTGTCTGATAAAAAACGCAAAAAGATATTGGAAGTGGCAGAGCAACTGGACTACAAACCTAATGCACAAGCCAGAAGTCTGATTACGCGGAAAACCATGATGGTGGGAATCATTATGCGTAATATGCGCGACCCTTTTTATTCTGCTGTTCTCGAAATATTTCACACCCGTTTATCACCATTAGGCTATCAGCTAATTTTTATCAATTCAGAAAATGAAGAGATCCAGGAATCTGAAATAGCTAAGCTATTGGAATATAATGTTGAAGGGGTAATTGTCACAGATGCGCTGTTATCCCCAGCAGCTGCAAAAAAGCTAAAGCGGTATGATATTGTTTCTATATTATTTAACCGTTACACAGAGAACTTGGACAGTAGCGCAGTTTATTGTGATAACTATCTTGCTGCAAAGCAAATTGCTACTTATTTGGTTGAACAGGGGCACAAATCGTTTGCTTTTATTTCAGGTCCGGCACACACGTCTACCACAATTGACCGGTTGAAGGGATTTAAAGAGGTTTTAAATGAGCGTAACATAACCGACTTGATTATAGAATCGGGTACTTATACTTATGAGAGTGGATTTAAAGCTGCACAGGAACTGGTTATGCGCAATAAAAACATTGATTGCATTTTTTGCGGGAGCGATATTATTGCATTGGGTGTTATGGATGCTGTAAGACTGGTGGGGCTAAAAATACCGGAAGATATATCTGTAGTAGGTTTTGATAATATCAGGATGTTAGGATGGGTGCCTTACCCGCTTACTACGTGGGAGCAACCACTGGAAGATATGGTTACTAGTACAGTTGATTTGCTTATAAAAGAAATTAATGATAAAAACGCTAAACCACAAGTAATAGTTATGAAGGGGCATTTAGTTATCAGAAACACCGTAAAAACTAAATCATAGCTATCCTGTCTGTGGTTATGATATATCATAACCAATATAAATAATACTGCTTTGTTGTTAAGTATCTGATAAGTAGGAGAGTCGGTTATCTTCATCTCTAAAATCACACCACTATATTTAGTGGACTTTGTCAGGCGTTTTTTGAATTAGTTTTAGTTATACCCCTATAGCATATAGTAACTATATCAAGGTGTTGTTTTAAATATTTATATTATTATTATTAAATAATTCCAATAAAATAGCATTTTTTTTAGGAATGTCGCTTTGTGTGTATTTATTTCTTAACAAAAGCGTAAATATTTGATTTTTAACAGTTTTAATTTTTTTTTAACAATTAATATATATATTTGAAATATGATTACGTATTCATTTCAAACCATGGAACCTCGGCGATATCGTTTATTACTAACCGGGCGATTTTTTAGGAAAATTTTTCCACAAGGATATCTTTAAGTTTTTTTAAAAAAGTATTTTGAATACGTAGTCAATTTAAATTAAAAAAATACTAATTAATAAACTATCATATAAACCAATTATGAGAAAAAAAACAAGCGCCCAACCGCCTTGAAACCGTTATCGCAAAAGTGTTAACTATCAGCGCATTTTGTATTTCAAGATCAATTATTAAACCTATACAATCAATGATTATGCAAATTTATACTAACCAAAAGAGCACAAATTATATTCGTTACTTTTTTAAATGGGATACTCAATCCATCTACCGTATCCGAATTTTGTGTATGCTAATATGTTGTGTTGGCATATTGCGTACCGCAAATGCAACAACCTTTGGCACGCCTAAAATAAAAGACAATACCTCATCAATAAATAAATTACCCCCATTTGTATTATCGGGTATAGTAGTTGACGAGAAAGATGAACCATTGCCTGGGGCATCCGTAAAGATAAAAGGTACTACCAAAGGTGTTGTGACAGATGTTTATGGAAAATTCTTAATAGAAGTACCCAGCGAAAATGACTCATTGGTAGTTTCGTTTGTTACTTTCAAAACCAAAACCGTACATATAGGCAATGTTAAAAATATTAAAGTAAGTTTAGATCCGGATATTAAAGGCAGGACTTTAAATGAAACGGTTGTAACAGCCTTTGGCAGTACACAGAAAAAAACATCATTAACTGCCGCAATAACTACGGTTAAAGTTAGTGATCTGCAAAAATCACCTGTTCCCTCATTATCAAATGCACTTGGGGGTAAAGTGACTGGTGTTATTACGAGGCAGGTATCAGGAAGCCCGGGC
Source organism: Mucilaginibacter boryungensis (assembly GCF_015221995.1). Lineage (NCBI taxonomy): Bacteria > Pseudomonadati > Bacteroidota > Sphingobacteriia > Sphingobacteriales > Sphingobacteriaceae > Mucilaginibacter > Mucilaginibacter boryungensis. The sequence goes on from NZ_JADFFM010000001.1 coordinate 1,227,121, forward strand.
GCCGATGGTGCAAACATATACATCCGCGGTGTTGCTACATCTTCTTCTACTAACCCGCTTATTTTGATTGATGGGGTTGAACGGGATATCAACACCATCAATGTGGAAGAAATTGAAAGTTTTACCGTATTAAAGGATGCGTCTTCTACAGCTGTTTATGGCATCAGGGGGGCGAATGGGGTAATTCTGATTACGACAAAAAGAGGGGTTGCAGGAACGCCGAAAGTGACTTTAAGAACAGAAACGGCTATAGATCAGTCGCTGCGCTTACCGAACTATATTAATGCTTTTGAATATGCCACATTAGTTAACGAAGCAAGATTTAATAGTGGTTTGGCCCCTCAATATACCGCATCCGACCTGCAAAAATATCAAGATCATTCAGACCCCTATCTCCATCCGGATGTTGATTGGGTGGACGCTACGTTGAAAAAATCAACCATGCAGTCAGTAAATAACCTGAATATCAGGGGAGGGAATGAAACATTTAAATATTATAGCAACGTTGGGTATACTGTTCAACAGGGTATTTTTAAGGAAGATCCTGATGTGTCTTATTCAAGTAATACAAGTTATAAAAGATACAATTTTCGTAACAATGTTGATGTTAGTTTAAGTAAAACCTTTTCTGTAGCACTAAATGTGGGTGGAAATGTAGCTACAGCCAACTATCCAGGATATAATTTGGGTAATTTCCAAAATTTCACTGGCAACCAATACCTTATTTTCGAGTTTTTAAATCTTACACCTAATAATGCTTTCCCTTTAAAAAATCCAAACGGCACCAATCCTGGGATATCGGGTACATTAAATGAAAGCCCATATGTTAAAGTAACACAAAAAGGATACCAGAGAGTATTTAGAAGCAATGTTCAAACATCATTGGAGCCAAAATGGGATTTATCTAAATTAGTTACCCCAGGTTTAACAGCCAGAGGGCTGTTTGCTTATGATTTTAGATCGTCTACCACCAATACCAGAAGTAGAACTGCTGGTACCTTCCAATATACAGGTAAAGATGCCAATGGTGTAGACCAATACAAAACAATCAATACTGAAACAGCTTTAGGCTATGATGCGCCTTCAAGCATTGCAGACCGTAACCTCCAATTGGAATTAACGTTGGATTACAATCGTACGTTTGGTAAACATGCCGTCACCGGTTTAGTTGTGGCCCGCAGAATAGAAAGGGTGGATATGACCGCGGGATCTTCCATTCAAAACTTACCCTTCAGACAGGAAGGATATGCTACACGTTTAACTTATGGCTATGATAACAGGTATTTGATTGAAGGCAATCTGGGCTACACGGGTTCTGAAAACTTTGCCCCCGGAAAAAAATTCGGTTTTTTTCCGGCTGGTTCTGTGGGATGGCTCATATCAAATGAGAAGTTTTGGAATCCGGCGATCATAAATTCTTTCAAAATCAGAGGATCGTACGGTTTATCGGGTAATGATCAAATCGGCGGTGATCGATTCCTGTTTCAGACTACCATCAACAAAGCCGCAGGCAATTATAGCTTTGGGGAAAGTCCAACGACACAAGGTGGGGCATTTTCAGAAGCGAGGATCGGAAATGAAGCCATCACCTGGGAGGTTGCCAGAAAGTTAGACATAGGTACAGATATTAGTATATTAAATGGAAAAATAGACTTAACTATTGACTTATTTAAAGAACACCGCACTAACATTTTATTACAGAGGCAGCAAATTCCTCTTGCTTCAGGTTATCCCAGTTCTATCATTCCATACGCAAATTTGGGTATAATTGATAATAAAGGCTTTGAGGTTAGTCTGGATCTTCGTAACCAAACTAAAAGTGGGTTTTATTACGCGTTTAGCAGTAGGTTTACATTTTCAAGAAATATATGGGTAGAGGATGATAAGCCTTATAAAGCACTCGCATACCAAAATTCAAGAGGGAATTCCCTGAATGAAAGCTATGGTTATATAGCGTTGGGCTTATTCCAAAATCAAAATGAGATCAATAATAGTCCATCCCAAACTGCTTTGAAGCCTAATACCGCACCCGGGGATGTTAAATATCAAGACTTAAACGGCGACGGAAAAATTACAACTGATGATCAAACCTTTATTGGTTACGGCCGGACTCCAGAAATAATGTTTGGTTTTGGCCCTTCATTTGCCTATAAAGGATTTGATTTAAGTGCCTGGTTTACTGGTGCTGCACATACCAATATGGATTTGGGCGCTAGTGATGCTTCTACAAAAAGCCGCGCATTCTGGGCATTTTATGATCAGGGATTTAATGTTTTACGTGGTTATTATGACAATCACTGGGTGCCTGGCGCTGATAATACTAACGCCAAATATCCGGCTGTTACAAGTACCCAACGTCATTCAAATAATTATGTTACCAGCACTTTATGGTTAAGGAATGGCGATTATTTACGCCTATCAACTGCGGAAATTGGTTATACATTACCTAAAAGCATTATTCAGAAATTACATATAAATAAATTACGCTTATTTGTAAACGGTCAAAATTTGGCTATTTGGGATCATATTAAAATTATTAATCCTGAAGATAATAACACCAATGAGAATTATCCGTTAACACGCAACATCAACTTTGGCGCTTTAATAGGCTTTTAACATATTTAAATTATAATATCATGAAATCAATAATAAAACCAATTTTTACTTTACTGCTGATATGCAGTGCGCTAGCATGTAAAAAAGATTATTTGAATAAAGTCCCGGATGATGACCTGACATTGGATCAGGTATTCGCTAATCATGATTATGCCCGGAATTTTTTAAATAACGTTTATACAGCGCTTCCTCAGGAATATCGTATGGTGGACCCCGTAGTCAACTCGAACCCTTTTGTTGGCGCCTCTGATGACATGGAAGAAATGTATCCGCCTGCATTTAGTAATACTATGAATGACGGCTCGTGGAATCCAACTACTAACGTTATGAAATACTGGGAATTGTTATATGTCGGTATTCGTAAAGCAAATTTGTATATCGAAAATGCAGATAAAGTGCCAACTGATGACATTTACACGGCAGCGGATAGGACAAAAGCTAAGGGCGAAGCGATTTTTTTACGTGCTTTTTATCATTTTTTACTGATGAGGATATATGGACCTATTCCTATCGAAGATCATTCTGTGGCGCTTGATTTTGACTTTAGGTCCATTCGCCGTGATCCGATTGATAAATGCGCGGCATTTGTCGTGAGTGAGTGTGATAAAGCAGCTGCTTTATTACCTGACCGTATCACTTCGAGTGTTGATTTTGGCCGTCCGGCTAAATCAGTTTGTTTAGCCTTAAAAGCCCGTGTATTATTATATATGGCCAGCCCGCTTTGGAATGGTAACCCGGATTATGCAAATCTAAAAAATGATAACGGCACCCGCCTGTTCCCCGATTTTGTTGCTTCAAGATGGCAAGATGCGGCAACGGCAGCAAAAGCTTGCATTGATCAGGCTGAATCAGTAGGTCACGGCTTATATACTTCGGCAACAAATGATCCGATTAAGAATTACTATGAAGCCTCTTATTTACCTAACACTAAAGAGATCTTTTTTGCTTACATTGAAGGAGTAAATACCGACCATGATGTATACAGTGAGCCGCGTGGGATGAATGGTGTTGGCTTTACTTTAAATGGCCCAACTCAAGATGTAGTTGATGATTATGAGATGGCAAACGGCACCCAACCCATATTAGGCTATACAGAACCGGGGCATATACCAATTATCAATCCTGCATCTGGTTATACTGAAACAGGATTTACAGCAGCAGCTGATCCCAAAGGTTATTACGCCGCTGGCACCAGTAATATGTACGTGGGGCGCGACCCTCGTTTTTATGCAAGTATTCATTACTCAGGGGAAATATGGAAACCAACGCTGCGCGCTGGTGGAACAGCGCTTGATTTTTCATTTTCGGGTCCTGATGGATATGCCGGACGAAACGGAGGCAATTATACCAAAACAGGGTATTTAGTACGGAAGGCAGCGAATCCAGATTTTATTATGTCTCCACGTAAGGCTGTAGTACACTCCTTCCCGTTTTTTAAATTGGACGAACAATATTTAAATTATGCAGAGGCATTAAATGAAGCACAAGGCCCTGTGGCAGATGTATACAAGTATGTTAACTTGATCAGGACGCGATCTGGTATGCCTAATTTACCAGCAGGGTTGTCAAAAGATGATATGCGCACGCGTATATGGCATGAACGCCGGATAGAGTTATTTTTTGAAGGGTTCCGTTATTTTGATGCCCACCGCTGGAAAATTGCTGAACAAACAGAAGGTAGTAATGTCTATGGTTTAAATATATTGGCTGGTGCAAATCGTATGGATCCTAATTTCTATAAACGTACAGTAATAGAAAAGCGCGTGTTTGAAAAGAAACATTACTTGTGGCCAATTCAGCAAAGTGAAAGAGATAAAAATCCCAACTTGGTTCAAAATTTTGGTTGGTAAACAAATATCTGTTAATTATAAAACCGGGCTTTGGCTCGGTTTTATAATATTAAAATGCTTATGAAAATTAATGGTCTGATTATAAGGGTAGTGGCAATTGTTTTATGTTTTTTTTATGCCAATTTAAAAGCCCAATCACTATATGAATTGCCAACTGATGTTAACACCCGCTGGATAAGTTTTGAAAACCCAACGGGTGGAAAGGGCGCTGGCGCCATGCAAAATAAAGGAGCTAAGGGCAATGCCAGTCAATGGGTTAAAGCAGGCGAATCCAAAGTGTTAATGGATTATAATGGCGCTGGTGTAATTAACCGTATATGGATGACCATTATAGATCGTAACCCTAAAGCGCTAAGGGCAATACATCTGGATATGTATTGGGAGGGCTCAACAAAACCTGCCGTATCTGTGCCTTTAGGCGATTTTTTTGGTATAGGCTTAGGTAGGATGGCTGCTTTCCAAAGTGCTTTATTTACCGATCCGGAAGGGAAATCGTTCAATTGTTATATTCCAATGCCATTTAGAAAGCATGCTAAAATTGTTTTTGTAAATGAATCGCAACAGAACCAATTGTTGTTTTATGATGTGAATATTTCTAAACTCGCAAAACCGACTAATAATATAGCATATTTTCATGCTTATTGGAGTAATAATGATGGCGCAAAGCTAGGCGAAGATTTTGAAATATTACCCCGGGTTAAAGGGAAGGGCCGGTTTTTGGGTACAAACCTAAGTGTGATAGCCGATAAGGTTTATGGTGATACATGGTTTGGCGAAGGTGAAGTAAAAACATATTTGGATGGAGATACGAATTATCCTACACTGGCAGGGTCTGGCACTGAAGATTATATTGGATCGGCCTGGAATTTAGGGGCTTTTAATCAGCTATATCAAGGGGCTCCTATTGTTGATAAACAAAAAAAGCAATATGCTTTTTATCGGTACCATATTCCCGATCCTATTTATTTTCATACAGATTGCCGTGTCACCATTCAGCAAATGGGCGGTGCCGGGCGAGATCTGATCAGGGGGATCATAAAGGCAGGGGGTAAGGCCAAACCAATTAGTGTGATGACTGCCAAAGGGTTGATCAAACTACAGGAATTAAAAGACTACCCCGATCTGTTTGACGATAAGTTCCCGGCAGATGAATGGGTCAATTTCTACCGTATTGATGATTATTCAGCCACAGCCTATTTCTATTTAGATAAACCTGTAAGTAATTTACCTGCACTGGCGCCGCTTGAAAAAAGATTAAAGGGACTTTGAACTTAAACCTTATTGCAATTGAAATTATATGAGAGCAATTCTTTTAACCATTCAATCACTGTTTATTATCGTAAGTATGATGTCATGCAATTCGCCATCAGGCAATGCAAGCGGGGGCAATAACGCTAAAGGTAGCTTTGGTTTTGATTGTGAGTTTATTGCAAAGCATGATATCGGCGCTGTCATACTATCCAGCGGAGATATGAAGATTATTGTATCGCCAAAGTACCAGGCCAAAGTTTTTACATCAACAGCTTCAGGGGATGCTGGCCGAAGTTTTGGTTGGATTCACTATAAAGCTTTTGACGGACCTAAAGATGCCCATATGAATGCGTATGGTGGAGAGAACCGTTTGTGGTTAGGTCCCGAAGGTGGTCGTTTTTCACTTTTTTTTAAACCGGGTGCAAAAATGGAATTTACCAATTGGACAACCCCAGCGGCATTTGATATAGAAAGCTGGGATGTGAGCGAGCATACTACAACTCTGGTGCGGTTACATAAGCAAATGTCGTTAATTAATTATGCCGGCACACAACTTTCGTTACGGATAGATCGCAGCATATTATTATTAAGCAGAAAAGAAATAGATAGCTTATTAGGTATATCCACAGATACTTTGGTAAATACAGTAGGGTATCAAACCGAAAATACATTAACCAATACTGGCACAAACGCATGGGATGAAAAAAGTGGTGTGCCATGTATATGGCTCCTGGATATGTTTCCCCCCTCGGATAAAACAGTAATTGTGGTGCCTTACAAGCAGGACAAACCAGAAACAAAACCCGCCACAACAAATTACTTTGGTGAAATACCGCCAGACCGAGTAAAAATGAATGGTAAAACGCTGTTCTTTAGAGCTGATGGCAAAAACCGAGGTAAATTGGGCATCCATCCAAAAAGAGCGGTAAACATAGCTGGCAGCTATGATGCCCAAAATAAAATACTCACTATTATTAAATTTAGTATAGACAATAATGCGCAATATTTAAACCAAGAATGGAATACCACTAAGCCGCCTTTTAGCGGAGATGCTGTAAATGCTTATAACGACGGTCCGCTTGCCGATGGTAGTCAAATGGGGCCATTTTATGAACTGGAGAGTGTATCACCAGCCGCATTTCTTCAGCCGGGAAAAAAACAGGTACATCAGCATGCCGTATTCCACTTTACTGGTACTGAAGCCGCTTTAAGTAATATCAGCACAAAAACACTGGGCATATCGCTACAAGATATTAAAAAAGCTTTCTGAATTATAATGGCAACTATAACTAATACTTATCCTAAAATTGGCATCAGGCCAATTATTGATGGCCGGCTTGGCGGCGTGCGCGAATCATTGGAAATGACTACCATGCAAATGGCCAAAAACGTAAAAAAACTATATGAGCAAACACTGTTTTACCCTGATGGTAGCCCGGTACAATGTATCATAGCCGATACTTGTATTGGTGGCGTAAGCGAGGCCGCAGCTTGTGCGCACAAGTTTGAGCAAAATAATGTGGGCGTATCCCTATCTGTAACGCCCTGCTGGTGTTATGGCAGCGAAACTATGGACATGCACCCTACGTGGCCCAAAGCTATATGGGGCTTTAATGGGACTGAGAGGCCCGGAGCGGTTTACCTGGCAGCTACACTGGCTGCACATAACCAGTTTGGGTTGCCTGCTTTTGGTATTTATGGACATGATGTGCAGGATATGGGTGATGAGAACATACCTGCCGATGTGAAAGATAGATTACTGGGCTTTGCCCGCGCAGGCTTAGCCGTTGCTATAATGCGTGGTAAATCATACCTGGCTATCGGCTCTGTTTCTATGGGAATTGCCGGATCTATCGTCATGCCCGATTTGTTTCGTGAATATTTTGGCATGCGCAATGAATATGTTGATTCTACAGAAATATTACGCCGCATTGAAAAGGGAATTTACGATGTAGCAGAATTTGATAAAGCCATGGCATGGGTAAAACTAAACTGCAAAGAAGGCGATGATAAAAATCCAACGGAAAAACAGTTCAGTCGCCTGCAAAAAGATGAGCATTGGGCCTTTGTAGTTAAAATGACGCAAATAATTCGGGACTTAATGCAGGGTAATTCTAAACTTAAGGAACTTGGCTTTGGCGAAGAAGCAAATGGCCACGAAGCCATTGTTTCAGGTTTTCAGGGCCAACGGCAATGGACGGATTTTTTACCTAACGGCGATTTTCCCGAGGCTATGCTAAATTCTTCTTTTGATTGGAATGGAATACGTGCCCCTTTTATGGTAGCAACCGAGAATGATTCGCTAAATGGAATGAGTATGTTGCTGGGTAATTTATTGCGCCATACAGCACAGATATTTGCCGATGTGCGGACCTACTGGAGCCCGGATGCCGTTAAACGTGTTACCGGCTGGCAACCGGAAGGTTTGGGCAAGGATGGATTTATTCATTTGATAAATTCAGGTTCGGCCGCATTAGATGGCACAGGGCGGCAACAAAATGAAAACGGCCCGGCCATGAAGCCATTTTGGGAAATTAATGAAACCGAGGCGCGACTGTGCCTGGAGGCCACACAATGGTATCCTGCAAATAATGGTTATTTCCGCGGCGGGGGATATTCATCGCAATTTGTTACCAGTGGAGGGATGCCTGTAACTATGTGCAGGTTAAACTTGGTTAAAGGGCTTGGGCCTGTGTTGCAAATAGCCGAGGGTTATACTATTGACTTGCCTGATCATGTGCACAGCACATTAAATAACCGCACAGACCCAACATGGCCAACAACCTGGTTTGTGCCTGTACTAACGGGCGAAGGAAATTTTACTGACGTATACAATGTAATGGCGGCATGGGGGGCAAACCACGGATCTTTTAGTTATGGACACTACGGCCATGAATTAATAACGCTGGCTGCTATGTTGCGTATACCTGTAAGTATGCACAATGTACCTGGCGAAAAATTATTCAGGCCAGCGGCATGGAAGGCTTTTGGTTCGGATAATGAAGGGGCTGATTACAGGGCATGCGCTACTTATGGGCCTTTATATAAATAAACAATTATGAAAAAAATCTTATTGCTACAGGGCCCGGATGGTAAATCTTACTTAGGACCATTCGCTTTAGTCACCAGTTTATTTCTATTGTGGGGTTTTGCGCATGGCTTGCTTGATGTGCTTGACAAACATTTTCAAACCACGCTGCATATTTCCAAAGCTCAATCGGGTTTTGTGCAGTTTTCCTTATATATCGGCTACTTGATTATGGCCGGGCCTGCAGGCTTGTTCATGAAACGATACGGTTATAAAAATGGAATTATTTTAGGACTGACGCTATTTGCAGCGGGTGCATTTTTATTTTATCCGGCGGCGCATATGGGCGCGTTTATTCCATTCTTATTGGCATTATTTATTATTGCCTGCGGCTTAGCATGCCTTGAAACGGCAGCTAACCCATATACAACCATATTAGGTCCGCCGGACGGGGCAGCAAGGCGTATAAATTTTGCACAATCATTTAACGGGTTAGGCTGGATATTGGGGCCGCTTATTGGAGGGCTTTGTATCTTTGGAGCTACCAAAGTAGCAGGCCCCGAGCAGTTTGATTCACTTACGCGGCCATACCTTTGGATAGGCTGTATAGTAGTTGGTGTAGCTATTGTATTTGCCTTAACTAAACTACCCGAAGTTAAAGAAGAGAATAGCGAACATATTGACGCCAGGGCGCCGTTAAGCGAATTACTGAAACATCGCGGTTTTGTATTGGCTGTTATTGCACAATTTTTATATGTGGCCGCGCAAACCGGAGTTAACTCTTTCTTTATTAACTATGTCACCGAAACCTTAACTGGCTTAAAAGAAACCATTGGTGGTATGATGTCGCATTTAGGGACGTTTGGACATGTTTTTATGCCACAAAATCCCGAACAGGCTGCTTCATTGATCCTGGCTTTGGGCGGAATGGGCGCTTTTTGGATCGGCAGGTTGGTGGGGGCAACCCTAATGAAGTATATTTCACCTAAGCGCATGCTTGCTATTTATGCCATTGTAAATACCGTGTTAATGGGCGTTGTGGTGTCCCGGCTTGGATGGTTTAGTGTTATTGCCCTGTTTTCCAGCTATTTTTTTATGTCGGTAATGTTCCCTACCATTTTTGCACTGGGTTTAAAGGGGCTTGGTCCGCTAACAAAAAGGGCGGCGTCTTTTTTGGTAATGGCCGTTGCCGGTGGTGCTTTTTGCCCGCCGCTTATGGGGCTGATAGCGGATAATTTTGGTATGTCCATTGCGTTCCTTATTCCCTTAGGGTGTTTCGCTTTTATTGCATATTATGGTATTACAGTCCGTTACCAGCACAATGCATCAGATCATCCTAAATTTAGTGTTGTACATTAACAGCAATATATCCAAATAAATCTATCAGATTTATTTGGATATTAATTTAATATAAATAAATTTGAATACGAATTCATTTTGACATGAAATTCTATGAACAGGCATTAAATAAATCAAAAGAGACTTTTTAGCAGTGTGAACATATTTTATTTGTAATAAAATGAATACGTATTCATATGAATAAAAAAAATATTTATCGGTAAGAATAATGTAGATAGCAGGCGATTAGTATACTTAATTTCATAATTATTAAATTAAGCGTACATAAAAACTTATACATGAACTGGAATCAATTAGACATTTGGATCGTTGCAATCTACCTGCTGTTAATGTTAGGCATGTCCTTGTGGCATAAGCGTTTTGCATCAGCTAATTTGGAAAACTTTTTTTTGGGCGGGCGAAAAATTCCCGGATGGTTAAATGGTATCTCCTACACAGCAGCCTTGGTAAGTCCGGATGCAGCTACAGGCTACGGCGGCTTGGCGGTAGTAACAGGTGCATTTATTTCCTGGTGGTATTTAAGCAGGTTTGGATTGGCTTTATTTATTGGCGGTGTGCTTTTCGCTGTATTCTGGCGACGATTAAACTTATTCACATCGCTTGAATTTTATGATCTGCGTTTTCAGTCGCGTGCCGCATCGGCCATGCGGATATGGATAGCAGTACGTACCTCGCTTATTGCAATGCCTGCGTGGACTGGAATAACCCTGCTTGCCGCTTACAAAATAATGGGGCCGGCATTCGGATTAACTAAAACAGAAACGCTTTACCTGGTTGTGCCTGTTTCGTTCTTATTCGTCTTTTTCTCAGGCTATAAAGGTGTGGTAATATCCAACCTGATACAAATGAGTATCTTTTTTGTAGGTACCATTACACTTGCCGGGCTTACCCTGGCACATTTTGGTGGCCCGGTAGCTATGACGGCGACTATAGGCCATGTGTTTAATTCAACGCATCCCGAAATATTACACATGATGCCACCGGCCAATCACGATGTATTTCCGCTGATGGCTGCTATGGCCTGGTTATTTGGTCAAAGCATTGGTTATGGCGGCGATGCTGCCCCAATGGGTGGCGCTATGGAAGGTCAGCGTATACTTTCTACCCGTACCCCAGCCGAAGCCTTGACTATGTACGTGGTAACTGCTGTCAGTATGTTTATATTATTACTATTAGTTACCCTGCCCAGTATATCAGCAACGGTTATGTGGCCTGAGTTGCGTGCTGCAGGTGCCGACCGTGAATTAGTATATGGCCGGTTAATGAAAGAATTGCTGCCGCATGGCGCTATGGGACTGCTTGTTGCCGCTATGATGGCTGCTACAATGTCTGTAGTAGGCGATAATTTAAACTTTGGAAGTCAGGTAATGGTGAGTGATATCTACCGCCGGTGGTTTGTAAAATCGGCCAGCGAAAGACATTACATGATCATAGGTAAAATAGCTATGGGTATTATTGTTTGCCTGGCCATAGCCGTAGTATATAATGTAAGTATTATTACCAATGTAGCCATATTTATGCTACAGCTTAGCGCAGCCGAACTACCTGCAAATTGGGCGCAATGGTGGTGGTGGCGTTTTAATGGTGCTGCCCGTATCGCCGCTTCGTTTGGAGGCGCTGTTCTCTTTTGCATAGTGGTTTTAGGGCCTAAGCTGCTGATGTTTTTAAATATACCGTGGGCGCAGGACCTGATTTTGCCCTGGTGGTGGCAAACCCTGCTGGTTATGGGTTTAACAACTGTACTTTGGGTAACTGTTGCCCTGGTAACCAAACCTGATCCGGATCAATTACTTAATGGTTTTTACCAGCGTGTGCGCCCTTTAGGTTTTTGGAAACCTTACCGCACCAGGTATGCGCCCCTGCCTAAAACACCTGTTAAACCTATCATCAGGGGGGTGGGTATTGCTATTGAAGGCTTTATTGCCGTATCACTACTTATTCAAGGCCTTACACAAATGTGGTTTGGGAAATATTTAATAGGCGTTGCCGAGTTAACAGGTTCGGTAATCTTATTTATTGTATTTAAAAAACTGGCCAATTCTTACCTGCTTTATCTCACATCACGTACAGAAAATGTAATAATACCCGGCGATACCCAACAGGGGTTACCGGCACCTGATAAATAATAATTAAAAGAATAAATCATCATTCAACACAACAATTTATGAGAGCAAAACAACTGTTCAGAACAAAAGAGGAGCATGTACTTTATCTGGGCGACTGGGTATTCCATGTTGGGCCAACGTTTATAGAGACACCTTTTGGAACAGAAACAAAAGATGCAGACCTGCATTTTTATGGCGAGCGGCTTACCGAAGCATTAGAGCATGAGGTGGATGTTACGCCATTATCTAACTGGGAATTATACAGATTGGAGCCGGGAAAATTGGAAAACTATCTGGCGGAATCGAATTGCCTTATTATTAGTGATGTTGAAGCTAAATGTTTTCACTTATATCCAAGCTTTTTTGACCGCGCCCGACGCGAAAATAAAGTTGTAACCTTTCCCGACAGGCTAACTGCTATTAAGCAATGGATTAATGATGGCGGCGGTATGATGATGTTGGGCGGCTGGCTGTCTTTCAGCGGTGTTCAGGCAAAATCGGGCTGGGGTCGCAGCACACTACAGGAAGTTTTGCCGGTAGAATGTTTGCTGGTTGAAGATCTGGTAGAATCATCTGCGGGTTTTACTGCCGAGGTTGTAATGCCCGATCATCCTGTTGTAAAAGGTTTGCCATGGGATAAGTTTCCACCCATATTTGGGTATAACGAAACCACCGAAAAAGTTAACGGCGATGTGCTGGTACGTGTTAAAGAAACCGGCCATCCGCTGGTTGTGGCAGGCGAATATGGCAAAGGCCGGGTATTTACATATATGTCTGATCCGGCTCCGCATTGGGGGATAAATTTTGAATTGTGGGAAGGTTATGATGCTTTTTGGTTGCAAGCATTAAACTGGGTTAAAAAGAGGAAATAACAAAATGGATCAACTACAATTACAGGCCGGCGCCGCAGTGGCAGATATTACACCACCACTGGAAGTTGGTTTATTAACATCATCTGTAAAAGGTTTGTACGAACCTTTTGAATCTATTCGGTTACCTTTAAAAGCCAGGATACTTGTTTTACAATCGGGCGATGAATTAGTTGCTATTGTTGCGCTTGACCTGTTGGCAATAAATGATACATCAGTTGGTGGTTGGACAATTTTTAAACAATCATTGTCGGACACTATTCCTGCCGATAAGATCATCATATGCTGTACACATACGCATAGCGCGCCTGAATCAAGCGCTATGTCTGGGTTATATTTAACCAAATCTTATAAAATATGGCTGGATGATATGAAGCAGCGGATAAAAACGGCTATTAATGAAGCAATAGTCAGATTAAAACCCTCAAGTTTATCAATATCCACTGATACCTTAAACGGCTATTCTATGCAGCGCCGGATAAAAACGCCAACCGGTATAATAATGTCCGATGCTATCCAGCCCATTGCACCCGAATTATTGGATCTGCCTCCTGTCGATCGTCGGGTAAAGACATTGCATTTCAAGGATGATTCAGGGTGTGGCATTGCTACTGTTGTGCAGGCGGTGTGCCATCCGGTGCATGAAATGTGTATACCAAAAATTTCTCCCGAATTTCCTGGTGAAATGTGTATAGCGCTTGAAAAAACAGCACAAAATGGAGTGGCCTTGTTTTTAAATGGAGCAGCGGGCAACACCAATCCGCCAACAGTTTCCTGCGGGGCTGAATATGCCCGCAAACATGGTATAGCTTTAGCAGAAACTGCTCAAAAACAGGAGGGTAGGGTTGAAATAGATATTACGGAATTTAAATTTATACATAACGAGTTGCAGTTACCGGCACGAAAAGAAGCGGGCATTACTAATATGGATGACGCTATTGGCCGGTTAAGTGTAATATGCATAGGCGTGTTGGCAATTGTTTTTTTACCAGGCGAAGTATTTATTGAAACAGCATTTGAAATAGAGGAAAACTCACCGTTTGAACATACAGTTATTGCAGGATTTGGCGAAAACAATATTGGCTATTTACCCACTCAGGCCGCCTTTAATGAGGGAGGATACGAGGTTGGCCCGGGTAAATGGTCATTTCTTAAACCCGGTACCGATCAATTACTGGCTAAGGAAGCCACGAGATTATTGAAAGAATTATATTATACTACTATAAACAGCTGATATGAAAATACAGACTATAATTAAAAGTATATTGCTGGTAACATTGGTAATTATTGCATTTGTCGTACAAGGATCTGCCTTACCCCGGGCTTTGTATTTTTATGGAAGCGAGCAAAATGATCTTTATCAGTTATTAAAGCGCGAGGGTTTTAACCTGAAAAAGTGCGAAACCCCTATGGCGGCTGTTAAAGCTGCTGTAAAAGGTTCGGGGGTATTTATTTTAGCTAAAAATTATCCGCAAACCGATCCCCAAAATCGTATTACTGCACAACTATTAGCGGCAGCTAAGGCAAAAGGACTAAAACTTTATATAGAATATCCTGCCGAATTCCCCGGTTTGGATATTCCTTCTAAACCATTAGAAACACAGCTGGAACGAGGCGTTGTAACCACCGGGCTTTTTGGAGAAAGGTTAAAACCAATGAGCCTGCTGGGCATTAATAATTGTTTTGTGCTACCTGTGCAGGCAACAAATCCTTTAATTGTCCTGGCCAAAGTAGTAGGGGTGGATAAAGCAGAATATGGCTTGGATGATACCCCAACTAATCCAATACTTTTTGAAAAGGATGGGACATTAATAGCTATGACAGGTTTAAGCAACTTTGAAACCGGCAGATACGGCCCTCAAGCTTCAATTAAAACCGTATGGCGGTATATTTTAGAACGTATTATGGGCACAAGGAACATGCAATTGAAACACTGGCGAGAAGATGTTAAACCCATGTTTGGCCAGGACGAACCTTTACCACCAGCAGCCAAAATAAACAGCATAAGAAAAGGGGTAGAATGGTTTAATAATGGTCACTTTTTTGTGCATCCAAGTTGGAAAGCCGAGTGGGAAAAATATGGCAATAATGGTACGAAGCCAATAGGGCCACCACTTGATTTAAACAAGCCTAATGGCGATGGTACCTTAGGTATTATAGAAGGTCATACATCTACTATTTATTATGATGGCAGGCAGCAGTATCGTTATTGGATGCGCGCCGATGTGCAGGGCGAAGCCAGTATGACATTGGCCGCTGCTGGCAGCCTGCTTAATAACAATGAATATAAAACCAAATCGGCAAACCTGATCGATTTCATGTTTAAAACATCAAACCTGCGCGCCGGGCCTAAAAACGATCCAAATAGTCCAGCATTTGGATTACTTGGGTGGGCGACATCTAATGCAGGGACTTTTTACGGCGATGATAACTCGCGGGCTATACTTGGAGCCATTGCCGCAGCAAACTATCTAAAAACAGATAGGTGGGACAAGGAGCTGACCGAAGCAATTATGGGTAATTTCAGGACGACAGGCAAACAGGGTTTTAGGGGCGAGCGCCTGGAGGAGGGCGATATCATCAAACATGGCTGGCCATATTACTATAATCGGGACCTCCAGCATTTTTCGCCGCATTTTGAATCGTGGATGTGGGCTTGTTATTTGTGGTTGTACGCTAAAACAGGGTACGAGCCATTATTAACCAAAACAAAGGAGGCCATAAAAGAAACTATGGCAGTTTATCCTGATAAATGGCGATGGGGCAGTAGCATGCAAACGCAACGCGCCCGCATGATATTGCCTTTAGCATGGCTGGTTCGCATTGAAAACACCGAAGAACATCGCCAATGGCTGGATATGATGGTGACGGAAATGTTAAAAAATCAATCGGAAAGCGGGGCAATCAGGGAAGAACAGGGTGCAAAAGGTAAGGGGATGTTTAAAGAGTTAAAAAAGAACTCGGATTACGGATCGGACGAAGGTTCATTGATATTTAAAAATGGTGAAGAAATATCATGTATGCTGTATACCAATAATTTTGCTTTGTTCAGTTTGCATGAAGCTGAAATGGCCACGGGGAACCCTAAATATAAAGAAGCCACCAATAAATTATCGGATTTTTTAACCCGTGTACAAGTACAAAGTGAAAAGCATAAAGACCTGGATGGCGCATGGTTCAGGGCTTTCGATTATGGTAAGTGGGATTATTGGGCATCTAATTCAGATGCTGGTTGGGGTGCCTGGTGTACATTAACCGGTTGGATACAAAGTTGGATTGTGACAACCCAAATACAAATACAACAAAAACAAAGCTTCTGGGATGTAACTAAAAACTCGGGCATGGCCACATCAGGCAAAGCAGTTATTGAACAAATGATGAGCAAACCTAAAGAATAATAGTATGATAAGGACAAAAGCAACCCTTCTTTTTGCGCTGTGTATATGCTTTATAAGCATGCAAGCGCAGATACTTAATAATGACCTATCAGCGTTATCGCAAATACAACAGGGCATCACATCAAAAAGGATAAGCAGTTATGACCGCAATGGCGGTACTGATGATTTTATTAAGATTGCTAACGGCGAGAAGAAAACCATATTTGACGTAGGGGGCGCAGGTGCGGTTACCCATATCTGGATCACCATGGCACCGGACCCTGGTACACTTAGCCGGAACGATGTAATTATCAGGATGTATTGGGATGGGAAAACCTACCCATCGGTAGCATCTCCAATTGGACCTTTTTTTGGCCAGGGGTGGAATGAAGCATACGACTATAATTCGTTGCCATTATCGGCAAGCCCGGTTCAGGGCCGGGGTATGGTATGCTATTTTAATATGCCTTTTGCAAAAGGTGCGCGTATAGAAATAGAAAATCAATCTGGAAGGGATATAAGTAATTTTTATTATTATGTTGATTACATAGCTGTAGATAAGTTGCCTGCCAATGCCGGGCGTTTCCATAGCTGGTATAATAAACAGTTGATGGGGGCATCAAAAGAAGAAGGAGAGAATGAATGGGGCACTTTAGGTAAAACCGGCAATAATATCACTGGTAAGGATAATTATGTAATAGCCGATATTAAAGGTAAAGGGCATTTTGTTGGGGTTAATTATTATGTTCACTCACCTACACCCATGTGGTATGGTGAGGGCGACGACATGATATATATTGATGGCGCCACAATGCCCACGCTTCATGGTACCGGTACCGAAGATTATTTCAACACTGCGTGGTGTCCTAAAACGCCTTTTTCTAATCCATATTATGGTTATCCAAGGGTTAATAACGACATCGGTTGGCTTGGGCGCACGCATCTTTATCGCTTCAATATTAACGACCCGATTTTTTTTAATAAGGATTTTAAATTCACTATTGAACACGGACATAACAATGTGCTGACGCTTGATTTGGCGAGCGTGGCCTATTGGTATCAAAGTGAAGCCACTGCTGTACCTGCCATTCCTGATAAGGAGGCCAGAAAACCCATGCCATTTATTAATCTGGGCGATATTCATAAATGGCGTAACGAATGGCGCAAGAGCAAAGGTAATGATCCAAAATTATGGGGGAATTAATATGAGAGGACACAAAACAATTAAAGGCGCCCTGCTTATTGGCTTAATAGCCATGGGTTTATCGTGCTCAAAACACACTTCAACACAAGGCGACGATACTACGCCGCCGGTAGTTGTAAAAGACAATACCTTTTACAATCCCTTACTAAGCAGTGGCCCGGATCCCTGGATTTATAAAAAAGACGGTATGTTTTATTTTACAAGCACCAACGCAGTTAATATCACCCTATGGGCAACACCGGCTATTTCAGACCTAAGCAAAGTAACCCCTAAAGTTGTATGGTCGCCACCGACTACAGGCGCCAATTCAAAAAATATCTGGGCACCCGAATTGCATTATTTGCAAGGTAAATGGTACCTGTATTATACCGCGGGCGCGTCATCCGACTTAGCTACCCAACGCTGCTTTGTATTGGAAAATGCCGGAGGGGACCCAACCAGCGGCGCCTGGGTTGATAAAGGGAAAATTGGTGATCCTGCCGCTAACTTCTTTGCTATAGACGGAACCGTTATGGAGTATAAAAGCAAAATGTATTTTATATGGAGCGGTCAAATATCTGCCTCGGATGCTACACAACGCATATATATTGCTGAAATGAGCGACCCCTGGACGTTAAAATCAGCCAGGGTACAAATATCCAAACCCGACTATGATTGGGAGAAGCGCGGATCATCTGTAAATGAAGGCCCCGAAGCTTTGATCAGCCCTTCAGGTACCGCATTTGTAGTTTACTCGGGCAGCAATTGCGCTACCGATGACTACGGCTTGGGAATGTTAAGGTTAAAAGACAATGGCGACCCTTTAAACCCAGCTGATTGGACAAAAAGCGCCACCCCCGTTTTTAGTAAAAGTATCAATAATAACGTATTTGGGCCTGGACATAATGGTTTCTTTAAATCGAAAGATGATAAAGAAGATTGGATAGTATATCATGCCAATTCACAAAGCGGGCTGGGTTGCGGCGGTACCCGCAGTCCGCGCATCCAAAAATTTACCTGGAATACTGATGGAACACCAAATTTTGGTGAACCTTTAGCAGTGTCATCAAAGTTAACTAAACCTTCAGGCGATTAAATAAGATAACAACAAGCATATATACATCAATGGCTAAGTTTTTAAAAAAAGGAAAAAGTGAATCTGAAATAAAAACAGCAGATTCAAAAGTGAAGGGGACTGTAGAAAAAATAATTAAGGATATAGAAGAAAATGGCGATATAGCCGTAAGAAACTATGCAAAATCTTTTGACCAATGGTCGCCTGCATCGTTCCGTTTAACTGATGCTGAAATTAAAGAAATTGTTGACCGTACACCAGAGCAGGTAATTGCCGATATATTATTTGCCCAAAAACAGATCAGGTTTTTTGCCGAACAGCAGCGGGCTTCTATTACCGATATTGAAGTTGAAACTATTCTCGGCGTTTTTCTTGGCCATAAAAATATTCCGGTTAATAGCGTAGGCTGCTATATACCAGGCGGGCGATACCCTATGGTAGCTTCATCGCACATGAGTATACTTACCGCAAAGGTTGCTGGGGTTAAAAGAGTAATTGCCTGCACGCCACCTATAAACGGCAAAATACCCGATGCTACAGTATGCGCCATGTATTTTGCAGGCGCCGATGAGATTTATATTCTTGGCGGTGTGCAAGCAATGTGCGCTATGGCTATAGGTACAGATAGCATATCCCCGGTTGATATGATTGTTGGTCCGGGTAATGCCTATGTGGCTGAGGCAAAACGGCAATTGTACGGAAGGGTAGGGATCGATTTATTTGCCGGCCCGACAGAAATATTAATAATAGCTGATGAAACAGCCGACGCCGAAATGGTAGCCTGTGATTTATTAGGACAGGCAGAACACGGCCCTACATCGCCTGCTGCCCTAATTACCACATCTGAAAAACTTGCATGGGAAACAGTTGTGGAAATTGAGCGACAACTTAAAACATTAGCTACTGCCGATATTGCCGGTGTAGCCTGGAAAGAATGCGGATCAATTATACTGGTTGAAAATGAGGAAGAAGCTGTACGCGAGGCAGACTTACTGGCCTACGAACATGTAGAGGTGCTTACTAAAGACCCGCAATATTTTTTAAATAACATGACCAATTACGGCGGCTTGTTTTTGGGCCCTGAAACCAATGTTGCTTACGGAGATAAAGTAATAGGTACCAATCACACCTTACCTACTATGAAAGCTTCCAGATATACAGGCGGTTTGTGGGTAGGAAAATTCCTTAAAAATTGTACCTATCAGCGCTGTACCCCCGAAGCGAGTGTAGTTATAGGCGAGTATGCCATGCGATTGTGCGAACTGGAAGGTTTTGCTGGTCATAAAGAACAGGCTGCTTTGCGCGTAAGGCGGTATATCAAAAAGTAAGATCGGACAAATACAAATTATAAACCATGTTGCAAACTATCAGATCATATCTAATTCATATCAGACGGACTATTGATTTATTCAGTATACCGCTTATTAGTGTGTGTAGTAATTGCACTATAGCAATCTTATTAATAGCACTAACTACAGGGTTACCTGACAGGTCGTATGCACAATACCAAAAATCAACTATGAAAAGCAGTCCAGTTCCTGTCATACCGATAGGGCTGGATGCTTATCGTAAATGGGGCCAGTTGCCTTTGCAACGCATAGGGGTACGGGCATATATGCGCAGTACCTATGACCGTACTAGCACAGGTCCTGATGCTTCGCATTTTCTTTTTATGAACGATAGTGAAGATGACAACACGACACTTGATGTAAAAGGTAAAGGTATACTATACTTTTTTCGCACCAACCACTGGCATGGCAGTCCATGGCATTTTATAATAGACGGGAAGGATAATATAGTGAAAGAAACGGCCAGCGATGCACCCATAAACGCTACTAAGGTTTTTCATAATACTGAATTTATCCCAGTCACACCTTTCCCAAAACCGATGGCCTTTACATGGTCGACAACCAAAGGTTCCGACTTGATCTGGACACCGATGCCTTTCCGGGATTCTTTAAGAATAGCTTATTCCCGTACCAACTATGGCACGGGCTATTATATCTATCATCTGTATGCCAACCCTGGCAGTCTATCAAAACCGATTACAGCATGGGATATCAACCAGCAACCAGATAAGGATGTTACTGATTTTGTGGATCGTGCGGGAACTGATATAGCACCTAAAAATATTAAAAAGATCAACGGCAAAATAAAGCTTAATAAAGAAATTGTACAGTTGGCCAATATTACTGCCGCTTCATCAGCATTAAGAGCTTTAAAATTGACATTACCGCTTGATAAGGCTATTGATCTGGAGCGGCTGCATTTGCGCCTTACCTGGGATAATGCCAGGTATCCGTCTATAGATGCACCTTTATGTTTGTTTTTTGGTGCAGGTACTTTTTTTAATCGCGAGAAAAAGGAGTATCTGGTTAAAGGGTTACCAATTAACATCAGGTACGATTATCCAAACAATAAAGTTGAGCTGGCGTGCTACTATCCCATGCCGTTTTTTAGGTCGGCTAAGGTTGAACTAACTGGCATCACACCAGGCGATACAGAAATAAATTATGAATTACGCTATGAGCCATCAAAATTAGCGACTAAAGTCAGTAGTTATTTCCATGCTACATACCAGGATATTCCTGAACCAAAATTAGGATTGGATATGACTTGGCTGGATACCCGGGGCATTGAAGGGCACCGTGATTGGACTGGAAGTTTTATGGGTACCTCGTTTATATTTTCGCATAATGCAAACCTGAATACTTTAGAGGGCGATCCGCGTTTCTTTTTTGATGACAGCCAAACCCCACAGGCCCAGGGTACCGGAACGGAAGAATGGGCAGGTGGTGGCGATTATTGGGGCGGTGAAAACATGACATTGCCATTGGCCGGACACCCCTGCGGATCAACCGAAAAGAAAACAGCCGTTAACGATAAAGACCTGATCCAATCTGCCTACCGTTTTCTGGTTGCCGATCTGATGCCTTTTGGTAAAAGGGCGGTAATTAGATTTGAGCATAGTGAGAATGTATCGACTGAACACTACGAAGCTGTTACCTACTGGTATGGTTTACCCACGGCTTCGTTAATTAAAACAGATTCTATTGATATTGGAAAAATAGCTGATGAACAGCGTCATAATTATTATTCACCGCAGGCATCAGCGGTAGCTAATATTAATTCCCGGTATGAATGGGGGCCGGATGCTTATCCATCAGGAGCATGGGGAATGGACTTGAAAAAAATACCAGGTTATAATGATAAGATAGGAAAAGAGATATATCCTGCACACGATGAAGATGGCCGCCATACAACGGGGGTTTCCGAGTTTACTTTAAAACTTAACCCTGCAAATTTAGGCGTGTTGCTACGCCGCACATTAGATTACAGCTATCCTAATCAGACCGCTGAGGTATATATTGCTTCGATTGGAAATGATAAAAGGACGCCCGGAAGTGTATGGAAAAAAGCAGGCGTATGGTATTTGGCCGGTTCGAATACTTGTATAGAATCAAGACCAAATGATGGCGAATTAGGTAAACGGAGGTATCATGTAAAAACTTCCAATCGTCGTTTCCGTGATGATGAATTCCTTATACCTGCGCAGTTGACCAAAGGCCAATCGGCTATAAAAGTGCGAGTGAAATTCATCCCTAATCAACAACAATTATATCCCGGGCATCCATTTCCCAATCAAAGTAGCTGGAGCGAATTGAAATATGATGTTTATAGTTATGTTTTACCCGATTTTAAAGTGAACGATCTGTAAATCTGTTATGATGCATCAAGTTAATACAACATTTGAAAAATATCGCCAGCTTATAAAAACTGCATTTATTGCATTGTTTACCTGTGCAGCTTTAACAAGCTACAGCACTATCCGGGTGCCAAATATTATTGGCAGTAACATGGTTTTGCAACAAAAAAGCGATGTAAAACTTTGGGGTTGGGGCGAGCCGAATGAAAAAGTGGTTATTATAACATCATGGGATAATAAAACCTATCCTACGGTTACCGTTACGGGAAATGCCACCTGGGAGCTTACTATTAAAACGCCGGTTGCTGGCGGCCCGTACATTATCAAATTAAACGGTAGCAATAGTATTGTACTTACTAATGTTTTAATAGGTGAAGTTTGGGTATGCTCGGGGCAAAGTAATATGGAAATGTCGGGTACATGGGGGTTGCAGGATATCAAGGCCGAATTACCCAAAGCTAAAAACAATAATATCCGCTTTTTCCATATGGCAAAGGCATCGGCGCCTTATCCGCAGCAAGACTGTATAGGAGAATGGGTAATTTGCGACAGTGCGAGTCTGCGCACGTTTAGCGCAACCGGTTATTTTTTTGGTAAAAATTTAAACAGCAAATTAAACTTGCCGGTTGGGTTAATACAATCATGCTGGTCTGGCTCATCAGCCGATGTCTGGACACCTGATAGTATTATTAACAACGATCCCATTTTAAAAGAAGCGACAAAGAAGATAGCAGTTAACGGACAGGTGCCTAATATAGCCGGTTATGTTTATAACGCTATGATAGCGCCTATTACTAATTACGCCGTCGCCGGTGTTATCTGGTACCAGGGTGAAAATAATTCCCATGTGGCATCAATTTACCAGCGCTTATTTACATCTATGATTGATGCATGGCGTGGGGCCTTTCATAAAAATTTGCCTTTTTATTTTGTACAGGTTGCACCTTTCAAATATCAGCAAAAAAATTGGGGGGCTTTAATCCGTGAAGCCCAGACCGCAAGTATGAAGCACCCTAACACCGGAATGGTGATCACTACCGACCTTACCAGCGATACCAACAATGTACACCCTGCTGATAAACACGATGTGGGCCTCAGGTTAGCCAACTGGGCCCTGGCCGAAACCTACCATCAGCCTGGTATTGTATATAAAAGTCCGTTATATGCAAGCCTGAGTATAAAAAAGGATAAAGCAATTATAACTGTTGATAATGCCGAACATGGTTTAACCATAAATGGTAAGCAGGCAACCCAATTGTATATAGCAGGAAGTGATAAAATATTTTATCCCGCCAATGCGCGCCTTAAAAACAACCAAATGATTGTTTGGAGCGATAAGGTAAAAGAGCCGGTAGCTGTGCGATATGAATTTAGCAATACCGCTATAGGGAACATTTTCAGTAAAGATGGCCTTCCGCTTGGGCCATTTCGTACAGATAGCTGGCCTGTTGAAAATGAATACAAGTTTAATACAAACTGATACCAATTATAATTCATAAATATCCGCATGGTTATGCCATGCACATGTAAGCTAAATGAAAGTATTAATTAACATTTTATTGCTATTGCTTCCCGCTGCCATTTTTGCGCAAGGTGGCAAGCTAAATACCGTAACTGAAAAAAAGATAGATAAGCTTTTAGCCAGCATGACCATACAAGAGAAGGTTGGACAAATGACCCAGATCGCCGTCGAATCACTTTTGAAAACTACATCAGGCCATTTGGTTGAACCTAACGAACTGGATTTGGAAAAGCTTACCCGTTGTATTAAAACATATAAGGTTGGGTCTATATTAAACATTGGGGATAGGGCCCAAACTATAGAAAATTGGCGTCAGCGTATTGCAACTATCCAGCAAATGGCCTTGAGCGAGCGATTAAAAATACCAGTACTGTATGGTATTGATGCCATCCACGGGAATAATTATACGCTTAATGCAGTGATGTTTCCCCAACAAATTGCCCAGGCTGCCACGTTTAATCGCGAACTTGTAAAAAAAGGGGCTGCAATTACAGCTTATGAAACCAGGGCATCGTTTATCCCCTGGACATTTAGCCCGGTGCTTGACCTTGGCCGCCGTCCGCAATGGCCGCGCATTTACGAAACTTTTGGTGAAGATCCGTATCTGGTTTCTGAATTAGGAAAAGCTATGGTAACCGGGTACCAGGGAAATGATGCAGCTATCGATAAATATCATATTGCGGCTTGTTTAAAACATTATATGGGCTACAGCATGCCGCTTAGCGGGCATGACCGTACCCCGGCCTGGATACCCGAAAGGGAACTGCGTGAATATTTTCTGCCATCGTTTGCGACAGCTGTTAAGGCAGGAGCAAAAACTGTAATGGTTAACAGCGCCGAAATAAATGGCGTACCAGTACATATCAACAAACATATCCTTACAGACATATTAAA
Source organism: Mucilaginibacter boryungensis (assembly GCF_015221995.1). Lineage (NCBI taxonomy): Bacteria > Pseudomonadati > Bacteroidota > Sphingobacteriia > Sphingobacteriales > Sphingobacteriaceae > Mucilaginibacter > Mucilaginibacter boryungensis. Next base: position 1,251,956 of record NZ_JADFFM010000001.1, read on the forward strand.
AAATGAGCTGCAATTTAAAGGGTTTGCGCTTAGCGACTGGCAGGACATTCAATTTTTGTATCAGCGGCACCATGTGGCAAAAGATGATAAAGAAGCCGTGATGATGGCTATTAATGCTGGTATTGATATGAGTATGGTACCGGTAGATTACACATTTTGCGATGACCTTGTAGCACTGGTGAAAGAGCATAAAGTGACTATGGCCCGCATAGACGACGCTGTTCGGCGGATTTTAAGAGTGAAAATAGAACTGGGGCTTTTTGAAGATCCAATAGTGAGTGCTAATAATTACCCCGAGTTTGGAAGTGTTGTGCATCAAAAAGCCAACGATGAAATAACCGCTGAATGTATTACATTGTTAAAAAACCAAAACAACTTACTACCGTTAACAACAGGAAAAAAAATTTTGGTAACTGGGCCCGCCGCAAATTCAATGCGGGCACTAAACGGGGGCTGGTCGCGTAAGTGGCAGGGCGATAATAGTAATGAAACCGAGCAAGATAAAAATACCATTTATAAAGCTATCCAAAATGTATTTGGTACAGCTAATGTAGATTATGCCGAAGGTTCAAGGTTTACAGAACAGACAGATTTAGGCACCACTATAAGCAAAGCCAAAAACGCCGATGTGATTATATTATGCCTTGGCGAAAATAGTTATGCCGAAACGCCAGGCAATATAAACGATTTGACCTTGCCAACTGCGCAAATTGAACTGGCCACGGCTTTAAAAGCTACCGGTAAACCCATAGTATTGATACTTACAGAAGGCCGCCCCCGCATAGTTTCGGCTATCGAACCATATTGTGAAGCTGTTATTCAGGCCTACCTGCCTGGTAACTCGGGTGGCAATGTATTGGCCGGGGTTTTGGCCGGCAAAATAAACCCAAGCGGGAAACTCCCTTATACCTATCCGCGCTATCCTAACAGCTTGCATAATTACTACCGTAAGTATACCGAAGAATTAAGTATTGATGTTAATGCCGGTTACAACCCACAATGGGAATTTGGTTACGGATTAAGTTATACTTCATTTAAATACAGTAATCTAAAATTAAGCAGAAATAAATTAACCGGGGATAAGCCCATTAATATAACGGTAGATATTACTAATACCGGGAATTATACGGGGAAAGAAGCTGTATTGCTTTTTGTAAGCGATCTGGTAGCATCCATCACCCCTGAAGTTAAACGGCTTCGCGGATTTGAAAAGATCAGCCTGGATCCAGGTGAAACAAAAACCGTAACATTTATAATAGCGGCCAGCCAGCTTTCTTTTATTAATAATAATCTTAAACGTGTTACTGAACCCGGAGATTTTATGCTATCGGTAGGTGGTTTAAAAACGGGATTTACATATCTGCCAATAAATAAAAACTAATGAAATATTATATCCTCATATTGTTATTGGTATGCCCGGCCTATGTTAACGGGCAGGACAATACGCTATCTATTATTCCCGAACCTGCTTCTGTAGTAACTATGCCACAAAGTTTTAAGTTAAATTCCAAAAAATATATAACCTATAATGATGCCACTGCTAAAGGAACTGCCGGCTTGTTAAATGAGTTTCTTTTTACAAATTATGGCTTCCGTTTAAAACGCATTTCTTCAAAAACAACTTCCGGCCAGGGAAGTATCAGCATACGGCATGATCATAAGTCGAAGGCTGAAAGTTATGAGCTGATTGTCAGGCAAAAAGGCATCAGGCTTACTGGCGATGCAGCAGGTATATTTTATGGATTGCAAACATTGCAGCAAATTTTCCCGCTTGAGAAAACTAATACGATAATCTTGCCAGGCGTACAGATCAAAGATGAACCCCGTTTCGCTTATCGTGGGCTGATGCTTGATGTAAGCCGTCATTTTTTTCCGGTTAGCTATATTAAAAAGTTCCTAAATATAATGGCGCAGTATAAGTTCAATAACTTCCACTGGCATTTAACTGATGATCAGGGTTGGCGTATCGAGATAAAAAAATACCCCGAATTGCAGCATATCGGAGCGTGGCGCGAGCCAACATCGCTGGAAGAAGACTCCCCGCAGATAAAAAATGGACGTTACGGTGGTTACTACACTCAGAAACAAATTAAAGAGGTGGTTGCCTATGCATTAGCCAGGCACATCAACATTGTACCCGAAATAGAAATGCCTGGCCATTCTAATGCCGCTTTAGCTTCATATCCCAATTTGGGGTGTATCAACCAGCAATATAAAGTATTGACAGGCGGAACCATTAGTTCAAATGTGTATTGTGTAGGTAATGACGATGTATTTAAATTCCTTCAGGATGTTATTGACGAGGTTGTTGCGCTATTCCCGGGAAAATATATTCATATAGGTGGTGATGAAACCCCGAAAGACCGTTGGAAGCAATGTGCCAAGTGCCAGGCACGGATAAAAGCTGAAGGCTTGAAGGACGAAAACGAGTTGCAAAGCTACTTTGTACAGCGGATAGAGAAATATATTAATAGTAAGGGCCGCCGGATGATAGGCTGGGATGAAATACTTGAAGGAGGGCTTGCCCCCAATGCCACGGTAATGAGCTGGCGTGGGGAAACAGGAGGAATAGAAGCCGCGCGCCTTCATCACGATGTGATAATGACCCCATATACTTTTGTTTATTTTGATTATTACCAAGGGCGTCAGCGCGAGCTTGAACCACACGCTACAGGCGCTTACCTGCCATTATCTAAAGTATATAGCTATGATCCCGTACCTTCATCGCTTACGGAAGACCAAAGGAAATATATTAAAGGCGTGCAGGCGAATACCTGGGCTGAACAGATACCCAATGAAGCCCATGCAGATTATATGGTTTACCCCCGGGCCCTGGCTGTGGCCGAGATTGGCTGGTCGCCAGCGACAAAAAAGAACTATACTAATTTTTTGCAAAAGCTATCTGTGCGTTTGGCGTCATTGGATCAGCAACAAGTAAACTTCCGTATTCCCGAACCTGTGGGTTTAAAAGATTCAGTTGCCCTGAATGATCACATTGAAATTAAACTGCAATCAGCTGTATCAAACGCAACGGTGTATTATACAACGGATGGTACCACACCTACTGTTAATAGTTCTAAAAACAACCAGGGCATTAACCTACTACTGCCAGATAATAAACCGGTAGTTGTAAAAGCTATTACTATACTTCCTTCTGGCAGGCAAAGTACTGTTTACCAGGCTACATATGTTAAGAAACCATGAAGCAAATAGTTGTAAATAAAATATCGGGGATTGTTTTTTTATGCATATGCACAGTAACGGCATTCGCTCAAAAAAGCAAAGTTAGCTATGTGCCTGTAATAGATGGCGATTGGTGGAATATCACCACTAATCCCGATCTGGGAAAATATACATCGCCAAAACAAGAGCCGGTTGATTTTGGCATTTGGCAGGCGGCGGATGGCAGTCTGCAGCTTTGGTCGTGTATCCGCGGTACAAAAGCGGGGGGCTATACCCGGCTGTTTTATAGTTGGGAAGGGAAAAATATTACAGATACCAATTGGGCCCCCAAAGGTATAGCTATGGAAGGTGATACTACAATGGGCGAGGCTAAAAGCGGTTTACAGGCACCTTTTGTATTAAAGGAACGCAATACATACTACATGTTCTACGGCGATTGGAACCGCATTTGCCTGGCTAAAAGCAAAGATGGTAAAAAGTTTGAACGCGTATTAAATAAAGATCATTCACCAGCTTTATTTAGTGGCCCCATGGCCAATACCCGCGACCCAATGGTGCTTAAAGTAGCTGATACATTTTATTGCTATTACAGCGCGCACCTGGCCAAAAATGACCCGGCTATCCCTATTAAATCAGCTGTTTTTTGCAGATGGTCAAAAGATTTGAAAACATGGAGTGACCCGGTAATTGTTTCGGACGGTGGATCGGCTGCCAAGCAGACCAGCTGGTATGGAGGTGCCTCCGAATGCCCTTTTGTAGTGAAAGTCAATGATCAATACGTTCTGTTTCGTAATCAAAACTATGGTCCCAAAGGCTTAAATACGCAATACAGTTCATTAGATCCGTTGAATTTTGGGATAGATAATGACCAATACCAGGTAAGCCAACTTAATGTGGCAGCGCCGGAGATCATTAAAATTAAGGATCAGTACTATATAGTGGCGTTAAAGCCGCATTTGGATGGCATGCGTGTGGCAAAACTAAAGTTCATAAAACAAGAAAACTGAAGATGAAAGCCATAATACTGAGCTTAATTTTAGTTGTATTTGCGTCACAAGTAATAGCGCAAAAATACATCGTGGCGTCACCTGATGGCAAACTAAAATTACAAGTAAGCGTAGGTGAAAATCCAATGGTCGGCTTTATTAACGGGCAACAAGTTATTAAAAGAATATAAAACTGAATTTTATGAAAGAAGAAACCAACCGTCGTTCGTTTATAAAAAAGGTAGCTATTGGCACTGTAGGCGCCACTACTATCCCGTCCTTTTTATTTGCAGAACCGTCCGTTGCAGGGGATGCGGAAAAAGAGGGGGTTAAGCCATCGGCTCAAAAAAAACGACTTTATAATGCACCCTATACCGGTCAATATTTAAACCGCATAGCGTTTCCTATTGGCGGTATTGGCGCAGGTATGTTTTGTTTAGAGGGTACGGGTGCTATCTCACATATGTCAGTACGTAATAATCCTGAAATATTTAACGAGCCTGCCATGTTTGCGGCTATAAATATAAAGGGCCATACCAACGCAATTAAAGTGCTGGAAGGACAGGTGCCTGCATGGAAAAAATTTGGCCAGCATAATGCGGGTTTAGGTGGTACAGCAGGTGCTACCTGGGGATTGCCAAGGTTTGAAAATGCCGAATTTAAAGCCAATTTCCCATTTGCCAATGTTATTTTGACTGATAAGGATATTCCGCTAAATATAAGTATAATAGGTTGGAGCCCATTTATACCAACAGATGCCGATAATGCCAGCTTGCCCGTTGGCGGGTTAGAATATGTTTTAAAAAACAACAGTAAAAACACTGAAGAAGGTATTTTTTCCTACCACAGTCGTAACTTTATGAGTCAGCCGGATACAAAAAACTCCATAAAGGCAATGCCAAATGGGTTTGTGTTATCGGCAGAGGGTACCGCTAACGATCCGCAAAAGCAGGGAGATTTCGCGATTTACACTAATGAGCCTGCAATTATTAATTACTGCTGGTTCCGTGGCGGTTGGTTTGATGGACTTACCATGGCCTGGAATAGTGTAAAAGCAGGAGAGGTAGTTAGTAATAAACCTGTTGAAAAAGATGCGCCCGGCGCCTCGTTGTACATTCCTTTTAAATTAAAACCCGGGGAGCAGAAAACTATCAGGCTGATGATGGCCTGGTATGTGCCTAATACCAAACTGAAGTTGGGTGAAGTGCAGCCTGTTTTTAAAGAAAAGGCCGATAAGGACCCCTTGCTAAAATACCATAAACCATGGTATAGCAGCAAATTTAAAGATATAGAGGCTGTTACCAGCTACTGGACCAGCAATTATGTTGATCTGTTACAAAAAACGGATCTTTTTACCGACTCATTTTATAAAAGTACCCTGCCACCTGAAGTAATTGAAGCCGTAGCAGCTAATCTGACTATTTTAAAGTCGCCAACTGTATTGCGGCAATATGACGGTCGTTTTTGGGCCTTTGAAGGTAGCGGTGATAGCTGGGGGAGTTGTCATGGTTCGTGTACGCATGTATGGAATTATGCGCAGGCCATATCGCATCTGTTTCCATCGCTGGAAAGAAGCTTACGAGATACAGAATTTCATGAAAGCCAGAACGACGATGGGCATCAGATGTTCAGATCTAATTTGCCTATAACACCTGTAGTACACAATTTCCATGCAGCATCTGACGGGCAGTTAGGCGGCATTATGAAAGTATATCGCGAGTGGCGAATCAGTGGTGATAATGAATGGATGGCCAATATATATCCAAAGGTGCAGGCCAGTCTTGATTATTGTATTAAAACCTGGGACCCGCAAGGCAAAGGAGTAGTCGCAGAGCCACATCACAATACCTATGATATTGAATTTTGGGGACCAACCGGTTTTGCCACCAGTTTTTATCTGGGCGCGTTAAAGTCCCTTGCCACTATGGGCAAATTTTTGAAAAAAGATGTACAACGTTATGAAACTTTATATGCCAGGGGCAAACAATTCATGGAGTCGGAATTATACAACGGCGAATACTTTGTGCAAAAAATTCAATGGGAAGGATTGAAAGCACCTAATCCAACCAAAGTACAATCGTTTCATACAGATTATACGCCGGAAGCTATTGCTGTGCTTGAAAAACAAGGCCCCAAATATCAATACGGCGCGGGATGTCTTTCAGATGGAGTGATGGGAGGCTGGCTATCGCGCATGTGTGGTTTAGGCGATCCAATGGATCCTGAAAAAACCAGGAAGCATTTATTAGCAGTGCATAAGTATAATTTAAAGACGAATTTACGGGAACATGCTAATCCACAGCGCTCAACCTATGCCATTGGTAATGAAGGGGGGCTGTTACTTTGTTCGTGGCCCAAAGGAGGGCTGCTGTCACTGCCATTTGTTTATAGTAATGAAGTGTGGACAGGTATTGAATATCAAGTGGCATCGCACCTGATGCTGATGGGCGAAGTTGAAAAAGGACTTGATATTGTGAGGGCTTGTCGTAACAGGTACGATGGTGAAATACGGAACCCATTTAATGAATATGAATGCGGCCACTGGTATGCCCGGGCCATGTCAAGCTATGGTATGTTGGAAGGTTTAACAGGGGTGCGCTATGATGCTGTCGACAAAACTTTGCATATCAATTCTAAAGTAGGCGATTTTACAAGTTTTCTTTCAACCGCTACTGGTTTTGGTACGGTTTCGCTTAAAGCGGGGCAGCCTTCAATTAAAGTGGCATATGGTAAGATACCGGTTGATAAAGTTGTTGTTTCAGGTATAGTAAAAAAACTGGCATAGCCTTTTAATAATTTAAATGCGATGAAAAAGAGTTTGTTTTTATATGTAATGATGCTGATAACTAATGTGGTGTCGGCGCAAAAAGTTAGTTATGAAATACCCGAAATAGCCGGACCATTTGTGCATATCTTTAATCCAAACGATACCCGCTCTAAAGAAGACACGACATGGTATACCAACGATCATTGCTTTATAAAAGGAGATGATGGCACCTGGCATGCTTATGGTATCATTGGTCATCATCCTATCCAGCCTTGGGGTGGCGAAACTAAGTTTTTTCATATAACTGCAGGCTCGCTAAAACAGCAAAAATGGGAAGATCATGATTACGCACTTACTGTAAAACCTGGTGTAGAACGGGTTTTATGGGCGCCTTATGTTTATAAGGATAAGGGTATTTATTACATGTTTTACAACATAGGCAATATGCAGAAAGACGCACCAAATTATGCTTCGTGGGGTGGGTTATGCATGGCTACAAGTACCGATTTAACTACCTGGAACCGGCATCCCCTGAACCCACTTTTTAGCGATGCAGGCCATGCGCGGGATTCGTATATTATGAAATACAAAAACAAATACTACTATTATTACACCCGTACTTATAACGAGGTTGACCACCGTTCGGTTGTGGCATTAAGAACAGGGCCTGATCTGTTTCATTGGAGCGGGCCTAAAGTTGTACATGTGCAGCCTTATGTAGTAAATTGGGGGGGCGATGCAGAGAGTTCGTTTGTAGTTAATCGAAAAGGTATTTTTTACTTGTTTATTTGCCGTGCTATGACCAAATACAACCAAACAGATGTGTACTGGTCAAAGGACCCGGAAAGTTTTCCACGCGAAAACCTGGTTTGTACACTTCCGGTGCATGCTGCGGAAATAATCAACGATAAAAAAGAGGGATGGTTTATTTCTAACACAGGCTGGGACAAGAAAGGTTTATTCCTGGCGCCGTTGCAATGGAAGGCTAACAATTAATATCATCAATAAAAACCTATAAATTATGAGATCAATAATCAAAAGCATTTTTGTTAGTATACTAATAGTTATTGTACTGCAAAATAATATTAAGGCGCAGGCCACAATACATCATCGTGCTGTATGGACTAAGGAGGAAGCTAAACAATGGGGGACCAATCAACCTTGGTTAGTGGGCTGTAATTTTATCCCCAGCACGGCTATCAATCAATTGGAAATGTGGCAGGCCGATACCTTCGATCCTAAAACAATTGATCGTGAATTGGGGTGGGCATCCGGTTTGGGCATGAATACTGTACGTGTTTACCTGCATGACCTGTTATGGCAGCAGGATGCCGCCGGTTTTAGTAACCGTATTAATACCTTTTTAGTTATTGCAGCCAAACATCACATTAAACCCATATTTGTTTTATTCGATTCGTGCTGGGACCCTTTCCCCAAATTAGGAAAGCAACGGGCGCCAAAGCCGGGTGTACATAATTCGGGTTGGGTTCAAAACCCGGGATATGATGCGCTTCAGGACCCAAAACAATACCCTCGGCTTAAAAAATATGTCACAGGTTTGGTGGGCAGGTTTGCCAATGATAAAAGGATATTAGCATGGGATGTATGGAATGAACCTGATAATACCAATAATTCATCGTATGGTAAGACAGAGTTGAAAGATAAAGCAGCTTACATTTTGCCATTATTGAAACAAGCTTTTGTTTGGGCCCGCTCGGTGAATCCTACTCAACCTTTAACATCGGCAGTTTGGAAGGGCGATTGGTCTGCCCCTGATAAACTGTCGCCAATTGAAACGGTGCAGTTAACCCAATCGGATATTATCTCTTTTCATAATTATGATAATGCAGCTGAATTTGAAAAGAGGGTGAACTGGCTTTTGGCTTATGATAAACCAATGATATGTACCGAATATATGGCCCGTGGTAATAATAGCTTTTTTAAAACTACGTTGCCTGTAGCTAAAAAATATCATGTCGGCGCACTTAACTGGGGCTTGGTTGATGGCAAAACCCAAACTAAGTACGCCTGGGATAGCTGGAGCAAACACTACGATGGCGAACCACCTCTATGGTTCCATGAAATATTTCATAAAGACGGTACCCCTTACAGGGCAGATGAGGTGACCTTTATAAAAGAAATTACTAAAAACTAATTGGTGAAAAAAATAGGCTATCAAATTCAGTTTGTTTTATTAGGCATGCTGATCTCTGTCGTTGTAAATGCACAACAAATTGGAAATCCCGTTTTAAACCACGATTTTCCGGACCCTACGGTAATTAATGTAGAAGGGAAGTATTATGGCTATGCTACAAATTCTGTTGTTAATGGAAAGTACGCCCATATTCAGTTAGCTACGTCTGCCGATCTGACCCACTGGGAGGACAAGGGAGACGCTTTGCCAAATGGCGCTACCTGGGCAGGGCGCGATTTTTGGGCGCCGCATGTAATATACAATCAAAAGCAGCGGCAATATGTGATGTTTTTTTCCGCAAGGTCAAAAACTAAAGATATGGATATGTGTATTGGTGTTGCTTTTGCAACAAAACCCGATGGGCCGTTTATTGATATGGGCACGCCGCTGATAGGCGGCAAGGGTTATGTAAATATAGATCCTTGCGCCATTATTGACCCTAAAAGCGGCAAAAAGTTGTTGTACTGGGGGTCGGACCATGTACCTATAAACGTTCAGGAGCTGAGTGACGACTGGAAAAGTTTTAAACCAGGAACCCTGCCGCAGCCGGTGGTTTATCCTGCAAGGGAAAAAGCCTATAGCACACTGGTAGAAGGCCCATGGGTAGATTACAATAAAGGATATTACTACTTATATTATTCAGGCGATAATTGTTGCGGGCCACATGCTAATTATGCGGTAATGGTAGCAAGGGCAAAAAACCCGTTTGGTCCATTTCAGCGCCTGGGCGAAGCAAATGGAACAGGCAGCAGTGTTATCCTTGAAAAAGATGAAAACTGGCTGGCGCCCGGGCATAACTCCATCTTCAGGGATAATAACGGAGATGTCTACATAGCCTATCATGCTATCTCAGCTCAGCATAAAGGCGTGCGGGTATTATTGATAAGTCCTGTTATTTATAAAAAAGGTTGGCCTGTAGTAATTGTAAAATCATGAAATATTTCCTATTCCTTATCACATTATTTGCAATAACTTCATGTGCCAGGGCGCAAAGTCAAGGCATACGTAATGAAAAGAACTTTGCCATCATACGAGGGCATATAAAAAATGATAACGGTTTTGGAATTTTAAAGACCGGATATTTAGGTAGTTCATTTATTTCTGCCCCTATAGATAAAAGCGGTGATTTTTCTTTAAAAATTAATATTGAAGGCTATGCTAATGATTTTTATTTAAACTTTGACGGCATTATGCTGTTCGTCCAAAAAAATGATACAATAACTATCAATTTGGACATGAAAGAAAACATGATTAGCGTTTCGGCAAATGATCCACAAAGAAATCAGGAATTGAATTCTTTAATTGGGCTTAATAGATTGTATGGTGAAAAGTATGTTAATTTAATAAAACAACTTCATACCAGTATAACAGATAGTATTAAATTTTCCCTGCTAAACAATTTATATAATAAGGAGATACAATTTTTACTGGATAAACCTGTAGGTAAGAATACAGAAAAAATGCTAGCGGATATTTATTTTAAATACTGCAGCAGTATGTTGGACAACGGTTTATTAAACAAATATGATCTTATTGCAAACACAGCTCAAAGCAACCATTTCGCATATTTAGCGCACAAAACGGCTTATCGTACCGAGGACGAAACCCTTTTTAAATGCAGTTCGGTCTACAGAGATTTTGTGTTGAAGTATGTTAGTTTTATAAAACCATTTAACAGTTGGCATGTAGGTGGGGTTAAACCGGACTATGAACATAATGGGGTAAAATTCGCTCCGGCTTGGATGGAATATTATGCCGGATTGAGAGCGTTTAATTCAAAAGAAATGCGCGATTGGTTTCTTGCTAATTCTATTATAAAGAGTTCAAAATTCTATGATTATGATGAGGTTCAGGCGGTATACGCAGACTTTGTAACCAGGGTAGAAACATCTTTTTATGCCGATAGCTTAAAAAGATACGCTGCGCAGTTTAGTAAACTGAGGCCCGGGCGCATTGCGCCTGTTTTTCGGTTGAAAAACGAGAAAGGCGAATGGGTCTCCCTATCCATGTTTAAAGGTAAAGTAGTGTTTATTGATTTTTGGGGTACAGGCTGTGGGCCGTGTATTTATGATATTAAAAATTTTGCCCCTGCTTTGCATGCCCACTATAAAAACAAAGCTGTGGTTTTTATAAATATTTGTTTAGATGCTGAAACACCGGAATGGAAGGAAGCTATAAAAAAATTAAACATGCGCCAGCATAGTATAAACCTGCTCGCAATAGACGCCTCACGGATAAGCATTAGGAGGGTTTATGATGTTGGGCCTATACCACGTTATTATTTGATCGATCATTCAGGTCGGATTGCAAATAATGTCAGTCCGGGGCCTGATCATATTAAAGCATTGTATCCTCAAATAGATAAGCTTTTAGGTAATATAAAATAACATCATTAAGCTATGAAAGCATATATTAAATCAAAAGGTTACCTGCCGATCTTTTTGATGTTATGCAGCTACCCGGTATTTGGGAATAAGGTTTACTACGAACCCAATAGCATGAGCGTTTGGCTGGAAACATCCTTAAATAAAGTCTTCCCACAATCGCCGGCTAAGGTAAAAGATGAACTAACCCTACAGGCTGCAAGAAATAGCCGTATTTCGTTTCAGGTTGCTTTTCATAGCGATATGAAGGACCAAACGCAGATAGCCTGCGAGGTATCGGCCGGCGATATTAAATCGCAGGTGCGTTATGTTGGTTTAGTGCCATTTCAACACTTTAATACGGATGTAAGTAAAGATGAAATTGATGGATTAGGTTATTTACCCGGCATGTTGCCCGATCCTTTGTACCCGCTTTCCAAAGTGGATGCAACGCCTTATGCAAGCCGCTCTTTTTGGGTAACCCTTACTATACCTGAGGCAATTAAGTCAGGTATATATAAGTGTAATGTAAAGCTGCAATGGACAGAAGGGAAAGTAAATAAACAGAAAGATCTTTCCGTGCAGGTAAATGTAAGCAAACTGATTGTGCAGCTACGGCACGATTTTCATGTTACGCATTGGTGGCGTGGAGAAGCGACCGCTATGTATTATAAAACGGATTTGTATAGCGAGCGCTGGTGGCAGCTTACCCGTGCACAAATGAAAGATTTGATTGACCATGGTAATGACGTCGCATTTATACAAAACCTGTTTGAATTGAGAGCAGTTTTTAAACAACCTTGTCAAATGCTGATCATTAACGAACCTGCCCTTGGCAAATACACATTCGATTGGGCCAATATTAAGCGTTTTGTAGATATGTGCCGCGAACTGGGTTATACAAAGTTTGAATGGGGGCATTTATGGTTGTATTGGGGTGTACAGGATGCTATGCATGTTTATACCAAAAAGGGAGACACTTACCAATTGCTGTGGGACGAGCATTTAACGGCTACCTCACCGGTGTATATTAACTTTTTGAAACAGTATTTGCCCGAATTGCACCGCTTTTTAAAACAGGAACGCATGCTGAATGATTCATATTTCCATCTTTCGGACGAGCCGTGGTCTGAACATATCGAGAATTATAAAGTAGCCAGAAACATATTACACCAGCTTGCACCATGGATGAAAGTAATGGATGCCCTAAGCGATATCAGGTACGGACGCGAAAAACTGACTGATATCCCCATTCCTGTAATTAGTTCAGCCGGCGATTACCTAAAGGAAAACATCCCGCATTGGGTTTATTATTGCACTGCCCCGCGCGATCAGTGGCTCAATCGTTTTTACGATACGCCGTTGACTAAGATAAGAATGTCAGGGCTCCTGTTTTATCACCTCAAAGCCCAGGGATTTTTGCATTGGGGGTATAATTTCTGGTATAAGCTGGACACCGAAAAAACAATTGATCCTTTTACAGAAGGGGCAGCTACAGCTTATCCAGGAATTGCACAGGGCGACCCATTTGTAGTTTATCCGGGGCCAGACGGGCCATACGATTCCATTAGATGGGAAGTGTTTGCAGAGGCTTTGCAGGATTATGCCATTTTGCAATCTGCAGGTATTAAACCAGACAATAAATTATTAAATGATATTAAAAGTTATAAAGATTTTCCTAAACGGGAACAATGGATCGATCTGACAATGTCAGAGATTCTGAGGCAAGCTAAGTGATATCCCTTGCTGGTTTCTAAAAAGAAGACAAGAGATATGTTTGAATTTGTCGGGTTTTGCCCCGCCATCTGTCTCAATCGGCCCTTGCAGTATGTGATTGCACGCTCTAATTTTGAATCATGAAAAAGTTAATCTTATTCCTGCATGTATCTCTGGATGGTTTTACAGCAAGGCCAGACGGCCAAATGGATTGGGTCAAAATTAATGATGACCTATTTGACCTGGCCCAACAACGTACAGAAGTGTCGGACACAGCACTTTATGGTCGTGGAACATTTGAACTTATGGACGCCTACTGGCCTACGGCTGGGGACAGCCCTAATGCCTCCAAACATGACCTGGAGCATTCGGCATGGTATAATAAAGTGAAGAAAATAGTTGTTTCAACCAGTTTGCCCAATCGCGAGGACATAACGGTATTACGAGAAAATGTTGCCCGGCAGCTGAGGGAAATAAAACAAGGTGAAGGCAAAAATATTGTAATGTTTGGCAGCCCGACATTGGCTGCATACCTGATTGCCGAAGGTTTAGTTGATGATTACTGGTTGTTTCAAAACCCGGTTGTACTTGGCCGGGGAATTCCGTTCTGGCCACAGACTGAGCAGAGCAGCGAGTTGAAGCTGATAAGCAGTACCGCTTTTGCTAATGGTGTAGTATGCCAGCATTATCAGAAAGTTTAACACAACCAGTATTGTTTTCCGAAGGATTACGATATTGATAAAGCTATTATGCAAACTACTTTTTATAACAATTTCTATAATTAACCGGCGATAAGCCCATTAACTTTTTAAACATGCGTGAAAAATAGTAAGGGTCGGCAAAACCTACTTTAAAGCCAATTTCTTTTATAGTAAGATTGGTAAAGTACAAATATTGACAAGACTCCTGAATTTTTAACTGGTTAAAGTAGTGCATTGGCGGTACACCAGTTTTCTTTTTAAACAGATCGGAATAATGCGATACGGAATATTTTAAGCTGGAAGCCAACTCATTTATAGAAAAACACTTATTAAGGTTTTTCTTCATGAAATTTATTGAATGGTTGATCTGGTCTGTTGAATAATAAGCAGGGTACATCTCTTCATGATAAATAAAAGAGGACAGGAACTGGAGCAGTTTTATATTCGTCAATTCCATATTTCGCGAATTATAACTGTTTTCCAGGATAGCATAGATAAGATTAAATAATTCTATCCGCTGCTGATCATAAGGGATGGATTTAACTACCGGTTGCTGGTCAATAAAATACCTGGAGCACAATGCCTCCGAATGCTCTCCTGTAAAATGGATCCAAAAAATACTCCACGGATCTGTATCAGAGGTCATGTAATGGTGGGATACCCCCTTGGGGATAATAAAATAGGTATTAGGGATTAACTCGTGTCTTGCCTTGCCCAATTTAATATACCCTTTTCCATCTATGCAATACAGCAGGATATACTGCTGACTGCCGTTTTTTCGTTCGCGGTTGTGATTAATAGCTCGCGGATAGTATCCAATTGCTGTAAGATATAGACCTTTGATCAGCGTGTTTTTGGCAACCTCTTTTATAACATCAGGTGGCAGAACGATCATCTGTTGCCCCAGGAATCCCTCCTTTATCTTCTTTTTCTCCGCTGTAAGATTATCCATTAAATTGGCCTTTTTTAATTAGTTGACTAAACAAATATATGTTACTAAACAGAAAAATTGTCTTCTTGATTCGTTGTTGGCAGCCAGTTTTACTATTTTTTTCATTATTTGAAAACTAGAAGTTCAATTGTTAAAAAACGGGAAATATCCATCAAAAACCAAATTACATCCATTGATGCTGCGTGTGGCTTTAAGTAAGATTGTAAACAATTATATATGAATTGCTGATCTTTAGAGAAGTAAAGCGATCATGCAACAGTAAAGTGCCCGGTGTCAATAAAGAAGTATACTAAACCAACCAATTATATAAAATGAAACAACTTATACCAGAGAAATTTAATAATACCTATATCGTAGCTATTTCATTTATTTCAGCGTTGGGCGGATACCTTTTTGGTTTCGACTTCGCGGTGATTTCAGGTGCGCTGCCATTTTTACGGACGGCATTTCATTTAACCGCCTGGTGGGAAGGCTTCCTGACCGGCTCGCTGGCGCTGGGGTGCATAGTTGGCTGCCTGATTGCAGGGGAACTGGCCGACCGGTATGGAAGGAAGCCAGGTCTGATGCTGGCGGCTTTAATATTCGCCGTATCTTCCTTAGGGATGGCGATTTCCCATGGGTTAACCATTTTTGTATTAATGCGTTTTGCCGCCGGTATAGGGGTAGGGATGGCCTCAATGCTTAGCCCAATGTATATAGCTGAAATTTCACCTGCCAAAGTGCGTGGCCGCAATGTTGCCATTAACCAGTTAACCATTGTTATCGGGATATTGGTTACCAACCTGGTAAATTATATCCTGGCCGATAAAGGCGACGAGGCCTGGCGGTGGATGTTCGGTATGGGGATAGTGCCCGCCGGCTTATTTTTTCTGGGCGTGCTCTGGCTTCCTGAAAGCCCGCGCTGGCTGCTAAAAGCCGGTAAGGAAATGCAGGCCAGGAAAGTGTTAAATAAAATAGGGAGCACTAATTTTGTAGAAAACACATTCAACGAGATACGGGTGTCTCTTCAGGGCTTAAGTAAACAATCCTATAAAGCGGTTTTTGCAAAAAGTGTCCGTCCTGCGGTTGTTGTGGGGGTTACCCTGGCTGTGTTTCAGCAGCTATGCGGTATTAATGTGGTATTCAATTACACCTCTACCATATTCAAATCGGTCGGTGCAAACCTCGACCGGCAATTATTTGAAACCGTATCAATTGGCTTTGTAAACCTTCTTTTTACCATTGTGGCCATGTGGCAGGTAGATAAGTTGGGGCGCAGGCCGTTAATGCTTATCGGTTCGCTGGGGTTATCTATACTGTATATTATCCTGGCCCTGTTATTACAACGCCAGGCAGCAGCAGGGTTAGTCTCAATATTTGTGCTGCTGGCAATTGCAGTTTACGCCACTTCCCTGGCCCCGGTTACCTGGGTGTTGATCTCGGAAATTTTTCCTAATAAAATACGCGGTGTTGCCTCGTCGGTTGCAATCGTATCCCTTTGGGGGGCTTATTTTATCCTGGTATTTACATTTCCAATCCTCGCTAAGCAACTGGGTACTTATGGCCCTTTTTATCTGTATGCCGGTATTTGCCTGCTGGGTTTTTTCTTTATAAAACGCAAGGTATATGAAACAAAAGGCAAAACACTGGAACAGCTTGAACAGAATTTAATCCAACATTAATTTATAGCAGAATAACCAATTTACTTTATGAGCGAACTCTTTGTGAAGATTTGGCAGGAAAACGTAATTATCCCGACTTATGAAACTGGCAAACCCGATAAAAACCCGATGTTTTTTGAAAAGCGTGTTTACCAGGGGAGCAGCGGGGTAGTATATCCAAATCCTGTTATTGAAAAAATTTACGACGAGAAGAAGGATGTAACCTATACGGGGCTTTTCTTAGAAAATAAATACCTTAAAATAATGATCTTGCCGCAGTTGGGCGGAAGGGTACAAATGGCCTACGATAAAATTAAACAACGCCATTTTATTTATTACAACCAGGTAATTAAACCGGCTTTGGTTGGGTTGTGTGGCCCCTGGATCTCGGGTGGGATTGAATTTAACTGGCCCCAGCATCATCGTCCCAGCACGTTTGAACCGACAGATTATACATTAGAGGAAAATGCAGATGGAAGTAAAACTATCTGGATAAACGAGGTTGAACGCATGTTCCACACAAAAGGGACGGTAGGTTTTACAAT
The DNA here is from genome assembly GCF_015221995.1 of Mucilaginibacter boryungensis. NCBI lineage: Bacteria > Pseudomonadati > Bacteroidota > Sphingobacteriia > Sphingobacteriales > Sphingobacteriaceae > Mucilaginibacter > Mucilaginibacter boryungensis. Next base: position 1,269,003 of record NZ_JADFFM010000001.1, read on the forward strand.
ATACCCGGATAAAGCTTATTTAGAGATCAAAGCTAAACTATATAACCGCACCAGTTTGCCCCAAACCTTTTTGTGGTGGGCCAATCCCGCGGTAAAGGTGAATGAGTATTATCAATCTGTTTTTCCGCCGGATGTTAACGCTGTGTTTGACCATGGCAAGCGCGATGTCTCTACATTTCCTATCGCCACCGGAACTTATTATAAAGTAGATTATTCGCCCGGGACGGATATTTCATGGTATAAAAATATTCCTGTGCCAACATCTTATATGGCTATCCGTTCTGATTATGATTTTGTAGGCGGTTATGAAAATGATACCCAGGCAGGTGTTTTACATGTGGCCAATCATCATGTATCGCCAGGTAAAAAACAATGGACATGGGGGCATGGCGATTTTGGTAAAGCCTGGGACCGTAATTTAACCGATGAAGACGGCCCTTATATTGAATTAATGACCGGGGTATTTACAGATAACCAGCCAGATTTTAGCTGGTTAATGCCTTATGAGGAAAAATCATTTACGCAATATTTTATGCCCTACCGGGAATTGGGCGTCGTTAAAAATGCAACCAAAGACATTTTGGTATATGCAGATACAGCAGAAAATAAAGTGCGCTTAAAGGTTTTCGCAACTTCTGTTCAGCAGGCAAACCAGGTAAAAGTTTATATGAGTGATGAACTCATCTTTACCGAGATGTTCGATGTTGATCCGGAGAATATCTATCACAAGGAAATTACAACAACGAAACCGTTGAATGACGAAAACCTGTTGTTGATTGTTGAAAGTAAAGCCGGCAAGGAACTTATTCGCTATCAACCATCCAAAAACCGGAAAAATGAAATCCCCGCACCGGCAAAGGCTGCTTTAAGTCCAGAAGAGGTTGAAAATAATGAACAATTATTCCTTACAGGCCTGCATTTAGAGCAATATAGACACGCCACCTATAAGCCGACGGATTATTATGAAGAGGCATTAAGGAGAGACCCAAAAGATATAAGAAACAACAACGCGCTGGGGAAATGGTACCTGCGCCGCGGCCAGTTTGCAAAAAGCGAAGTCTATTTTCAGCAAGCGGTAGAAACACTTACAACACGCAATCCCAACCCCTATGAAGGAGAGCCTTATTATAATTTAGGCCTATGTTTGAAATTACAAGGGAAAGATGGTGCCTACGAGGCCTTTTATAAATCTACCTGGAACAGTGCGTGGCAAAGCAGTGGATATTTTTCAATTGCGCAACTGGATGTTTCAAAAGGGGATTTTGAGCTTGCGCTGGATCATATTAACTTATCTATTCAACGTAATACGGGAAATAGTAAAGCCGGGGTTTTAAAAGCGGCCATTTTACGCAACCTTGATCGTTTGCCTGAAGCTTTATCTGTTTGTGAGGAAGCTTTAAAGTACGACCTTTTTAACCTGTCGGCTTATTTTGAGCGAAGCGCGATTTATAAGCTGCTTGGCAAGCCCGACGAATCAAAAGAAGCTATAAATAAGCTATTGAATTTATCGCGCAGGGATGTACACAACTTAATTGAATATGCCCTTGATTATGCTGCCGCGGGGTTATATAGCGAGGCAATCTCATTACTCAGCTTTGTTTTAAATGAGGATGGTAGGAATACTTATCCCATGGTGTTTTATTATTTAAGCTGGTTTCATCAGCAGTCGGGTAATGAGGAAGCCGCGTTAAACTTCTTACAAAAAGCCGCTTCGGCCAATCCTGATCATTGTTTCCCTAATCGTATCGAAGATATCAACGTTTTAAAATCTGCGCTAACACTAAATACCGGGGATGCTAAGGCGCCGTATTATCTGGGCAATTTATGGTATGACAAACGGCAGTATGATGATGCAATTGAAATGTGGGAGCTTTCTGTTAACCGGGATAATTCTTTCCCCACTGCTTTTAGAAATTTAGGAATTGCCTATTTTAATAAACGGAATAACCCATCAAAAGCGCTTGATTGCCTGGAGAAAGCATTTGCACTGGATAAAACAGATGCCCGGGTTTTTATGGAGCTTCATCAGCTTTATAAGCGTTTGAACACCTTGCCGGAAACAAGGCTTAAGTTTTTAGAAGAGCATTTAGCACTTACTGAATTTAGGGATGATGTTTACCTTGAACGTATGGCATTATATAATTTCCTTGGGCAATATGAAAAAGCCTATCAATTACTCATGTCCCGCCAATTTCATCCGTGGGAAGGGGGCGAGGGGAAGGTTTCCGAGCAATACCTATACAGTTTAGTTGAAATGGCTAAACAGGATATTCGTAATAAAAATTACCAGGAAGCAATTGATAAATTACAGAAAGCCAGGGAATATCCCCACAATCTTGGAGAAGGAAAGTTATTTGGCGCCCAGGAAAATGATATATTTTATTGGCTTGGGGTAGCCTGTGAAGGTTTAAACGAAACCGAAACTGCCAGGCAATACTTTGAACAGGCCACCAGGGGCTTGGCTGAACCATCTGCGGCTATGTTTTATAACGACCAGCAGCCGGATAAAATATTTTATCAGGGTTTGGCCTGGGGAAAGCTTAACCAAAAGGAAAACGCCACAATGATCTTTCAGAAGCTAATAGACTATGGTAATACTCATTTAGATGACCAGGTTAAGATCGATTATTTTGCCGTATCCCTTCCGGATATGTTGATCTTTGAAACTGATCTAACCGCAAGAAACCATATCCACTGCCACTATATGATGGGCCTTGGTTATTTGGGACTTGAAGACAGGGGCCGGGCCACAGCCGAATTTGAACAGGTTTTAAAACAAGATGCGATGCACTTTGGCGCCAAAACACATGTGCCAGCATAAAAGCGTTTTATGTATTAAACGCAAAATAACTTACTCATTAGCAGAACATAAAAGGCTGAGGGATTGTTGTGTCTCATAATTTAAAGTGGTAACCATAAACTTAACATATGAAAAGCAGGGCCAGTATAAAAGGGCATCCAATTCATCCAATCCTTGTAACTTTTCCCATTGCGTTTTTTACAGGTACGCTGGTATTTGATGTATTAAGCATTTTAAAAGATAATGCCAGTTACCGACAAACCGCTGATTATTTAGAATTGGCCGGACTGATTGCTGCAATAATAGCCGCCGTTCCCGGAGTAATCGATTATTTTTTTACCGTACCACCAGCCAGTTCTGCAAAGAAAAGGGCCACACAACATGGGCTGGCCAACGTGCTATTGCTATTGATATTTGCGGCCGCCTATCTGCTCAGGGTTAAGGCATCCTTTTCGGTTGTCATCGGGTTAGAATCTGCCGGGTTTATTTTAATGGGTATCTCAGGGTGGCTGGGTGGCACCCTGGTGTACCGGAACCAGATTGGGGTTGACCCCAGGTATGCCGGTGCCGGTAAATGGAATGAAGCCTATCTGAAGGACCAGGATAAGCTGATAGAGGCAGCCGTATCGGGAGAGTTGCAAAACGACCAGATGAAACTATTGCATATTGATGGTAAGCGCATTGTATTAGCTAAAACAGCTGAAGGCTATGTTGCTTTTGATGACCGCTGTACGCATAAAGGAGGTTCGCTGGCAGGGGGGATGATGGTTTGCGGTACGGTACAATGTCCCTGGCATGGGTCGCAGTTTGCTAGCCAAACCGGGGACGTAAAAGCGGGCCCGGCAACCAAAAATATCCACACCTATGAAACATTGGTGAAAGATGGAAAGATATACCTTTCATTGTCTACGGTTTAAAACATTTCTTTTAGAGGCCGCAAACCAATGCCATTTTATAAACTGCGATTTAATTATTAAGAGATATACTCTTGATAATGATTAAAAGTAGAATTATATTGCCGTACAATTATAAATAACCACCGTTATCCGAACAAAAATTAACTGTATACTTCAAATGCAGGGATTTATTGTTATCGATCATATTAGGAATATCGGTATAAGCAATTAATATGAAGCGTAGTTTATGAAGAAATTTTTTACTGTTCATTTTCTTATAAATGTTAATTTGACAGTTAAATTGATATGCATTTTACTGTTAACTACACTTAAAATTAATGCAGCCGATAAGGAGCCTATTGAATATTTGAGCATTGAAAACGGTCTGTCAAACAATTCGGTAACCGCCATTTTTCAGGATCATTATGGGTTTATGTGGTTTGGCACCTATGATGGACTGAATAGGTATGATGGTTACAGCTTTAAAGTATTTAAAAATCACTGGGGGAATGAAGGTTCACTGATCAATAACCATATTATTTGCATTGCCGAAGATCATGAGAACAGGGTGTGGATCGGTACCGAAAAAGGGATGGTTTACTATAATTATTCCGATTCTAAAATATATCCGGTGTATTATCATCCTTTAAATAATGGTAAAGTAAAAAAAGCTATTTCGCGGATAAACAGCCTGGTTACCGATGCGGTGGGCAACTTATATGCGGCCACAGAAGAAAATGGCTTATTGATATGTAAAAAGGGTACTGACGTTTGCGAGCAGGTTATTAACCTTAATAACACTAAAGCCTATAATATCCAAAAACTGTTGGTTGATAAAAAAGACCGGTTATGGATATTTATTAACGGCGTAGGGCTATGTCAATTCAACGCCGGCTTAAACAAAATGGTGGTGGTTAATACGCAATTAAAAAATGTAAATTGTATTACCCCCGATGCCCGGAATGCCTTTTTATGGATGGGAAACGAAGGCGGGCTTTATAAATATAATATCGCCCAAAACCAGATCATTAATTTAAATCTTTCGGGATACAAGCTGACCAACAACAACATTATGCATTTGTACCTGGATAAACAGGAACGTGTTTGGATAGCAACCGATGGCGGCGGTGTAAATATTATTGATCCCTCTACACAGAAAGTAAGCTATATACTGCCCGGCGAACAAAAAGGCGCGCTAAGCAGTGGTGCAGTATATGATATTTATGAGGATAGCGATGCGCGTAAATGGATAGCCACCCTGCGTGGCGGTTTAAATATTATTGATTATAAAAATCATCAGTTTACATCTATCACGCACGATCCGCAGAATAAAAACAGTCTGGTTAATAACTTCACCCGCTCTTTTTGCGAAGATGTCGATAAGAATATCTGGATAGGCACATCAGGCGGTGGTTTAAGCTATTGGAACCCAAGGTTAAATTCCTATACCAATTATATCCATAACGAAGCCGACCCCAATTCGCTAAGCAGCGATTTTGTAATGAGCATTGTTAACGATCATCAAAACAAAATTTGGATAGCTACTTTTAACGGGGGCATCAATTTGTTCAACAAAAACAATCACACCTTCAAACACTATACCTGTTTTAATACCTACACCAAAGTTGAAGACCGGAACGCGTGGCGTTTGTTCGAGGATAGCAAGTTTAATCTGTGGGCCTCTGCTACGCGCGGGGGCGCTCTGTACCTGTATAACCGCGAAAAAGACAAATTTGAACTGTTTGATCACCGCCTGGTTAATATTAATTGCTTTTTGGAAGATAAAAACGGGGCATTATGGGCAGGCACCAATAGCGAACTGGTTAAAATAGATATAAAAGACAAACGGCACCAGGTAACAAATATCAACTCGGCTGTTTATGCCATACATGAAGATAAGAAAGGTAATTTTTGGATAGGGACAGATGGCGGGGGATTGTTGTTGTTTAATCGCGCCAATCGGTCAACTGTACGCTACACCGAAACCAATGGCTTAGCCGATAATGCGGTGATTAATATATTGGAAGATAATAGCGGTTTTTTGTGGTTAAGCACCTACAATGGGATATCAAGGTTTAACCCTGCTGCAAAAACTTTTAAAAACTATTATGCCAGCGATGGTTTGCAAAGCAACCAATTTAATTATAATGCAGCCCTAAAGCTACGCTCGGGCGAGTTTTTGTTTGGTGGTATTAAAGGGTTTAACCGGTTTAATCCAGATAGTGTAAAAACAAGCGTAAGCGCCCCTAAAGTATTCCTAACCGGCTTTCGGGTTAATAATGTGCCCATTGAACAGGACGCGCGCTACAAGGATAAGGGGGCCATTAACCTGCAGAACATTACCATACCTTATGATAAGGCAGTTATTTCCATTGATTTTGTAGCGATTGAATATTCCTTTCCCGATAAAATATTATATGCCTATTACCTTGAAGGATGGGACCACGTATGGAATAATTCGGGTAAGGTAAAAGTTGCCAATTACTCGCGCCTTAACGAGGGGAACTACATATTGCGCATTAAGTCAACCAATTCAGACGGGGTATGGAGCAATGACCAGCGTATAGTTTATATTACCGTTTTACCCCCCTGGTACCGTACCTGGTGGGCGTGGTGCATTTATATTGGCCTGGCAGTAGCGTTAGTTTATTATTATTTACTGTATAAAGCCAGGCAAACCAAACTACAGCACGAAATTGAAATAGCGTATATAAAAGCGGATAAAGAAAAAGAGCTGAATGAACGGAAACTATCGTTTTTTACCAATATTTCGCACGAGTTCCGCACACCGCTTACGCTGATTATTAACCCCATAAAGGATATGTTGAACAGCAGCAGCAAAAACAATGCTGTTGATAACGATCTGAATATTGTTTACCGTAATGCTCGGCGCTTGCTAAGTTTAGTAGACCAACTATTGTTATTCAGAAAAACTGAAAGCGAGAACGACAGGCTAAAGATCGTAAAGCTAAACTTTGCACATTTGTGCCACGAAGTTTACTTATGCTTTACCCATCAGGCCAAGATCAAAAATATTGATTATGTGTTTGAATGCGATACCGACAATATTGAACTCTATGCAGATCGCGAAAAGATAGAGATAGCCTTGTTTAACCTGGTATCGAATGCGCTGAAGTTTACCCCGGATGGCGGCTGTGTAAGTTTAATTATAGTTGAACAAGAGGATGAAATAACCGTTTCTGTAACAGATACAGGGTGTGGTATCCCGGAAAATATTGGTGACCGCTTATTCGAGAAATTTTATAAGGTACAGAATGGGGCAGCAGTGAAAACCGGGTTTGGTATAGGCCTGTATCTGGTAAAAAACTTTATTAATAGCCATAACGGAGAGATTGCCTATCAAAGTACAGCCAGCGGTACTACGTTTTTAATTCAGTTAAAAAAGGGGAAAGCGCATTTTAGCAATAACCTCATCTTCGAGGATATTAGCGACGGCTCTATTTACCTTGAAGAACTAATAGAAGAACTGCCCGAAAAATCTACGGCTGGCAACAATGAACCAATATCGCTTGATATGATGATATCTGATCAGCAGAGTATGCTGATTATTGACGATAATGAAGAAATACGAGAGTATATTAAACGTATTTTTAAAATTCATTACAAGCTTTATGAAGCATCCAATGGCGAAGACGGGTTTAAACTGATCAAGGATTTTTTGCCTGATATAGTGATCTGCGATGTGATGATGCAGGCAATGAGCGGTATTGAACTTTGTAGGCTGATAAAGGATGATCTTTCGCTAAACCATATCCCGGTTATTTTACTCACAGCACAATTAACACCCGAAATAAAACTACAGGGTATTGAAGTAGGTGCGTACGATTGTATCAGTAAACCTTTTGAAAAAGAATTGCTGATGGCGCGTATCGGCGCTATTCTAAAAAACCGGAGCAACCTGCAAAAGTATTTTTATAACGAGGTTACCCTGCAATCTAATAACCTTAAAATATCCGAAGAGTATAAGGATTTCCTGAACAAGTGCATAGCCGTGGTAGAGGATTACCTGAACGATGCCGATTTTAACATCAAAACTCTGGCTTCTGAATTGGGCATGAGCCACTCTAACCTCTATAAAAAAGTAAAATCCATTTCAGGTCAATCGGTTAATGGTTTTGTACGGTTTATCCGTTTGCGCAAAGCTGCCGAATTACTGATCAATACCAATTGTAATGTAAATGAAGCAGCCTACCGGGTAGGGCTTAATGATATTAAATACTTTAGAGAACAGTTCCATAAAATTTTTGGTATGAACCCATCGGAATTTATTAAAAAACACCGTGTCGCCTTTCACAAACATTACCTTTTAGATAACCAGGTTAATAAAGATTAATTTCCACTGGTATTTTTTTGTTTAGTACCTGGCGTTAACAAACGCTGCAGCCAAAAATATTTTTGAATAATATCCCTAAAAATCAATCGCCTCTCATAAACGACTATTTTTAGTGTTTTGGCTCATTTACCCCCCTTCATATTATGATTTTGCCCCCTCCGGGCAAATAACAATTGCACGTAATTAGCATTACCAATTACACCATTTTATAAACCAAATTAATAAGTGAACATGAACTGCAATCCTGTTATCAAGATTTCGGCGCGGAATATTTCTACAATTCCCGATGGCTAACATCCTGAAATGTTTAAACCTGCCAATTTAAAATCTAACCATACAAACTATTAAACCATAAAAAATGAAAAAAACATTTACTGAAAAAATTAATTACCGGCTAAGTACAGTGTTATTATGTTTGCTTTTAGCAATCGTTATTAATACCGCCTCGGCACAAAACGATGTTACGATAAGAGGGCACGTAACAGATAGCAAAGGCCTGCAGCTACCAGGCGTAAGTGTAAAATTAATAGGTACAGCCCAGGGCACAGTAACAGATGTTACCGGTTCATATAAAATAACGGCTTCCAAAACCAGCCGCTTGCAATTCTCTTTTATTGGCTATGTCACTAAAACTGAAGAGGTAGGCAACCGTGCACAAATTGATGTGGTGCTTGCTGATGATGTTAGCAAGGCATTAAACGAGGTAGTGGTAGTAGGTTATGGTACCCAAAAAAGATCGGACATTACCGGGTCGGTAACTACTGTGCCCAAGGCCCGTTTGGAGCAATTACCGGTTACCAACGTTATGCAGGCGGTGGAAGGCGCTGTTGCAGGTATTACCGTAAGTACCACCTCAATGGTTCCGGGCCGCCAACCGAGTGTTACGGTGCGTGGTCAAAACTCCATAACCGCTGGTACACAAGGTCCGTTCATTGTTGTGGATGGTATCCCGCTTACCAAAAGCGGCGGTTCGTTAAACGATATTAATCCGCAGGATATTGCTTCTATGGAAATATTAAAGGATGCATCGGCTACTGCTATTTATGGCGCTAATGGTTCGCAGGGCGTTATCCTCATTACCACCAAACGTGGCACATCAGGTAAGCCGGTTATCCGTTATAGCGGTTATGCAGGTTACGAAAATATCTCGCACCTGTTAACCCCGCGCGACCCTGCCTCTTTTACTCAGAAATTCCTGGATTACGAATCTCAGAATAAACTTACCCAACAATTTCCTGAGCCGGTTTACAACAACGGCGAACGGGCCAACTATGCTGCCGGCCGCACAGTAGATTGGGTTAAGGAAACTACTCAGCAAGGTTTTCAACAGGATCATAACCTTAGTATATCTGGCGGCAGCCCCGACGTTAAATATTTTATTTCCGGCGATTACCTGAAAGAAAAAGGGGTGGTAAAAGGTTATCAATATAATCGTGCCAGTTTTCGCTCTAATCTTGACATCAATGTCACTAGCTTTTTAACCATGGGTGCAAACGTGTATTTTGCTAATAATAATTATGATGGCGGCCGTGCCAATTTGCTTTATGCAACTGCCATGAGCCCGTATGGCTCGGTATACAACCCTGATGGTACCTATATGATCTATCCGCAATTGGCGGAACAACTATATACCAACCCGTTGCTGGGCTTAACTACCGACCAGGTTAACCGCAGTGTTAACGTAAGCGGCAATGGCTATGCGCAGATAAAATTTGGCGGCGCGCTGCAGGGCTTAAGCTACCGTTTAAACGCTGGTTACACCTACCTGCCAACACGTATAGACAGCTATAGCGGACGTTTAGCCAATACGCCACTGGGCGCAGCTACAGCTACAGCATCCGAAACTAATAGTTATACGCTTGATAACTTATTATACTACGATAGGGAATTTGGTAAACACCATATCTCTTTCACAGGTTTATATAGTGCAATGCAACGCCGTTACTTTATTTCAGGCTTCCAGGGAACGGGGTATATTAACGATGCGCTCTCTTTTAATGATATAGGGGTAGGTTCAACCATATCCGGGTTACCTGAATTTTCAGGTAACGGAACCTATTCCGATCGTTATGCGCTCGAATCGCAAATGGCCCGTCTTAATTATACTTACAACAGCAAATACTTATTAACGCTGACAGTTCGTCGCGATGGTTCATCAGTTTTTGGCGGAAACACGGACAAACACGGCTGGTTCCCATCTGTAGCCTTAGGCTGGAACATCAGCAACGAGGATTTCATGAAAAACCTGAAAGCCATGAATACGCTTAAATTAAGGGCATCATATGGCCGTACAGGTAATGAAGCCATTGGTGTATATAGTACTATTACCAGTGATGGTACCGTGAGGTTCCCTTTTAATGGCACCAGTAATGTGGGTGTGCAGGCCAGTAACCTGGGCAACGGCAACCTGCATTGGGAAACAACTACCCAGGCCAACATCGCCGCAGATTTCGGCTTATTCAACAGCCGCATCAATGGTACTTTAGAGTATTATGATTCACGTACATCGGGCTTATTACTTAGCCGTACTTTGCCTGCTATTACCGGTTACGGAAAAATTACAGACAATATTGGCAAGGTTGCCAATAAAGGTGTTGAATTAACATTAAACACCAGGAACGTTGATGGCCGGGCATTTAAGTGGGAAAGCACCGTTGTATTTGCCGTTAATAAAAACAAGCTCATAGATCTGTATGGCGATGGTAAGGACGATGTCGCTAATGGGTGGTTTATAGGTCAGCCTATCAAGGTAATTTATGATTACAAAATGCAAGGCGTTTGGCAAACAGGCGAAGATGCTTCCAAACAGGACCCGGGAGCTAAACCAGGCGACTTAAAATTTGCAGATACCAACGGCGACGGCAAGATCACCGCAGATGATAGAGTAATTCAGGGTCAGCGTAGTCCTAAATGGACAGGCGGTTTAACCAACACCTTTCATTACAAAAACTTAAGCCTGAATGTGTTTATCCAAACCGCGCAAGGCATTTTAAAGAATGATGCCGACTTCAATTATGCCGACGAATCGGGCAGAAGAAATACGCCGGCTGCTATTGGTTACTGGACACCAACAAATGGGAGCCAGGAGTTCCAGGCATTATCATACACCAACCCCCGCGGTTATGGATATCCGCGTGATGCCAGTTATACACGTATCAAAGACGTAACCCTGAGCTATGTTTTCCCTGCACATATGTTGGAAAAAGCTAAGATTGCTGGTTTAACGCTGTATTTGAGTGGACGCAACCTGCACACATTTACTAAATGGATTGGCTGGGATCCGGAAGATGATTATTCAACCCGTGGTTCAGGAGATTTTGTGAACAACTATCCACAAACACGCACAATTGTTCTTGGCGCTAATATTTCTTTAAAATAAAAGACAACGTAACAACATGAAAAAGTATTCAATTATATTAGTTTCCATATCGGTGTTAATTACAGCGCTCACATCCTGTAAAAAAACTTTTCTCGACGAAAAGCCATACTCTGCGTATACACCGGTAACCCTTACCGACTCATTGGGCTTGGAAGCCTCGGCAATAGGGCTGTACAACCTTCAAACAGGTATTTTAACCTATTCAAACAACCAGGGCTGGCCAAGTGTATGGCAGGTAGGTACCGACGTAGCTAATGCCACAGCCCAGCAGGAAGGGATTGAAATTCCCTATTACAACTATGCTACATTAACCTCAACCGATAACGCGGCTAAATATATATGGGGTAAATACTACGCGCTAATTAATAATGCTAATATTATTCTTGACGCAGCAGAGTCGCCAACTGTTAAAATAGGCGCTGTTGGTAAAGCACAGGTAACTGCTGAAGCAAGATATTTTCGCGCATACGCTTATAATAACCTGGCCACACTGTTTGGTGGCGTACCATTAATTACCCATGCTTTAACCGGGCCCAAAACCGATTTTGTGCGTGCATCGCTTGATGATATTAACGCCTTAATAGTAAGCGACCTTACTTATGCCAGCACAAACCTTGCCGATGTAGGGACCGTAGGGGCAAAATTAAATGCGCAGGGCAAGCCTGCCGGCAGGGCCAATAAATACATGGCTATGCAATTACTGGCCGAGGCATATTTACGTATGGGTAAAAATGACCTGGCCGAGACCCAGGCCCAGGCGGTTATCAGTAGCGGTAAATTTAGCCTGGTTAAAAGTCGTTTCGGTGTAAGAGCTGGTGGCGCTGGCGATTATTATTCGGATATGTTTGTGTATGGTAATGAAAGACGTGCACAAGGCAACAGCGAATCGATATGGGTGCTTGAACAGGAAAATCCAGCATTAGTAGTTGGCGGTAATATTGATAATGCCCAGCAACGACGCATATGGGGCGCTGCATATTATCAAATTCCCGGTATGTTGCCATGCGACTCGTTAGGTGGCCGTGGTATTGCCCGTTTACGTTTAAGCAATTGGGTAATTTATGGTTTGTATCCTGCCGGGGATATTCGGAATTCACAATACAGTATAAAACGTCGTTATTACTATAACGATCCAGCTTCTGCCAACTACGGTAAACCAGTGCCGTATACAGGTGCCGATACTTTGTTTAGAATATGCCCAAGCACAACCAAATGGGGGGCTTTTGATCCTAACGATACTTTTGGTTTTGCCATGATCAAGGATTTTATGATGATGCGTTTAGGGGAAACTTACCTGTTATTAGCCGAAGCACAAGTAAAACAAGGCAAAACAGGGCCTGCAGCTATTACTATAAATGTATTGCGTACACGTGCAAACGCTCCACAGGTTACGGCAGCACAAATGACGCTTGATTTTATTTTAGATGAGCGTGCCCGCGAGTTAATTGGTGAAGAAAACCGCCGAATGACGTTGATGCGCACAGGTACGCTGGTAGATCGTGCTACACGTTTAAATTCAAACGACGCCGTACACCCGACAGTTGGTTTAACCAGTAAAAACCTGCTATTACCAATTCCGTTAAGTGAAATACAGTTAAACAAAGATGCTGTGCTGACCCAAAACCCAGGTTATTAATTAATAACCTTTTTAAACTAAGCGGTTAACTTCCGCTTAGTTTAATTTAAAATATATTAGGAATGGCTTTTTATTTATCCTTAACCGTATATCGCAAAACTACTTTGCTGCTTGCCGCGCTTATTACCTTAGCGTCATTTAGTTTAAAAGGGCAAATAAGTACAATAAGTACCAATGGCTGGGCTAACAACTCGGTCAATACCGTTATTTTTCGTAAAAATTCATTAGTAACCTGGCAAAACATTCAGTATGCCGCGTATTACGATCAGGACCAGTATGTAGTATTGGCAAAACGTAAAACAGGTGAAACCACCTGGCAAAACCAGCGTACACCTTACAAAGGCGACGCTACCGACGCCCATAAATCAATCAGTATTATAATTGATGGGGACGGTTATCTGCATGTGACCTGGGGGCAACATAACAATCCGCTTAATTATGCGGTAAGTACTAAGCCCGGTTCGCTACAGTTAGGGGAAAAGCAGGGAATGACGGGCAATAAGGAAAATAAAGTAAGCTATCCTGAATTTTATAAGCTGCCTGCCGGTGATATATTGTTTTTGTACCGGGATGGTGCATCGGGCAATGGTAACCTGATGCTTAACCGCTATGTATTAACTCAAAAAAAATGGATAAGGGTACAGGATGGCATGATAGATGGCGAAGGTCAGCGTAATGCCTACTGGCAAATGTCGATAGATATTAAGGGGATTATCCACCTTTCGTGGGTATGGCGCGAAAGCCCTGATGTGGCCAGCAATCACGATATGTGCTACGCACGATCGGTCGATGGCGGCGTAACCTGGCAAAAGTCAAACGGCGAAAAGTATACGCTGCCCATAAACGCCGCCAATGCAGAATATGCCTGTAAAATACCTCATCAAAGTGAATTAATTAATCAAACATCCATGTTTGCCGATGCTGCCGGTCACCCTTTTATAGCCACTTACTGGCGTGAGGCCGGGCAAACAGTACCACAATATCATTTAATTTACCACGATGGCAAGGCCTGGCGGGTAAATAATCTGGGTTTCCGTAAAACGCCGTTCACTTTAAGCGGAGCTGGCACCAAAAGTATCCCGGTATCGCGGCCGCAAATTATTGCCTGGAAGAACGGAGCCCGGCAAGCTGTTGCTTTTATTTTCAGGGACGCGGAGCGCGGGAATAAAATATCTATAGCTGTAACCAATAATGTGCTTAAAGGCGCCTGGCAGTTATCCGATATCTCCAATAACCCGGTAGGAGCGTGGGAGCCTACCTATGATACCGAACTGTGGAAGAATAAAGGTGTACTTGACCTTTTTGTACAGCCCGTAATTCAAATTGACGGCGAGGGGAAAGGCAATGTAAAGCCACAACCCGTAACCGTACTGGAATGGAAGACACAGGCAATTATAAAATCTAAAAAAATCAAATAAGCATGCGATATAGAGCTTTACTATCTTTTAATTTAATTGTTTGTGTTTTACTGATAAATGTTGCGGCCATAGCCCAGCATAAAAATACTTTTGTACTTAATAAAAATTTATTACACATAATCGATCGTAACTTTTACGATGCCGCTAATCAATATAAAGTATTATTAAAAAGGCTGCCACCCGCCGAGTTTCCTAAAACCTATCAGCCTGCTACAGATAAAGCCGAAAATAGTAGCTCAGGGTGGTGGTGTAGTGGTTTTTACCCCGGCACATTGCTGATGCTGTATCAGCAAACACATGACCGGGCTTTACTAAACGAGGCTAACCGCATATTGGAGGTACTTAAAAAGGAGCAATACAATAAAACAACGCACGATTTGGGCTTTATGATGTACTGTAGCTTTGGTAATGCCGAAAAGATAGCACCCAAACCCGAATACAAACAAATATTGCTCAACAGCGCCCGGTCATTATCCAGCCGGTTCGATCCTAAGGTAGGTTGTATTAAATCGTGGGATTCGGCTAAGCCTGAGTATATCGTGATCATTGATAATATGATGAATCTGGAACTGCTTTTTTGGGCCACCCGGGTAACCGGCGATTCCAGCTATGCCAAAATAGCCATTATACATGCTAACACTACGATGAAGAACCACTTCAGGCCCGATTATAGTTCGTATCACGTAGTGGTTTATAACCCGAAAACGGGGGGCGTGCAGAAGAAAAAGACCGCGCAAGGCTATGCCGACGAATCGGCTTGGGTACGCGGACAAGCCTGGGGCTTATACGGCTATACGCTGATGTACCGCGAAACAAAAAACAAAAAGTATCTTGACCAGGCTAACCACATCGCCAATTTTATATTACGCCACCCCAACCTGCCAGCTGATAAAATACCTTATTGGGATTTTAACGCGCCAAATATACCAAACGCTCTGCGCGATGCTTCGGCAGGGGCTATAATAGCATCGGCCTTGCTTGAGTTATGCCGCTATGCCGATAAGGTTAATGCGGAGTTTTATTTTAAAACGGCACAAACTATTATCACCAGTCTTTCCGGCCCCCATTACAAAGCTGTTCCGGGTACCAACGGTGGGTTTATATTGCAGCATAGTGTAGGTAATATCCCGCAAAAAACTGAAATTGATGTGCCGTTAACTTATGCCGATTACTACTTTGTAGAAGCCATGACGCGGTATAAAAATTTAAGTAAATAAGATAAGTAGATAACGATGAGAAGATTATTGCCGCTATTACTCTGCCTGCCGTTTATTACCCATGCGCAGGATAAATTAATTAATGGTGCAACTGACCGGAAGCTATGGATTGGCTATATGGATAAAATAGCCCGGCCCGTAATGTCCAATCTGGCCGAGGACAAACTGAAACAAAATATGCCGGTCAGCCTGTCCGATCGTATCGATAATAAAGAAAGCCGTAGTAAAGTAACCTACCTGGAAGCTTACGCGCGTACACTAAGCGGTATAGCGCCCTGGCTTAATTTGGAGGGTGGGGATGAGGCCGAAGTAAAGTTGCGTAATCAATACCGCGCATGGGCACTTAAAGCCACAGCTAACGCAGTAAACCCGCAGGCTAAAGATTATATGCAATGGAATGGCGGGCAGCCGTTGGTTGATGCATCGTACGTGGCGCTTGCTTTGATCAGGTGCCCCTGGTTATGGGAACACCTGGATAGCCACGTAAAACAACAGGTAGTTGATGCATTGAAAATTACACGTAATACCGTACCCGTTTATACCAACTGGATATTGTTTACAGGGATGATAGAAGCTTTCTTTTGTAAATACGATTTGGGTGATGACCCCGTACGCACGGAATACGCTGTCCGCGAATTTACCCAGCATTGGTATGTGGGCGATGGCATGTATTCAGACGGGATGCAGTTTCATGTTGATTATTATAACAGCATTGTGATCCACCCCAATTTGAGCGTGATATTACAAGTGCAAGCTGAAAAGAAGAAAACCTACCCGCGCGAATCAGAGCGGGAACTGGCCGCAGGCCAGCGTTATGCCGAGATACTGGAACGCCTGATCAATACCGATGGCAGTTACCCCGCCAGCGGCCGCTCTATTGTTTACCGTGCGGGTTCCTTTCATCATTTAGCCAATCTGGCTTATACCAAGCATTTGCCTGCATCGTTACCGCCGGCCCAGATCCGCTGTGCGCTAACCGCCCTTATCAAAAAAACGCTGGAATCGCCCGCTACATTTACGGCCGATGGCTGGCTTAACATAGGTTTATATGGCAAGCAACCCGGCCTGGCCGATTTTTATACCACCACCGGCAGCCTTTACATATGCTCGAATATATTTTTGCCGCTTGGTTTACCTGCCGGTGATGAATTTTGGAACGCCCAGCCACTGCCATGGACATCTGTTAAAATATGGCGCGGCGAAGATGTAAAGGCCGACCACGCACTTGATATGCGCGCTAACAATTGATATAAAACAACAAAGCCCCCCGACCGTAGTCAGAGGGCTTCTTTTTGATTGGATTCAAAATTTAAGACCGGTAGCTATGAACCTACCAAATCTTAATGCGGTCTTCCGGTTTTTTATATAGTTTGTTACCGGGTTGTATGTTGAAAGCCTTATACCAGGCATCCATATTTGTTATTGGTGCATTGGTGCGGAATTGCTCCGGCGAATGCGGGTCTGTTAAAATACGCTGGCGGGCAGCTTCATCGCGCTGCGAACTACGCCAAACCTGGGCCCAGGATAAAAAGAAACGCTGATCAGGTGTAAAACCGTCAATTTTCTCGTTCGATTGTCCTTCTCTTGTCTTTTTGAACGCTTCATAAGCTACGTTCAGGCCGCCCAGGTCGGCCAGGTTTTCGCCCAGTGTAAGTCTTCCGTTTACATGGGTGGCTGTATCTACAACAGTTAAAGCGTTGTATTGTTCAACCACTTTATTGGCACGGGCTTTAAACTTATCGGCGTCTTCTTTGGTCCACCAATCGCGCAGGGTACCATCGGCATCGTACTGGCGTCCCTGGTCGTCAAAACCATGGGTCATTTCATGACCGATAACGGCACCAATACCGCCATAATTTAAGGCATCATCAGCTTCAAAATCAAAGAAAGGGAATTTTAATATGCCAGCGGGGAATACAATCTCGTTATTCACCGGATTGTAGTAGGCATTCACGGTCGGTGGCGTCATACCCCAGCGGGTTTTATCAATAGGTTTACCTAACTGGCTAACATTATAGTTATAACGCCACATGGATGCGCGTTTCAGGTTACCGAAGTAATCATCACGATTAATGGTTAAGCCATCGTATGTTTGCCATTTATCCGGGTAGGCTATCTTTACCGTAAAAGCATTCAGTTTTTTAAGCGCGCGGACCTTGGTTTCGGCGCTCATCCAATCCAGGTTTTTAATGCGGTCGGCCAAAGCTTCTTTAAGGTTGTTTACCATTTTAACCATGTAAACCTTTGCCTCGGGCGAGAAATATTTCTGCACGTAAAGTTGGCCTAAAAGTTCGCCAACAATACCATCAACCAGGCCTGCCATACGTTCGTTACGTGGCGCTTGTACTTTCTGACCGCTTAGTGCAGCGTTAAAATCAAAACTGGCTTTCACAAATGGCGCGCTTAATGCACCGGCTGAACCTTTTAGCACATTCCATTTTAAATAGGTTTTCCAGTCGTTCACTGGGGTGGCAGCCAAAAGGCTATCCAACGTTTTAAAGAACGGCGGCTGGCCAACCAACAGGCTGTCCTGTCCGCCCATTTTTAATTTGGTGGTAATATCAACCCAGTTAAGATGTGGTGTCATTTTACTGAAACCCGCAATGCTGTATTTATTGTAAGTTTTGTTGGGGTCGCGTTGGTCTACCCGACTCCATTGCGCGGCAGCCAGTTGTTTTTCTATATTGAAAACAATATTGGCCGCAGCATCAGCCTCAGCTTCGGTTGAACCAGTAAGCGTGAATAGTTTTACTATGTAAGTATGGTAAGCATCCTGTATCTTTTTGGTGCGTGCATCATTTTTCAGATAGTAATCACGGTCGGGCAGACTGGTGCCGCCTTGTCCCATTTGGATGATGTTTTGTGAAGGATGTTTTGAATCCTGACCAATCCCAATGCCAAATAACGGGCCCGAAACAGCATTCAATCTATCATAAATGGTCTCATTAATAACCCCATCAAGGGTGTTTATCTGCGATACGCGCTGTAAATCGGTTTTTATAGGATTGTAACCGCGTTTGTCAATAGTTACGCTATCCATCGCACTGGCGTACAGATCGCCTACACGCTGTTTTAAGCTACCTTTTGGCTGACCAGGTTTTGAACTCGCTTCATCTAAAATATTAATGAGCTGTTTGGTGTTATTTTCGGCAATGATGCTGAAGCTGCCCCAGCGCGTGGCTTTGGCAGGAATGGGGTTATCTTTTACCCAGTTGCCATTGGCATATTCAAAAAAGTTATCGCCTGGGGCTACTTTTTCATCAAAATTCTTTTTAACAATGAATTTGCCGGCAATTGATTTTGGCGAATCGTGCTGGGCACTGGCCGTAAATGTGCTTAACGTAGCGACAGCAAAGCATACTGCGCTTACAGTTGTTAAATTTTTTAATTTATTAGTCATTGATTTTAATTAGGAAGGTAAATTTAAGATTTTTCCTTTAATTGTGAAATGCTATGCATGCATTTTATTTACTGATAGGTGCAATAGGATAATATGTGCTATAAAAAGTGATTTTCGCTTATTTATTGACGGGATAATCACAAAAGCCCTCGACCATAGCTGAGGGCTTTTGAATTAATTTAAAACTGGTAACGGGTTACCATATCTTAATACGGTCTTCCGGCTTTTTATATAGCTTGTTTGTCGGTTTAATATCAAACGCGTTGTACCAGGCATCAATATTGGTTAAAGGCAGGTTTCCACGGGCCTGCGCAGGCGAGTGCGGGTCGGTTTGGATGCTGGTTTGTGCAGCTTCCGGCCGTTGTGAACCGCGCCATACCTGTGCCCACGACATAAAGAAGCGCTGATCTGGCGTAAAGCCATCAATTTTAGTATTGCTTTGTCCCTCTTTAGTTTTCTTGAATGCGGTGTAAGCAACGTTTAACCCACCAAGGTCGGCAAGGTTTTCACCTAACGTTAACTTGCCATTTACGTGTACAGTATCTAAAATAGTAAAAGCATCGTATTGCTGTGCTACCTTTTCGGCTTTGGCTTTAAATTTGGCGGCATCTTCCGGTGTCCACCAATCGCGTAAAGCGCCATCATAATCAAACTGGCGACCCTGGTCGTCAAATCCGTGTGTCATTTCGTGACCGATAACGGCACCAATACCACCATAGTTCATGGCATCGTCAGCCTCAAAATCAAAGAAAGGGGCCTGCAAAATACCAGCCGGGAAAGTGATCTCGTTACGATTAGGACTATATGACGCGTTAACTGTAGGAGGGCTCATCCCCATGCGGGTTTTATCAACCGGTTTACCCAGGTGGCCAACATTTTCATTATAACGGTAAAGGGATATCCTGCGCAGGTTACCATAATAATCGTTACGGTTAATGGTTAAGCCATCGTAGTTTTGCCATTTATCAGGATAGGCGATCTTTACCGAGAAAGCAGCCAGCTTTTTAAGCGCACGTTCTTTAGTCTCGGCGCTCATCCAATCTAAACCTTGTATACGTTCGCCCAAAGCAACTTTAAGGTTGTTCACCAGGTTTACCATATAGGTTTTTGCTGCCTGTGGGAAATATTTCTCTACATAAAGCTGGCCCAACAGGTCGGGCAAACTACCGTCAACCAGGTTGGCCATACGTTCGTTACGCGGGGTCTGCACTTGCTGCCCGCTCAAGGTACTGGTATAAGCAAAGGTGGTTTTTACAAATGGCGAGCTTAACGATCCGGCCGCCCCGCGTAATAAATGCCATTTTAAATACACCTGCCAATCGGCAACCGGCACGGTGTTAAGCATCTCGTCCAGGTTTTTAACGGTTTTGGGCTGTGATACCAGCATGCTATCCTGTCCGGTAATTTTTGAGGCAGCCAGTATTTGCCTGAAATTAAAATGCTGATAGTTTTTACTGAACTCATCAATATTCACCTTATTGTAGTTGGCATTAGGGTCGCGCATTTCAACACGGCTTTTTTGCGCCGAAGCCATTTGTTTTTCAATGTTGAAAACAGTTTCAGCATTTTTGGCTGCTTCAGCAGGGCTGGTGCCTACCAATACAAACATATCGGTAATGTATTTTTTGTAAGCAGTTTGTATTTTCAGGCTGCGTGGATCGCTTTTCAGGTAATTATCCCTGTCGGGCAAGCTGGTAGCGCCGGCGCCGAAGTTGGTAATGTAAGTATCAGGGTGTTTGGTATCGGTACCCACACCAACGTTGAATAAACCAACGCTCGCGCCATTCACACGGTCGAAAGTTACCTCATTAATAATACCATCAACTGTTTTTATCTGGCCAATGCGTTCTAAATCCCTGGCGATAGGAGCGTAGCCGCGTTTTTCAATGGTAAGACTATCCATAGCACTGTAGTATAGGTCGCCCACGCGTTGTTTGGCGCTGCCGGGTTTTTGTCCGGGTTTACCAGCATCAACTAATATGCTTTGTACTTTTTTGTTGTTCTCGTCGCGCAGGATATTGAATGTACCCCAGCGGGTTTCCTTGGCGGGGATAGGGTTTTCTTTTATCCAGTTACCATTGGCATATTCGTAAAAGTCGTTACCTGGGGCAACGGTTTTATCCATGTTTTTTTCAACGATATATTTTCCAGCTATAGACTTTGGCGAATCGTGCTGTGCCTGCGCCTGGAAAGCCATGAAGATACCTGCCGAAAAGCATACAGCCCCGGCAGTTGTTAATTGACTAAATTTAATACTCATGAGAATTTGTTAGAAAGGTAAAACTAACAGTTTCACCGGTTTACTGCAAGTAATATAGGCTTACATGCAGTGTATTATTTGTGTTATAATATAGTAAAATGGTAGAGTATGCAGGCCGCAGTATATCACAAAAAAAGCCTGCCTGATAAAATCAGACAGGCTTTTTTTGTTGTGGTTGATTAATCTCTAATCAACCAATCTCTAATTACTGATTACAGGTGTATCACTTCGCCGTAAGCATCAGCGGCTGCTTCCATCAGTGCCTCGCTCATGGTAGGGTGTGGATGAATGGTTTTAATGATCTCGTGACCGGTAGTTTCCAGCTTACGTGCGGCAACTACTTCGGCAATCATTTCGGTAACGTTATGGCCCAGCATATGCGCGCCTAAAAACTCGCCATACTTCGCATCAAAAATCACTTTAACAAAACCGTCTTTAGCACCTGCGGCACTGGCTTTGCCCGATGCCGAGAATGGGAACTTACCTACCTTAATTTCATAACCTGCTTCCTTAGCCGCTTTTTCGGTATAACCTACCGATGCAACTTCAGGGGCGCAATAAGTACAGCCAGGGATGTTATTATAATTAATAGGCTCGGGATTTAAACCCGCAATCTTTTCTACACAGGTAATACCTTCGGCCGAAGCTACGTGGGCCAGTGCCTGACCTTTAACAATATCGCCAATGGCATAAACACCTTCAACGTTGGTTTTGTAATAATCATCAACCAGTACCTTGCCTTTATCGGTTTTTACGCCGGTTTCTTCCAAACCAATACCTTCAATATTGGTAGAGATACCAATGGCTGATAATACAACTTCAGCTTCCAGCACTTCAACACCGGTAGCAGTTTTTACATTCACTTTGCAAAGCTCGCCGCTCGAATCAACCGATTCAACGGTAGAGCCAGTCATGATGTTGATACCTTGTTTCTTTAAGATGCGTGCCAGTTGTTTCGAGATCTCCTCGTCCTCCAGCGGAACGATGTTATCTAAAAATTCAACTACGGTAACCTTGGTGCCAATAGCATTATAAAAATAAGCAAACTCGATACCGATTGCGCCCGAGCCAACTACCACCATTGATTTTGGCTGTTTTGGCAACACCATAGCCTGGCGGTAGCCAATTACTTTTTTGCCATCCTGTTTCAGGTTTGGCAATTCGCGGCTGCGGCCGCCTGTAGCTAATATAATATGTTTAGCGGTATAAGTTTTGGCGCCACTATCGTTGCTTACTTCAACCTGGCCTTTGCCCTTCAACTTGCCGGTACCTACTATTACATCAATTTTATTCTTCTTCATCAGGAACTGAACACCTTTGCTCATGCCATCAGCTACACCGCGGCTGCGTTTTACTACGGCTTCAAAATCCACTTCGCCACCGGCTACTTTAATACCGTAATCGGCCGCGTGGTTAAGGTATTCAAATACCTGGGCGCTTTTTAACAGCGCTTTGGTTGGGATACAGCCCCAATTAAGGCAAATACCGCCAAGGGACTCTCTTTCAACTACTGCGGTTTTTAAACCCAGCTGGGATGCGCGGATTGCAGCTACATAGCCGCCCGGGCCCGACCCTATAACAATTACATCGTAATCCATAGTATGATTAAATAATGCTTTTTTGAATTTGAGCCAAAGCTAAACAAAAACCACGGAATGAAAAATATTGTGGTTGTTAGATTATGTATATTACAAACTGACTACACATATAGAAAAGGTATCTGCGATAAACTATGAAAGAATATCATAGCACTTTAATCAACAGAGCTCGGAATATCCGAGCTCTGTTGATTACTTAATGAACTTGAGTTAATCCCATACTTTCATAATAGCTACCAGGTTCTAAATCCATTCGCTGATTATAAAACATCCGTTGTTGCATAGTTCCAAGATATAAATAACTATCGCCTATATTTATCCGGGAAGGTGTCCATTGTAAAATATCATGTATGGGCCCATTGTACTGATCCGCACCTGTATCACGGGTATGATAAATTATGAAATCAACACTACGGGGGCTACCCGGTATTGTATGTGCCGCATCGGCCCAGAAATTTACGCTTACTTCCTGATCACGATTGTCTACAAATTCTGATGCTTCATATACCGTTTCGGTGATATTATAAGTCACATAGATAGGGGTGTACATAAGCCTTACACCCTCGATATCACCTGCAGATAAACCCGAACCCTGGAAAAAATAGCTTGGTAAATTTGGATTTAATGGCTGTATTTGTGGACTAGTGTTTCCAGCATATCCAACAGAACTATAATAATAATCGTATCCCATTACTGAGTTAAAATCATATGGACCCGTTTCAGCACCCATTTTATTATTTTGGATATATGTATCATAATCTGCAGTGAAGCTAGATTTGATATTGGAGTAGTTAATATACACATATAAATCTCTGTCAGCCCTTTGCTGTTCGTGAAATAATCCCACAGTGTGACCGATTTCATGAATAATTGTCTGTAAGGATACTACGCCATTTAATCTGATAAATTGCTGTCCGCCTTTCATGCCTATTTCAGAATCTCCTGCAGCGTTACCGTTTTGCGGGCAGCAAGTAAACGTGACATAGTTAGCCTGGTTAGTACGCTGAACAAATCGAATTGCAGTATTGCTCTCCCAATGAGCTATAGCAGCGTTTATAGTTGATACGTTATCAGGATTATCTATGGTGTAATAAATTGTTTTATTAGGCCATAGTTTTGTGAAATCGGTGTTAAACGTACTATTGAGATGGAGACTTGACTTTTTACTTTTCAAGGTGTCATTCATCAACATATTTACCTGCTCTTTTGATAGCACTATATCACCACCCATATAAAACTCACCAGTAGTAGTTTCAACAAGATGTAATGTGCTATGATTTGCAAAATGGAGCGTATGTAATTTACCAACAGGGCTGGGGGGAGTAAATGATACGTTGACATTTTTATTGGAGGGCTCAACTGTTAAGGATTGTTTTTTACATGATCCGATAGATAATATCAGAATGCCTAATACCAACGTTTTTACGCTAGTGGTAAAAATTTTTTTCTTTTTCATTGTGATAAGTTTAAGTTGTTAAAAAGTTCTTGTTACTCTTATACGGACAGTTTCTATAAAGGTTATGAGTGATTACCTTAGTTTAAGGCAACATAATAGCAAAGTGTACAGTTACTAACAAATTTTTAAAACTACCATAATAATAGAAATTCCATATTAAATAAATTTTACATAGGCTTACATGCATAAAAGAATTAATAAAATTATGGGATTTGAAAAAAAAGAAAATTTTGTTCTGTTAAGGGGTGTTTGCAACCTTAATGTGTTGAAAAACACTGAAAAATTGTTAACAATAACTTAACATAGGCATGCAAACCATTAATTATCTTTGCCCACAAAACAGGTTTATAATATTTAACTTAAACAAACAAAGTATGAGGAAGCATTTACTCATTTTATTAATTTCCATGTTCACCGCATGCGTAGCCTTTGCGCAGGTAACTACCAGTGCTATTTCTGGTACTATTAAAGACAGTAAGGGCGTAACATTGCCAGGTGCAACTGTTAAAGCAGTACACGTACCATCAGGTACAACGTACTCAACTTCAACCAACGCTAACGGTTTGTATACCATCCCTGGTATGCGTATCGGCGGTCCGTACAGGGTTGATGTCTCTTTCATTGGCTTTAAGTCAACTACTTACGAAGGTATTACCCTGCAATTAGGT
Source organism: Mucilaginibacter boryungensis (assembly GCF_015221995.1). NCBI lineage: Bacteria > Pseudomonadati > Bacteroidota > Sphingobacteriia > Sphingobacteriales > Sphingobacteriaceae > Mucilaginibacter > Mucilaginibacter boryungensis. The sequence goes on from NZ_JADFFM010000001.1 coordinate 1,294,085, forward strand.
CAAACCTTTATCCTTAACACTACATTGGCCGAAACCGGTGTAAATTTACAGGAGGTGAAAATCTCTGGCACTAAAGTAAATACTTCAGGTAAACTGGGTGCAAGCACCAACATTAACCGCGCGCAAATTGCTGCTTTGCCTTCAATTAGCCGCAGTATAGTTGATTATACGCGTTTAACCCCACAATCAACAGGTACAAGTTTTGCCGGGCGCGATAACCGCTTAAACAATACCACTGTGGATGGCGCTAACCTAAACAACACTTTCGGCACATCTTCAGACCCACTTCCGGGTGGTGGTGCACAGCCAATCTCAATCGAAGCTTACGATGAGATCTCGGTTAATATTGCCCCATTCGACGTTAGGCAGGCAGGCTTTACCGGTGCAGGTATATATGCTACTACAAAAAGCGGTACCAACACATTCCACGGTTCGGCTTATACCTATTATAAAGACCAATCTTTCAACGGTAACTACATCGGCGATAACTTTATCGGTAACAACGTAGCTAAATCAAAAACCAATACTTATGGTTTTACAGTAGGCGGCCCCATTATTAAAAATAAATTGTTCTTCTTTGCCAACTACGAAACTGAAAAATCAACCAACCCAGGTATTTCCTATTCACCAACCAATGGTTCAGGTACCGGCCAGGTTACACCGGCTACTGTTGCTGAGTTAACCAGCGTTCAGAATTATTTAAAAGGTAAAGGTTATGAAACCGGTGGCTTTGATAACTTCCCGGCTTTCCAGCCAAAGAAGAAAAACATTTTGGCTAAGTTGGACTGGAACATCAACGATAAAAATAAATTTACCATTAAATATAGCTACTTGAATGCAACCAGCGATCAGCAGGTCAATGCACAATCAATTGCTAACGGAGGGGCGTTTATTTCAAGCAATGTTACTACAGGTGTAGCTGCAGCCAGCCGTACCAATTTACCTAATCCACGTTATAGTGCAAATCAATCTATTGCTTTCCAGAACTCTAACTACGGTTTCAAAAACGTAGTTGCTACCGGTACTGCCGAGTTAAACACTCGTTTCAATTCAAGCATGAGCAATCAGTTATTGGTGGCCTTTAAAAAATATGATAACCCCCGTACCTTTGGTGGTTCGGTTTTCCCAACGATTGATATTTTTAATGGTGCTAACAGTAACTACATTACTGCTGGTATGGACCCGTTCACCAACAATAATGAGGTTATAGATAACTCTACCAGCTACACCGATAACTTCACCTATTATGCAGGCAAGCACACGTTAACTGCGGGTATCAATTACGAATACCAAAGGGTGGGTAACGCGTTTATGCCAGGTTCAAACGGTCATTACATCTACAACTCGTTAGATGATTTTCTGAATGACAGGGCGCCAATCTATTTTTCATACACCTATTCATTAATACCAGGTGTAGATAAAGTATTTTCAGCTGACTTGAAAATTGGTCAGTGGAGCGCTTATGTACAGGATGAGTACAATGTTAACCCCGACTTTAAATTAACTTACGGTATTCGTGTTGACAGACCTACTTATTTACAGGACCCGGTTGAAAACCCTCAGGTTACTGCGCTTCAGTTGCCAGATCAGAACGGTAACTTAAGATCATATAATGGCGGTAAATTCCCTACTACCAGATTCATCTTCTCGCCAAGGGTAGGTTTCCGCTTAAACTTGCTTGATGATAAATCATTAGTGTTACGTGGCGGTATGGGTATCTTTACCGGCCGTATCCCTTACGTATCATTAACCAACGCGCCAAGCAATAGCGGTATGTACCAGTTTGGTGGTATTGCCACAGCGGCACAACTGGCTACGATTAAATTTAATCCAAACCCGGCTACTTACGCAAACTTGTTCCCGCAAACAGCAGGTACAACTGCACAGCCAAACACCGCGTTGTTAGATCCTAACTACAAATTCCCGCAGGTTTTCCGTACCGATTTTGCTGCCGAGAAAAACTTAGGCAGTGGCTGGTCAGCATTATTTGAAGCTTTATATACTAAAGACATTAATGCTACCAAAGTGCGCAACGCTAACCTGAAAGCGCCTACAGGTACTATTAACGAAGGTGATTTAACCCGTATACGTTATGTGGGTACAGGTACTAACAATGCTGTACAAGCTATAGACCGTGCTATTTACCCTAACCTTAGTTCGGTAATTGTATTAGAGAACACTAACAAAGGATACTCTGCTGCCTTCACTGGCCAGTTAACTAAAGCGTTCAATAACGGATTAAGCGCAAGTGTTGCCTATACCTACACTGTTTCTAAAGAAGTTACCCCTAACGTAGGTTCAACTGCTACTTCGGTATGGCAAAGTAATTACAATGTAGGTACATCTAACGATGTCGAGCTGCGCAACTCAAGCTATTATGTACCTCACCGTATCGTAGCTAACGCCAGTTATAAATTCAATTACCTGGGTCATGCTTCAACTACTGTTGGTCTGTTCTTACAAGGTCAGGCAGGTGGCTCAAACTCAAGCTTACCTCCATTGAGCTATATCTATGGTAATGATATTAATGGTGATGGTAATGCGTCAGATTTGATGTACATCCCGAAACGTGCAAGCGAACTGAACATTGTTCAATATACCGCTACCGTAAATGGGGTTACTTATACTTACACCGTACAACAACAGCAAGCTGCTTTAGAGCAATTTATTAACAACACCCCGTACCTGAAAAAACACCGGGGCGAATTTGCCGACAGGAACGCTGCGTTCTTACCTTGGTACACCCGTGTTGATTTAAACGTTCTGCAAGATTTTTATATAAATACTGGCAACAACCACAAACACACCTTGGAATTTAGCGCAGTAGTACAAAACTTGCCAAACTTATTGAACAAGTATTGGGGTATCCAGAAATTTGCTACTACTACCTCACCGGTACTAACGGCAATTGACGCCACTACCGGCTTACCAACCTATACTGTTAGGCAGTTAAATGGCAAATTGGTTAATACTCCATTCCAGGATGCAACTTCTGCTACTACCTGGAGCATATTAATTGGTGCTAAATACATTTTCTAAATTGTTGTATTGTTTAATAGAAATAAAAAAAATGAAAATGAAAAAATATATAAGCGCTGCCTTAACCGGATTATTAGCTATCACCATGTTCTCGTGCACCAAAAAGGCCGATGTGGTTGGTATTGAAGCAAAGCTTCCGCCGGTACAATTGAGCAGCATAGGTTTAATTACCCCCGCTCCGTTTAGTACTACCAGTGTTATACAATTAACATTCGGTGCTACTTTAACCAAGTTAACACCAGGCGCATTTGATCTGGAGATATATGATAACACTACCTCTACCCAAACGCTGGTACAAACTATCCATTTTAATTCATGGTCTGGGTTTGATTCAACTACCCCGGCAACTACTCCGGCAACTACTCCGGTAGGTACTGCAGGTAAAATATCTTATACTAATCCGGATACAACTTACCCTAATACAATAGTGTATAATGGTACCATACTTATTAAATTAAATAAGTTAACATCAGGTAAGATATATACCCTTAAAGGTTATGCCCGCACCAGTGATGGCCAGGTTTCAACCTTTACCATTAGCAAACTGTTTACAGTTAGTTAATTGCTAAGGTTATAATGATTAAAGCCCTGGTTGCATATGCAACCAGGGCTTTTTTTGTTGTATCTGCATCATACCGAATTTATTTCGGCATCTCATTACAAGGTATATGTGAAAGCTTTGCATGTGAGATCCTGAAACAAGTTCAGGATGACGGTATGAGTATTTATTCTCCGCGTCATGCCGAATTTATTTCGGCATCCCATTACGAGGTCCATCATGTGAAAACTTTACAAGTGGAGCTGAACAAGTTCAGGATACGTATATGCCTAAAATCAGGATTAATTGTAAATAAACTCCCCAAACTCTGAACGCACAGTTACATGTTTCTTGTCCGAAGCTTCCACATGGCCAATAATCTGCGCATCTACGTTAAAGCTTTTTGATATGGCTATCAGTTCATCGGCAATAGCGCGGGGTACATATATTTCCATACGGTGGCCCATATTAAATACTTTATACATTTCCTGCCAGCTGGTGCCCGATTCGCTTTGGATCAGTTTAAACAATGGTGGGGCAGGGAACAGGTTATCTTTTATAATGTGCAGGTTATTAATAAAATGCAGCACCTTGGTTTGCGCGCCGCCGCTACAATGTACCATGCCATGTATTTGCGGGCGGTACTTGTCTAATATCCGTTTGATAATAGGCGCGTAGGTGCGTGTTGGAGATAGCACCAGCTTGCCTGCGGTAATGCTTTGACCGTTGCCTATATCAACCATATCCGTTAGCTGTTTACTGCCCGAGAATACTAAATCCTGAGGAACGGCAGGGTCATAGCTTTCGGGGTAGCTGTTGGCAACCGATTTATTGAACACATCGTGCCGAGCCGAAGTAAGGCCGTTTGAACCCATACCACCATTATATTCGGTTTCATAGGTGGCTTGTCCCGATGAGGATAAGCCCACAATCACGTCGCCGGGCTGTATGGTATGGTTTGATATCACCTCGCTGCGTTTCATACGGCAGGTAACGGTTGAATCGACAATAATAGTGCGTACCAGGTCGCCCACATCGGCGGTTTCACCACCTGTTGAATAAATGCCTATACCAGCTGAACGCAGATCGGCTAAAACTTCTTCGGTACCGTTTATCACCGCGGCAATCACTTCGCCGGGTATCAGGTTTTTATTACGGCCGATGGTTGATGACAGCAGGATATTATCGGTAGCGCCTACGCATAGCAAATCGTCAAGGTTCATAATAACCGCATCCTGCGCGATACCACGCCATACGGAAATATCGCCGGTTTGCTTCCAGTAGCTATAAGCTAAAGACGATTTGGTACCTGCCCCATCGGCATGCATAATGTTGCACCATGCAGGGTCGTTACTTAAAATATCCGGAATTATTTTGCAGAAAGCCTGGGGGAAGATACCCTTATCAATGTTTTTAATGGCATTGTGTACATCATCCTTAGATGCGGATACGCCTCTTTGGTCATACCTTTGCGAAGAAGTCATGGGCAAATATAATCATATAAATTGTCATTGCGAGGAGCTTGTTAGGGAAAGAGCGAAAGTGCGACGTGGCAATCTCGTAGTTTGATTAGCATACTACGAGATTGCCACGCTATCGCTCGCAATGACAAAGGGTTTACTGCGCCTTCGGATGTTTACTTACATACTGGTACAATTGCGTGCCACTAAGCAGGAAAGCGCCTACGCCATACACTTCGGTGCTGTTAAAATCGACACCGTCAGGTGCGGCGCCAATGCGCTGTACATAGCCTAACATACCATCGGGGTGGACAGATGAAGTAAGCGCAGCCCAGGCTTTTTTAGCTACTGGCCAATAGGTTTTTTCATCTAACAAACCATGGTTCAGTCCCCACAAAATAGAATAGCAGTAAAACCCGGTGCCGCTGGTTTCTTTAACCGGATAGCTTTCCGGGTCCAACAGCGATGCATGCCAGCTGCCATCAGGCTGTTGGATTGAAGCTATTTTGGCTTCCATATCTTTATAAAGCGTTTCGAACCTTTTCCTGTCGGGATGGTTGGCAGGCATATTATCAAGCACCCTTACCAGGCCGCCCAGCACCCAGCCATTGCCACGGCTCCAAAATACTTTTTTGCCATTCTTTTCTTTCTTTTGCAGGTAACTACCATCGCGAAAGTATAAGTGCTCCTCATTATCGTACAGGTAATCTGTCGTTTTCCACCATAGTTTGCTGGCAGTGTTCAGGTATTTCGGGTCGCCAGTTGCAGTACTTAAGTAGCTAAGCGCGGTTGGCCCCATAAATAAGGCATCGCACCAGGCCCACTCGCGCAATTGTATGCGGTTCTTCCATTCCAGGCCTTCATCATGCGGTTTAGCCACAATGCTATCAGCTAACTGAATGAACGGCGCAATCATTTTTTTGTCTTTATATTTCATATACAGCAACGAATATATTTGCCCGATGCAATAATCATCGGCCATAAAGCGGCTTTTACCGGTATTCCAATTCAGCGAGTTGCCAACGTTAACCAGGAAATCAAGATATTTATCATTCCCTTTCATGCTGCCAAACGCGTACAACCCCGTATACGCGGCGGCGTTTGTCCAGTCAACTTTAGGGTGCTTAAAGCCGGTGGTGTTCCAGGCGTTCAGTTGCCAGTCGGCAACCTTATGCATAATGTTTACAATGTATTTCTTCTTTAAGGTCGAATCTTTTTCCATGCCTCGTGCCGATGCAACGGGCTGATAACCTATAAAAAGTGCTGCAGCAGTAAAAGCAGCAAATAATTTGTTTTTAGCAGATGACATTTTAATTGGTTTGCGATGATTAAGTTTTTAAAGGTATATAATTATTGCATTCCGGCGAAAACTCAGGATGCGCAATTAATTCAACGTAATTAACCTCGCATAACACTATACGCACCTAAACATTTTTGTAGCTTGAAATGATATAAGGGTTTTTTATACATTTATTCTATTAAACATTACCGTTAAAATGAAAGATAAAATACGCTGGGGCATTTTGAGTACCGCCAAAATAGCACGCACACAGGTTATACCCGCTATAAAACAAAGCCAGTTGGGCCAGGTGGCTGCTATTGCATCATCAGATAAAAACAAAGCCGAACAAACGGCCGCCGATTTGGATATTCCCAAGGCTTATGGCAGTTATAAGGAATTGTTAAATGACCCTGGTATAGACGCGCTGTATATCCCGCTGCCCAACCAAATGCATGTTGATTATACCCTGCAAGCCCTGGCGGCGGGCAAACATGTACTGTGCGAAAAGCCTATCGGCCTGAACGTCCGCGATGCACAGCGCCTGATTGATGGTACCGCGCAATACCCGCATTTGAAAGTAATGGAAGCCTTTATGTACCGCTTTCATCCGCAATGGCAAAAGGCTAAACAATTGGTTGATGACGGCGCACTGGGCGGAGTGAGAAATGTACAATGCACGTTCTCATACTACAACGTTGATGCCGGCAATATTCGGAATAAAGCGGGTGGCGGGGCATTAATGGATATAGGCTGCTATTGTATCTCCTTTCCCCGGTTTATTTTTAACGCCGAGCCTGAGCGGGTGGTCGGTCTGTTAAACATCGACGCTAATTTTGGGGTAGATGCCCTAACATCGGGCCTGTTGGATTTTGGCAGCGGCAGGCAGGCTACTTTTACCTGTTCCACACAATTAGAACCATTTCAACAATTAAACATATTTGGTGCTAAAGGCCGGCTGGAAATAGAAATACCAGTTAATGCACCTAACGATACGCCATGCCGCCTGTTTTTACAACGTGACCGCATTGTTGAAGAAATTATTATACCCATAACTAACCAATACACCCAACAGGTTGACGCATTTGCCAAAGCCATATTAAATGATACGCCTGTACCAACCCCTTTAAGCGATGCGCTGGGGAACATGCGGGTGATTGATGCACTGTTTGAAAGCGGAAAGAAAGGGGAGTGGGCCCACCTGTAGGCGACTGACCATATTTTCCTCGTAACGTTATCATTACATACACAGAGGCGATATCGGGCATGATAAGATTATACAATATGTTGTAAATATGTTATATGAAAACTGCCCGAACAGGCCGCATATTTGAAATACATTATTATAACCTGCTAAGTATAACCTACCGGAAATGAGTAAAAATTTAATACGCCTGACAACTTTGGCTGTTGCCTTGATATTTGTTAAAACGGCCCAAGCACAATACCCCAGGATACCGCCTGCTGTGCAAGCCAAAGCCGATTCGGCATTGGATGAAGCCAAAAAGCGTTCGGACATTGCCTGGGCCAAAGCCCTTCCAATTATTGAACGTAATGAAAAGGAAGGCAAACCATATATCCCCTGGGCTAATAAACCATCTGATTTGCCACAAGCTAAAATCCCCGCATTCCCTGGTGCTGAAGGGGGTGGTATGTATACCTCCGGTGGTCGCGGCGGGAGGGTTATTGTAGTAACCAGCCTGGCCGATCATGGCCCGGGTACCCTGCGCGAAGCCTGCGAACAAGGCGGCCCGCGTATTATTGTTTTTAATGTATCGGGGATTATCCATTTGACCGATCCTATCAGTATCCGTGCGCCTTATATTACTATTGAAGGCCAGTCTGCCCCCGGCGATGGCATCTGTGTGGCGGGTGAATCAACCTGGATAGATACGCACGATGTGGTGATCCGTTACCTGCGGTTCCGTCGCGGCGCTACTGATGTGGCCCGCCGTGATGACGCTTTGGGCGGTAACCCGGTGGGTAATATTATTATCGACCATGTAAGCGCAAGCTGGGGCTTAGATGAGAACATGTCCATTTATCGCCATGTATACGATAGAAAAGGCCAGAAACAAGAGAAGATGGCTACTACTAATGTAACTATCCAAAACTCTATCTTCTCGGAAGCACTTGATACTTATAACCACGCTTTCGGCAGTACTATTGGCGGCCATAACAGCACGTTTATGCGCAACCTGTGGGCCAACAATATTGCCCGTAACCCATCCGTTGGTATGGACGAAGATTTTGGCTTCTTCAACAACGTAGTATTTAACTGGTGGAACCGCAGCGCCGATGGCGGCGATAACAAATCGCTGTTCAACTTCATAAACAACTATTTTAAACCGGGACCTATTACCCCTATGAACGAGCCGATCGGCCACCGGATATTGAAACCTGAAGCAGGCCGTGACCCGGCAAATAAGAGCCATTACGGGAAAGTATACGTAAGCGGCAATATTATGGAAGGCAACGAGCGTGTAACCAAAAACAACTGGGACGGCGGTGTGCAAATACAGGATATGCCCGATGCCGGCCGCTATACTGACAGCATCCGCGCCGATAAGCCATTGCCGATAATGAACCCGGTTACCATCATTCCTGCTAAAGATGCCTGGACCTACGTGCTGGCTAACGCAGGTTGCTCATTACCCAAACGCGACCCGGTTGATGAGCGTATTGTAGAAGATGTGCGCACCGGTAAAATTAAATATGCTACCAGCGGGATCATAGAACATATTGGCGCCAAATATGTAAAAGAACGCCTGCCAGATAGTTATAAGCAAGGTATCATCAGCGATATTAGCCAGGTTGGCGGTTACCCCGAATATAAAGGTATCCCATATAAAGACACGGATAATGACGGTATCCCCGACGCTTATGAAACCGCCCATGGACTGAACCCTAAAGATGCGTCTGATTCGCCGAAGCTGGCTAAGAATGGGGGCGGGTATAGCAATATTGAAGTTTACCTGAATAGCCTGGTACCGTTAAAAGCAGTGTCGCCTAAATAGTATAATTTGGTTTATAGTATATAATTGGTAGCGCCTCCCGTTTGGTTTCGGGGGGCGTTTTTTATTTTTTAGCTGTTCTTCTTGAGAATGCGATAATCCTGTCGATTTTTATTCCTTATTATTTATAATTATTTATTCTTATTCGTTTTTATCGATTTTTATTAGTTTTTGTCTGCAATTGTGAATTTAGTTTTGTACCGAATTATTCTTACGTTTATCAGTAATATGTCAGGAAATAAAATACATTGACATATTTCGATATATCTATTTACATTTGAATCGGAAAAGGAAGTAAGTTGTGGATTTAAAAAAATTTGAGCGCATATCTAAAGCCCTCAGCGACCCTAACAGGGTATGTATATTGCAGGAGATCAAAAAGAAGAATAACTGCTTGTATTGTACCGAGATACATGATTTTGTCACCCTGGCGCAACCATCTATCTCGCATCACGTAAAGCAGCTTACAGATGCAGATCTGATCATCCCTGAAAAAGAAGGGCGCAACCTTAAATATACGCTGAACGAAGAAGTGCTGGACGAATACATCAACTACCTTAATAAATTAAAAGGTTAATACTGTCCCCTGTCTTCCCTGGCGTCAAGCGCAGAATTAATACATCTATACATTTAAATACATAAATATATGAAAAATCAATTACATCAACACCATTACCCGGCAATCATTTCAGATACACTTGCTTTATAGCTATAGTATCCTGCATTTTTATCAATAATATATTGAAACATTTAAATAATTGAATATGAAAACTCAACATAACTTCATCAATTTTAAAACAGGCTTATTAGCCGTCATTATCCCGGCCATGTTTTTGGGCTGGGTAAGCTGTACTACCGAAGCTAAAAACGCATCTGCAACAAAATCGCCAGCCGCTGCCCCCGTTGGCGTACCGGTTGACGCTGTTATACTAAAACCGGAAACTATTAAAGACGAAATGGAAGCTACCGGTACCCTGGTGGCCAACCAGGCCGTTGATATTGTAAGCGAACTGAACCGCAAAGTTATTAGCGTGAACGTGAAAGAAGGCAGTGTGGTAGGCACGGGTGCTTTATTGTTCCAGTTAGATGATGCCGATTTGCAGGCTCAGTTAGAACAGCTTTTACAGCAACAAAAATTGGCCCGCCTGAACGAGCAACGCCTGAAAGACCTGATACAGCACCAGGCCGTTATCCAGCAGGATTACGACCAGACTTTCACTAACTTAAAAGTGATAGAGGCGCAGGTGCAGCAACTGCGGGTAATGATTGCAAAAACCCGTATCCGCGCGCCATTTAGCGGCCGTATTGGTATCATTCACGTTTATCCCGGTTCTTTTGTTACCCCGCAAACGGTGCTGACCAACATTGAGGATTATACGCGTTTGAAGCTTGATTTCACCGTGCCCGAAAAATACGCCGCGGTATTACGCGAAGGCAGCAAGGTAAAGTTCACTGTCGAATCGAACGAGAAAACTTATACCGCTACCGTACAGGCGCATGAAAGTAAATTAGATCAAAACACCCGCACGCTGTTGATCCGTGCTGTGAGCGCTAACCCTAAAGAGGAAATTTTACCGGGACAAAGCGCGCGTTTAAACATCGCCTTAAACTCGGCCCCTAATTCGCTGATGGTGCCGTCGCAGGCGCTAATGCCATCATCGCAAGGATATACGGTTTATGCTATTAAAAACAACAAAGCCACTATGATCCCTATCCAAACAGGTCAGCGCAGCGACCGTAACGTGCAAGTATTAAGTGGCTTAGCAGCCGGCGATACGCTGATCACCAGTAACCTGATGCGCCTTTCACCGGGTGCGGCAGTACAGGTGGCTACTATTAATTCAATCCAAAACTAATCATCATCATGAGTGCTATATCACAAATGAGTATATCCCGGCCGGTGCTGGCAGGAGTAATGTCAGTTTTACTGATACTCTTCGGCATCGTCGGTTATACATTCCTGGGCACACGGGAATATCCCGTTACCGATTCGCCCATTGTAACCATAACCACGGTTTACCCTGGTGCCAGCGCCGACATTATTGCGTCGCAGGTAACCAAACCGTTGGAAGAAGCTATTGCCGAAGCAAACGGCATCCGCGCCATATCATCTGTATCGCGCGAACAAGTAAGTGTTATTACTGTAGAATTTAACCTGAGCACCGACCTGGAAGCCGCCGCTAATGATGTGCGCGACAAAGTTTCCAAATCGCGTAATCAGTTACCTACGGATATTGAACCCACAGTTGTAGAAAAATCCGGCCCGCCGGATATATTGGTATTCCTTACCGTAAAAAGTAAAACCAAAAGTCTGGAAGACGTTACCGATTTTGTAAACATCAATATTAAGGAAAGCCTGCAATCTATCCCCGGCGTAAGGCTTGTTGATAGTTATGCGGGGCGCAAGCGCTCTATGCGTTTAAGGATGGACCCCGTTAAAATGGCATCGTACGGTTTAACTCCCGGGGATATCCAGGACGCTTTGCAGCGCGAGAATGTGGATTTGCCAAGCGGCCGTATTGAAGGCCAGAACAGTGAAGTTACCCTGCGTACCCAGGGCAGGCTGGTAACCGAAGAGGATTTTAATAATATGATCCTGAGCCAGAAAGATGGCGCTATTGTGCGTTTCCGCGATATTGGAACTGCGGTAATGTCATCGCAAAACGAGCGTACCGCCATGATAGAGTTTGATGGCAAAACGGCCAGCTATGGTGTAGGTACAGGTGTGCAGCCTCAACGCGGCGCTAACTCGCTGGCTATTGTAGAGGAGTTTAAGAAAAAATTTGAAGAGATCAAAAAAAGTGCGCCTAAGGAATACGATATCGCTTTGGGTAAAGACTTTACCGTGCCGGTACGTAACTCGCTATCGGAAGTAAAGGAAACGCTTATTATCGCCTTCGGCTTGGTAGCGCTGATCATTTTCATCTTCCTGCGCGACTGGCGCAGCACCATCATCCCATTAGTGGCTATCCCGGTATCTATCATTTCAGCCTTCTTTATCATGTATATCGCCGGGTTCTCCATCAACGTGTTAACGCTGTTAGGATTAGTATTGGCCATAGGCCTGGTGGTGGACGACGCGATTGTAGTGCTGGAGAACATTTACAGCAAGGTAGAAAAAGGTATGTCGCCAATTGAGGCGGCTCGGAAAGGGTCGGACGAGATCTACTTTGCGGTTATCTCAACAACTATTACCCTGGCTGCTGTGTTCCTGCCTATCTTGTTCCTTGGCGGCATAACCGGGCGTTTATTCCGCGAGTTTGCTATTGTGGTATCAGGTTCGGTACTAATATCGGCTTTTGTAGCATTAACCTTATCGCCAATGATGAGCGCTTACCTGTTGAAGGCCAATGCATCGCATAGTTGGTTATACCGCAAAACCGAGCCATGGTTTGTGGCTATAAATAACGGTTACGGCAAATCGCTGGCTTTGTTTTTAAAACACCGCTGGTTAGGGTTTGTCCTGCTGTTTGCATCGTTCGGTATTGCTTATCTCATCTTACCCAAACTGCCATCAGAACTGGCGCCGCTGGAAGACCGTTCCATGATAGGCCTTGCTGTAATTGCCCCCGAGGGTACATCGTACGAAAGTATGGAGAATACCATGAAACAAGTGGGCAATTTTGTAAACGATTCAGTCCCCGATTTAAATGGCGGGCGTACCTATTCGGGTATCGCAGCCTCGGTTGGTACGCTGGCACAGCCGGTTAACGGTGGTTTCCAATGGATCTTTTTAAAGGACCCTAAAGACCGTAAAAGCGGGCTGACCCAGCAACAGGTATTCCAGAAACTGGTAGTGGCATCGCAGAAGTTCCGCAATGTGCTGATCATCCCTATACAAATACCAACCATTGGCGGCTTTGCAACCACGCAGCCGGTGCAGTACGTAATAAAAGCGCCCGATTTGCAGCAACTGATAAAAGTAATGCCGAAAATAATGGGGGCGGTTTATACCAATCCTAAGTTAACTTTCCAGGATCCCGATTTTAAGGTGAACCGTCCGGAGATCAGTATTTCTATCGATCGTCAGCGTGCTGCGCAACTGGGCATATCAACCCAGGAGATAGGTAAAACCCTGCAACTGGCCCTGTCAGGCCGCCGTTATGGCTACTTTATTTATAACGACAGACAGTACGAAGTGATTGGTCAGTTAGACAGGAAAGAGCGTGCGGCGCCTTACGATTTGCGTTCGCTGTTCCTGAAAGCGGGTAACGCCCAGATGGTATCGCTGGATAACCTGGTGAATTTAAAGGAAGGCATCAGTCCGCCGGCCATTTACAGGTACAATCAATCCTACGCGGTAACTATTAGCGCTACGCCTGCAGCAGGTGTAAGTTTAGGCGAAGCACTGCAGGAAATGGACAAAATAGCCGCTAAAGAACTGCCTAAAGGTTTCACAACCGCACTGGCCGGCCAAAGCCGCGATTTTAGCGAAAGCAGCTCAAGCTTAATATACGCTTTTATATTCGCTATAGTGTTAATTTACCTGGTGCTGGCTGCCCAGTTTGAAAGTTTGATCGATCCGTTCATCATCCTTTTAACCGTGCCAATGGCCGTTACCGGGGCAGTGCTTAGTTTATGGGCGAGCGGGCACACCGTTAATATATTCAGCGAGATAGGTATTATTATGCTGATAGGGCTGATCACTAAAAACGGTATCCTTATCGTAGAGTTTGCCAATCATAATAAAGGGGAAGGCCAATCCATTAAGGACGCGGTACGCAATGCGGCTATCTCCCGTTTCCGGCCGATATTAATGACCACACTGGCCATGATATTTGGTACCCTGCCTATTGCTTTGGCCAACGGCAGCAGGCAATCGTTAGGTATAGTGGTAGTAGGCGGACTGGTGTTTGCCGGTATCCTTACCCTGTATGTTATCCCGGCTGTATATTCCTTCTTTGCCCGTCCTGCCCGTAAAAAGGCAGAAGTGGAGGGGCAGGAATTAAAAGCAGCCTCACAAATTCAGTTACAATATGAAGAATCAATTTAAGGCACACGCGCTTGCATGGGCGGTGCTGCTGATATTTGCTTTGGCGGTGTCCAAAGCGCATGCCCAATCGCATATTGATTTGGGTATAAATGATGCCGTGCGATTAGCCGGCATACATAACCGCGAACTAAAAAGCGACTCGCTGAACATAGGCAAGGCGCAACAACAAACTGTAATATCGCGCGCCTTGTTGCTGCCTAATATCGGTATCACGGGGCAGTACCAAAGGTATTTTCAAAAGCCGGTTTTCTTTGGTTTGGGTGGTGCCCCAGCTACTTCAGGCAGTATACCTTATAGCCGCTTTGGTGGCGATGACCAGGTTGGCGCACAGGTGGGTTTGGTACAATCCTTATACAACCCTTCGGCCACAGCCGGGCTAAAGCAAGCAAAGCTTTACGAAAAACAAGCCGGGCTGCTGTATCGCGATAAAGAAGCCGACATAACCGCTACGGTAAAACAGGTTTACCTGCGCATGCTGGTTTTGGGCAAAAGGCTGCAATTGCAAAAAGAAAGCATTACCCGAAACAAAAAAGCGCTGGAAGATTCCCGTTCATTACTGGCACAAGGTAAGGCCCTGCGCGTTGATACCCTGCGCGCCTTCACCAACCTGAAAAACCTGGAACCTGATATTTTGCGGTTAACCTACGCTATTGAGGTGAGCAGGCAGCAGTTAAAAGTTTTGCTTGCGCTGGATGAGAAAACGGAAGTGAACCTAACCGACACGTTATCCTACAATGCAGGGGATGTGTTACCGGACGAAGAAGGTTTGTATAAAGAAGCCCTCGCCCAGCGCCCCGACCTGAAAGCTTTGGAATTAAATAAAACCATTAGCCAAAGCCAGGTTGATATTGCCAAAGCCGGCAAGCTGCCGGTGCTTAATTTGGTGGGCCAGTACCAGGTGCAAAGCCAGGCCAATGGTTTCAAATGGTCGGGCAGTAGTTGGCCGCCGGTATCGTTCGCAGGTTTACAGTTTGCTATCCCAATATTCTCTGGCAATTCCAACAAAGCCAAAGTAGCCCGGGCTAAGATTGAGGTAGAACAATCTACCGTTAACTATACCAACGCGCGGGAGCAACTGCGGGTGGGTGTAAAACAGGTGATAGCTAATTTGGCCGAAACCAATCAGCGTATACAAATACAGGCGAAAGTAGCGGAAACCGCTGCCCTGAGTTACAATATTACGCAGTACAGGTATGAAAGAGGAGTAGCATCGCGTTTGGAATTGCTTGACGCGGAACTTGGTTTAACTACCGCAAAATCAAACTACCTGGAAGCAATATATGATTATCAGTCAGCCAAGATCGATCTGGAACGCGTATTGGCCAGTAAGAATTAATAACCAGTATCATAATTTAAAAGCCGGGTAAACACAAGTTTGCCCGGCTTTTTAACGCAAGCGTAATTGCATATCCATTATAATAAACTGCTCATTTGCTGTAAACCTTCCAACCTAAAGTGTTTTAGTTTTATGTTGATTATCAAACCAGCATCAACCATGACTAAACCCTGCCTGAAACTGAAGTTATTGCTATGTGTTTTTATTTTATTTACGGCTTGCACTTTTGTTATCGCGCAAAGCAAAAAAACTAAATTTAAGGTGATCGCTTTTTACACCGCTAAGCAAGACCTGGCGCATATTAGCTTTGTGCACGAGGCAAACCCATGGTTCGCTAAAATGGCTGACAAATATAATTTCCAGTACGATTCAACCACCAACTGGAATAATATGAATGCCAAATTCCTGGCCCAATACCAGGTTGTGCTATTTTTAGATACCCGTCCCGAAGGTGCCGATCAGCGTGCTGAATTTCAAAAATATATGGAAAACGGCGGTGGCTGGCTGGGGTTTCACTTCGCTGCATTTGCCATGAACCAATCGGGCGTACCGCAAAATTGGGACTGGTACCATAATACGTTCTTAGGTTCGGGGCAATATGTAAGCAACACCTGGCGGCCAACATCAGCTATATTACGGGTAGAGGATAAGCAGCACCCGGCAGTAAAAGGCCTGCCCAAAACATTTAAGGCATCGCCGAACGAGTGGTACCGCTGGGAGCGCGACCTGCGCCAAAACCCCGACATCCGCATATTATGCGCTATAGATAGCGCCAGCTTCCCCTTGGGTACCGGGCCAAAACAAAGTGAGATATGGCACAGCGGTTATTATCCGGTAGTATGGAGCAACAGTAAGTACCGAATGGTATACATTAACATGGGGCACAACGATATGGACTATGAACACAAGTACGATAAAACTAATAAAACCCTGTCAAGCACCTTTGGCAGCGAGATGGAAAGTAAGCTGATCCTTAACGCGTTGTTATGGTTGGGTGCGGGGAAAGGGAACAGCAAATGATTTTATCCATCCGTACCATGAATTTATCCATTGAATAAATGATTGATTTGGATTATTATTGCCTTCGCAGATTTACACTGATAAACCATTAACCAATTATTCTTCCGGTATGATAAAAAAGTCCGTTGCCCTGCTTTTTTTTGCAGCAGGTTTCGTTGCCGCGCAGGCACAAAGTATTAAGCAAATTATTGTTGAAACCAAAGATGTAAGCCTTGTTTTTAAGGTTTATAGTAATAACCGGGTGTATCAAACCTATTTTGGTAAAAAACTGGCTAATACTGCAGAGTATGCAGGCTTGCCTACTGGCCGTAAAGAAGCCTATATAACCGGCGGCATGGAAGACCAGAACGAGCCGGCCATTAAAGTTACCCATACCGATGGCAATCCATCGTTGCTGCTGCAGTACGTAGCCGATAAGCAGGATAAGCAGGGCGACATGACCGAAACTACCATCGAACTAAAAGACCCTAAATACCCGGTTGAAGTAGTATTGCATTATCAGGCATACGAGCAGGAGAACGTTATAAAAGCCTGGACTGAAATTAAAAACGATGAAAAGGGCGCGCTAACGCTTACCAATTATGCATCGAATATGTTGCACTTTGATGCGGCCAAATATTACCTTACGCAGTTTCACGGCGATTGGGCAACTGAAATGAAAGAGCAGGAAAGCCAACTAACCAGCGGCATAAAAGTAATTGACAGCAAACTGGGTACCCGTGCCGATAAGTTCCAGGCGCCTATGTTTATGCTTGCGCTAAATAAACCTGCCGATGAAGCCAGCGGCGAAGTAGTGGCTGCCACATTGGCGTGGACAGGCAACTTCCAGTTCCAGTTCGAGATAGATGAGATCAATGGTCTGCGGGTGATATCAGGGATCAACCCGTACGCATCAGAATATCATCTGGCGCAGGGCAAAACGTTTACTACACCGGCTTTAATATTCACCTACAGCAATACCGGCAAAGGCCAGGCCACCCGTAATATCCATAAATGGGCGCGCAACTATGGCGTAATGGATGGCAAAGGTACCCGTGTAACCTTGCTGAATAACTGGGAGGCTACCGGCTTTAAATTTGACGAGCAAATGCTGGTAGGCTTGTTTGATGGCGCAAATAAATTAGGTGTCGATCTGTTTTTGTTAGATGATGGCTGGTTTGGTAACAAATACCCGCGCAGTAACGATAAAGCCGGTCTTGGCGATTGGGAAGCCAACAAAACCATCCTGCCGCATGATGTAGAATACCTGGTAAAACAAGCCGAGGCTAAAGGCATTAAGTTTGGGATTTGGCTGGAGCCGGAGATGGTGAACCCCAAAAGCGAACTATACGAAAAGCATCCCGAATGGATATTGAAATTACCCAACCGCGAGGAGAACTACCAGCGCAACCAATTGGTGCTTGACCTAACCAACCCTAAGGTACAGGATTATGTATATAGCATTGTAGATAACCTGCTCACTAAAAACCCGGGCGTGGCCTATATTAAATGGGACTGCAACCGTACCATGAGTAACACTTACTCGCCGTATTTAAAAGATAAACAATCGCACCTGTATGTTGATTATACTTTGGGCTTGTATAAAGTGCTGGACAGGGTTCGTGCAAAGTACCCCACCATGCCTATGATGCTTTGCAGCGGCGGTGGCGGCCGTACCGATTATGCTGCCATGAAGTATTTTACAGAATTTTGGCCAAGCGATAACACCGACCCTGTTGAACGGGTATTCATTCAATGGGGGTACAGTAACTTCTTTCCCGCGCTTACTGTTTCAAACCATATTACTTCGTGGAATAAAACGGCTTCCCTTAAATTCCGTACAGATGTGGCCATGATGGGCCGTATGGGTTATGATATGGATGTAAAGAAAATGACCGAAGCAGAGATCAAATTCAGTCACGCTGCTGTGGCCACCTATAATCGTATCAAACCGGTAATATTTCAGGGCGACCTTTACCGACTGGTATCCCCCTATGAAGAAAACCGTGCCGATTTGATGTATGTGAGCGATAAAAAAGATAAGGCAATATTATTTAACTACGTGCTGAACAAACGCTACAAGGAACCTTTCACCAAAATTAAAATGCAAGGGTTGGATGCACAGAAGCAATACAAAGTTCAGGAAATAAACCTGGTAGAGGGTGCTAAAGCTGCCTTGCAGGATAACGGCAAAATCTTCAGCGGCGAATACCTGATGACAATAGGCGTTGGCATTACTACGGGCAGCGCGGGTCAGCAAAGCAGCAATGTGATAGAGGTAACGCAGCAGTAAAATCTTATATCTTAATTCCATTATGCCATTTCAAGCGACACACTTCGCTTGAGATGGCATTTTTTATTAGATGATACTCAAATAATCTCGCAGTTTCTCCGTTAAAGTGATCGAAACTAAAACTTAACATTATTTATGAAGCTAAAGGCTATTGGCATTTTATGTGCTGTTCAATTATCTATCGCCGGGTTTGCACAGGCCCAAACAAACGAATTAACTACCTGGGGCGCATGGTTCCATACACAAAAGTTTAATGACCATTGGGGCGCCGCTTTCGATGCGCAGTTTCGCTCGGCCCATCATGCCGATTATTTGCGAAACGTGTTATTGCGCCCTTCGGCCAGTTATTATTTTAATAAAAACAAACGTGCCGACCTGGGCTATGCTTATATCGCTACCAATGGCCGCAACGCCTCGGGCAAAACCTTCAGGCCCGAACACCGGATCTTCGAGCAGTTCATCATATCACAAAAAGCAGGGATAAATACGGCTATAACCCATCGTTTCCGTTTAGAACAACGTTTCCAGGGGCAAACCGCCACTCAGCCCGATGTTTTCTCGCAACGCTTCCGCTATTTTGTGCGCGGGGTTATTCCGCTTAATAATAAACCGGTATTTACCCAGGGCACTTTCGTGGCGCTGCAAAACGAGGCATTTGCTAACGTACAAAATAAAGACAAGGTTAATAAACATACGCTCGACCAAAATCGCGCCTATGCGGCCTTTGGTTACCGCTTAAACAAAATGATTGATGTGGAGGCCGGTTATCTCAATCAATATATTAAACAAGCCGAGGCTTATACTATAAACCATGTAATGCAGGTGGCCCTGTATACCAGGTTCGGTAAATAAAAAAGAAGGGCGGCCTGTTAACGGGCCGCCCTTCTTTTTTATGTTGTTTGCGTTATATCCTATGTACTTCGCCGCTGCCCGAGGTGCTTTTGGATACCTCTTTAGGATTACCGGCATAACGGATGTCACCCGAGCCAGATACCCTGGCTTCAAGTTTTTGCGAGGCATTTACTGTGGCATCACCTGAACCCGAAATACTTATCGTAGTAATGGCGGTAACAAAGTCGCGGCCCGAAAAATCGCCCGAACCATTCATACGTATGATAGATGTTTGAGCATTGCCGGCCAGTTTAATATCGCCGCTGCCTGATACACGGGTCTCCAGGCTTTTTGCGTTTAGTTTGCCAACAACATCGCCCGAGCCGCTAACAATCAACTCCATTTTATCGGCATTAATGCCTTCTTTAAAGAAAACATCGCTTGAGCCAGAAATATTAATAGCGTGGATGCTTTTGATAGTTACATACACAACCATTTTTTTGTGCGAATTGTTAAACCAGCCGCCCCAGCTGAAGGAGCCGTTTTTTGTCCGGATCTTTAACACGTCGCCGTCTACCTCGGTAATAATACGGTTGATCACGTCGGACGGTGCTTCTACCTTAACCGATTCGGTTGAACCTTGTGTAATATAAACATCAAAAGATGCGGAAGCACTAATAGCGTGGAAGCCGGATAAGTGGCGGTCTTGCACTTCAGCGAAAGCGCTATTTAAGCCAATAATCAGTAGTACGGCAAATAAAAATGTGGTCAGTTTTTTCATGGTTTTATAGTTTTTGTAGCAATAAGACGTTAACCCGATGCAATAGGTTACAGTAAATATCGCTTTTTTTGTGTACTTTAATTAGCTACAAAATAAACCATGACCGACCTGCCCGAATATACCCGCTCTCAACTGGCCCTGCGCAATGGGCAGGATAAACCCCAAATATGGATTGCCTATCTGGGTATTATATATGATGTGACGGAAAGCCGCCTGTGGCGCAATGGCAAGCATTACGAACACTGGGCCGGGCAAGACTTAACTCCCGAATTAGTGGATGCACCGCATACCGAAACTGTTTTCGAGAAGTTTAAAAAGGTAGGGGTATTGAAGTAACTTTAACCTGTTCCCAGGTTATTCCTTAAAAACAGTAGCAGCGACAATAGCGTGGACGGGCAAGGTACTTTGGTTGAACTAAATGCCAAAATAAATTTCATTATTGCGAATAATTATTCGGTATTTAGTATACCAGCTATTATACCTGTTAACCGTAATTATTACTGCATTTACCTGTATTATGGAGAAACGAAGAGACTTTATTAAAAAAGTGGCTATAACATCGGCCAGTGTTGTGGCAGGCAACAGCCTGTTTGGCATGAGCGCTAAAAGCTACCGCAATATTATTGGCGCCAATGAACGTATACATATGGCTATTATTGGCCTAAATGGGCGCGGCACCAGTATGGCAGGTACCTTTGCGCGGCAAAAGGACGCGGAGATTCTTACACTGTGTGATGTGGATACCCGCGTATTTGCCAAAGCCTTAAAATCTGTAGCTGATAATAAACAAATAAACGTCCCAAAAACCGAAGGCGATTGCCGCAAGGTAATGCAGGATAAGAATATTGATGCCATTTACATTGCCACGCCCGATCATTGGCATGCACCCCTTACCATTATGGGTTGCAATGCCGGCAAACATGTATATGTAGAGAAACCGCTAAGCCATAACCCGCACGAGGGTGAACTGGCCATTGCCGCGGCCCGCAAACATAACCGGGTGGTGCAAATGGGCGCACAACGCCGCTCGGCGCCGATACTAACCGAGGGTATACAACAATTACATGAGGGTATAATAGGTAGGGTGTATTATGCCAAAACATGGTATACTAACGAACGTAAAGCCACCTTCTTAAAACCCGGTACCCCACCGGCAGAACTAAATTACGACCTATGGCAAGGCCCTGCGCCACGCCTGGCTTACCAGGACGGGCTGATCCATTATAACTGGCATTGGGTTTGGCATTGGGGAACCGGTGAGGCGTTGAACAATGGCACACACGAAGTTGATGTTGCCCGTTGGGGCTTAGGGGTTGATTATCCTGTGAAAGTAACATCATCTGGCGGGCGCTATGCTTTTAAGGATGATTGGCAAACGCCGGATACGCAGGTAGTAACGCTGGAATACCCCGACAGAAAAATGATTATGTGGGAGAGCAGCAGTGTGAATGGACGCAAGATAGAGGGAGATGACCGCGGTATTATTTTTTACGGTGAGAACGGCAGTTTAAGCACAGGGAATGATGCCTACAAGGTATTTGACCTGAAGGGTAAACTGGTAAAAGAAGTGGGCCCGAAAGCTAAAGAAGAAGCACTGCAAGGCCGTAATACCGCCAGCGTGAGCCTTGGAATGGATAGTATGCACGTAGCCGATTTCCTGGATGCCATACGCAATAACCGCAAACCTAATTGCGATGTGGAAATAGGGCATAAAAGCATCATCGGTATGCAGCTAAGCAACATTGCCTGGCGCGTAGGCCGCGAATTACACCTTGACCCAAAGAACGGCCACATCCTGAACGACCCTGAGGCACAAAAACTTTGGAAACGTAGCTACGAACCGGGTTGGGAACCTAAAGTTTAATTATCAAAACATCAATTTAAAACATGATCCATCACCTAAAAAAAACACTACTAACGCTAAGCCTGATAGGCGGCTTAATCAGCAGTCAAGCCTTTGCCCAAAAACAATTATTCCCCGAAGCGCCGGGAATGGTTTCATTTACCTATCGCAATCAATTTGCTAAGGATGTCCCCGGCACGCTGGATATGATCAAAAGCAACGGCGTAACCGATATTGAGTTTTCAAACCTGTTTAAACAAACACCCGAGAACCTGCGCAAAATGTGCGACGAACGGGGGATTAAATGCTCATCGTACGGGGTAAGTTATGATGACCTGGTAAATAAAACCGATGAAGTAGGGAAAGCCGCAAAAACATTAGGGGCAACCTATGTCCGGGTAGCCGGTATACCCCACAAAGGCGCTTTTACTTTAGATAATGCCAAACAGGCTGTCGCCGATTTTAATAAGTATGGCAAATTGCTGAAAGATAATTATGGACTTACCTTTATTTATCATAACCACGGTTTTGAATACCAGCCTTATGAAGACGGCACACTGTACGATTACCTGGTTAAAAACACCGACCCTAAATATGTAAGCCTGGAGCTGGATATCCTGTGGGCATTTTTCCCGGGACAGGATCCGGCAGCTTTGCTGGCTAAATATGGCAACCGCTACAAAGCCCTGCATATGAAGGACCTGAAAAAAGGTGTGGAGCGTGGCAGCCTTTCAGGTGGTACCGCGCAGGATAACGACGTGATTTTAGGTACGGGGCAGATAGATATCCCGGCAGTAATAAAAGCCGCGCGCAAAGCTGGTGTAAAGCACTATTATATTGAAGATGAAAGCAGTGCATCGGTTACACAGGTGCCCGAAAGTATAAAATATCTGAATAGCTTAAAAAAAGACTAACATAAATACATATGAGAACAAAGACCATATACACTGTAGGTGTTTGCCTGTTAATGATGGGCACGCTGGCTGGTAAAACAGCTTTAGCGCAAAAAATGAATACGCTGACCGCGAAAGAAAAAAGTGAGGGCTGGAAACTACTTTTTGATGGAAAATCATCAAATGGCTGGATAGGGGCCGATGCGGGTAAATCACCATTTAAGCCTACCGGGTGGGTTGTTAAAGATGGTACTTTAACCATCCTTGGATCGGGCGGCGGCGAAGCGGCCAACGTAGGCGATATTATTACAAAAGACGAATACGCGGCGTTTGAACTTACTTTTGATTTCCGGATGAGTCGCGGCGCTAATAGCGGCGTTAAATATTTTGTAACCCTTGATGAAAAAACCAAAGGCTCGGCTATTGGACTGGAATACCAGGTGCTGGATGATGCAGTACATCCCGACGCCAAATTAGGCCGTGATGGCGACCGCACACTGGCTTCATTATATGATTTGATCCCGGCTAATAAGCCTGCCAGTATTATCCGCCCGATTGGTGAGTGGAATACCGGCCGTATTGTGGTTTACCCGGATAACAGGGTAGAACATTGGCTTAATGGGGTCAAAGTATTATCGTATGTACGTAAATCACCTGAATATCGCGATCTGGTAAAAATTAGTAAATATAAAATTTGGAAAGATTTTGGCGAGGCCGATAAAGGCCACATCCTTTTGCAGGATCATGGCTTTGAAGTAAATTATCGTAATATTAAGATAAAGGAACTGAAATAAGTAATCACAATCCGGGAAGTGTTCAACAGGAAATCGCTTTTAAAACAATATCGTATAAGTTTAAGGCTAAAGCCATCTTGAATTCGGGCTTATCCCGTTGGCTGAAGCCAATGGCAATTAAAAATAAAGTAAACTTTTCATTGCCGTCCCATTTGTGGGACGGTTTAAAGCATAGCAAAAAAAGGCTTTAGCCTCAAAAATGAATGGAAGGTTGAAACGCGATTTTCCTGAAGTATCCCAATCTTTGTTGGTATTGTCATTTTTGAAAGCGGGAGAGAACTATTGATTAAATGACATAAGTGTTACAGGGGTGTGAAACTAAAATCAATTTTATAGGTTGAATAGCTATCACAAATTGTAGCAGCTTTGTATTATTAAATGCATTATTGATGCAGAGGCTGTTCAACCTATGAAATTGAAACGCAAACACGCAAACCGATTAAGGTTTATTTTTTTTATCCTCATCATACTTGCTGAGCCGATAACAAGCTTTGCTCAGGAAACGCCATTTTATACACCACCACCGGTAACCAGTCGTGCCCGGCAGCGGGAGATACGCGATAGTTTGCTTAACCATAAACACCTGCAACGCGCTTTTATCGAATTCGGTTTTTCAGAGATTACCCCGTGGACTATTGATAAGTTGGCTGGGAAGGATTATGCCAACATTAGTTGGAAAACCGTTGGATATAACTTAAACCCCGGGCATTGGGCCTGGGATAACGATCCTTTCCAAACCAATCAGTTTGGTCACCCATACCATGGGAGTTACTTTTTTAATTCGTTCCGTACCAACGGGTATAGTTTTTGGCAATCGGTACCGGCAACATTTGCCGGCAGTTATCTTTGGGAAACTTTTGCCGAGAACCAGGCGCCTGCGCCTAACGATTTTATTAACACCAGTTTTGGCGGTATAGTGCTTGGTGAAATGACCTATCGCTTATCTAACAAAATGGTGAACAACCATACCCACGGGATTCACCGGCAAATGAGCGAGCTGTTTGCCTTTATTGTTTGCCCTACTAATGGTATAAATCGCATTTTAGACGGGAAATGGGGCAAGGTTGCCCGTAATACACAAGAGGTAGACTCATCAAAAGTGAATGCCGAATTTGATTTAGGCTACCGTAAATTTAATTCAGGCACCGAAAGTTTATTTGGTGCAAGCGGGCAATCGGGCTGGTACGCACATGCTAAACTTTTATATGGTACGCCGTATGAAAATTTCAGGAAGCCGTTTAGTAACATCATTATCAATGCCGAAATAGGCAGGGATGATAGCACCGCGCTAAACATCGTTTCAGTTTATGGCTCTATAGTTGGCTGGCAGTTAGATAATCATAGTGATGATATTAAGCATTTGCTGGTGATATCGGCAAATTATGATTACATCCATAATGTATCATTTTTTTACGGCGGCGAGAGTGTAAAAGCAAATTTATACTCGCTGTTTCAGCCCTTTAAAAAATTGAAAATAAATACTACGTTGGGCATAGGGCCAATTTTGCTGGCAGCGATACCAAGTCCATACCTTGTCAATGGTCGTAATTACGATTATGGATCGGGTTTAGGTATCAATGGCGGGGCCATAGTAAACCTGGCCGATAAATTGAAGTTTACGTGGAACTATCGAGGTGGCTGGACAAAAACAATGAACGGTAACCACTCGCACTATTTCCTGCATGCCGTATCCGGCGAGTTTAGTTACGCGCCTGTAAAAGGTTTTTCAGCCAATTTTGAGCCTGGTTATTTTACCCTGCGTGGGTATTATAAAGACCATCCCGATGTAGATAGAAGCTACCCTTATTTTAAATTATCGGCGCGTTACTCGGTTGATATTAAATAACCTCAATTCAACAGGAATGCATCCATAGCGATGGTTGGCTTACCACTGCTGTCGAACGCACCCATGGGATAGTTTTTCCAGTTATAGGCTTCGGGTTCCCAGTAAAACACACCAACCCCATTTGCACCTAACGATGCTGTTTTGGTCAGAACATCGGTCAGCATATCTTTGGATGCCTTGGCGGCGTCGGCATTCATGCCAACTTCCGATATCACTATGGGTTTACCATAACGGGCAATCATATCCTGCATATTACTAAGCAGGTTGGCGGTATAGGTTTGCCACGAGTCAACCGGCGGGTATAACGACATGCCTATCATATCAAACTTAGCGCCATTGGTCACCATGTTATCAAAATGCCAGCGGAAAAGTTTATTATCATAACCGTTAGATACATGCACAATTACTTTTATGGCCGGGTTAACGGCTTTAACCGCGTCGTAACCGCTATTGGTTAACATAGCGTAATTAGCCCCATTATTGGTTGACATATCTCCAAGCGGATACATAAAGCCGGTATTGCTTTCATTGCCTACCTGTACCCATTCGGGGGTGATGCCATTGGCCTTTAAGATACTTAGTACATCATAAGTATGCTCATAAACTGCTTTTTGCAGCGCAGGCAGGTCATAATTTTTCCAGGCGGCGGGGGTAACCTGTTTGCCGGGGTCGGCCCAGTTATCACTGTAGTGGAAATCTATCATCAGCCGCATGCCTTTGTTTTTGGCACGAATAGCCAGGGCCAGCACATCTGCCTTGCTGCTGTATTTCGTAGCCGGGTTTACCCATACCCGGAGGCGAATAGAATTAATGCCTTTGCTTTTCAGTAGATCGATACAATCCATGGCATTGCCCTTGTTATCATTAAACTTACGTCCCGCGTCCTCCATTTCAGATAGCCAGCCAATATCAGCCCCTTTGGCAAAACCTGCAGGTAAAACAGACGGTGGTTGTCCTTCAATTGCGGTAGTATCACTTTTTTCCTTACCGCAGGCTATTAAAGCGATGCATATGGTGATTATAAATATATATAGTGTTCTCATACCGGATGGTTGTATAGACTAAGTTATGAACTTATTTATTCATTAATCACTTATGGATATATTTAGCCCCATCAAAGTATTTGCTAACAAAAGTTTTATTATTAAAAATTATTGGTTTTACTATTTTTGCTATTCAGCCCACCTGTTAAATGAAAAAAATATTCCGCCTTAGCATCGTTATATTGCATCTGCTGTTAATAAGCAAGCTATCTGTAGCCGCCATTGTAGATACCGTTGAGACGACCAGCCAGGCAATGCACAAAAAAATAAAAGCGGTAATTATTAAGCCTAATGATTACGATAAGTTATCCGTAATGCCGACAGTTTACCTTTTGCATGGCTATGGCGGCAACTATTCGGATTGGGTTAGAAACGCGCCCGCGGTGCAAAGCCTGGCCGACGAATACCATATGCTGATAGTTTGCCCCGATGGCAACATATCAAGCTGGTACCTGGATAGCCCGGTAAACCCTGATTGGAAATATGAGACCTATGTAGGTACCGAACTGGTAGCCTGGGTTGATGCGCGTTATAAAACAATAAAAAACCGTAGTGGACGTGCCATAACCGGTTTAAGTATGGGCGGGCATGGGGCGCTTTATCTTGCTTTTAAACATCAGGATACTTTTGGCGCAGCAGGCAGCACCAGCGGCGGGGTGGATATCCGCCCGTTTCCCAATAACTGGAAGATGGCTAACATATTGGGCACTTATGCAGAGCATCCCGAAAACTGGGAGAAGAATACGATCATTAATATGACCCACCTGCTGACACCGGGTAAATTGGCTTTAATTATCGACTGCGGTACCGAGGATTTCTTTTATAAAGTGAACGTAAACCTGCACGACCTGCTGTTACTGCGCAATATTCCTCACGATTTTTACGTGCGGCCAGGAGGGCACAATTCTGCATATTGGGCAAATTCTATTAAATACCAGTTGCTGTTCTTCCACGACTATTTTATTGCGCAGCAAAAGCTGGCTGTAAAGTAATTGTTTCCCTTTTGCAATTTGTCTTAACGTTATTTCAATTGAAATGTCGCGACAACGGGCCTATGGTCCGAGGCGTACGTTTCGGGAACAACTGTGTGTTCTAATACAGGCCAATCTACATTTTTTATAGCGATGTAATCAATGGTTTTATTAGGTCGCATTTCCGGGATAGTAAACGCACAACCATTCACGCAAGTGCGGCGAAAATGCTGGTCGAGTATACGGATAGGCTCCTTACTGGCTTCACTGTTAAAATCGCCAACGATAATTACCGGCCCTTGTTTGCTGCTTAACTCCGCTATAATACGCTTCATCTGTACAATACGATTGCTATCGGGGTGGGTAGCATCAAGATGAGTATTTGCAAAAGTTAGTTTGCCCTTACCGGGGATATTTACAGTAATATACGATAAGATGCGCGCTTCGCCTTTCATCGCCTGCGGCAGGTTTACCTTGCTAAAAGATTGAATAGGATAATGACTTAGAATAGTCAGGCCGTAGTCGCCGCCATCATAATCAATTGCTTTGAAAAACTGTGCGTGCATGCCGGTTTTCTGACCTAATAAAGCCGCCTCGTCAACATTGCCGCTTCTTTTAGTCCCTTTGTCTGTTTCCTGAATCCCCACCAGATCTGGCTTTTGCTTTAGGATGACTGCCGCTACCGCATCAATGTCAATAAGGCCCTCTTTTGCTTTTGATGGTGGATTGGCATGATGGATATTGTAACTCATTACTTTTAGTACACGCTCCCCATAAACCGTTTGTTTTTTTGAAACAACTTTGGGCGAACAGGCGCTTAGCAACAAGCCAGCCAGTATAATTTTAATATTGTTATTCATTGTACAGCCGTATTTTGTTTGGTTTAAATGGTATTGGTTTGATGGTATTATACTTATCCAATTGTTTAAAGGATATTTAAATATAAGTATTCTAAGTTAAGGGAACGTCAACCCATTTAAATGTAAATTGGGTGCAGCTTTCCCATTGTTCGCCTGCTTTAAGTAGGCTACCGGGAAAATCCCTGTGGTTTGGCGTATCAGGGAAAAATTGAGTTTCCAGGCACAAGCCGCTATTTTTTGAAAACTGACCACCAAGATAATCACCGCTGTAAAAAAGCAATCCGGGCATGTCCGTTTCAACAATAACCTGGCGTCCGGTAGTATCATCACTTAATATAGCGGCAGGTTTCCCTGTATCAACATTAAGTACATAACACTCGTTATAGTAGCCATTAGGTTTGCTATCAGCAATAGTATGCGGGTTCCTGAAATCGTATGGCGTATTCGTAACAGGTTTCAGTTCACCTGTGGGGATATAGTTGTTGTCGGTTACTACATATTTGTCACCGTTAATAAACAGTTTATGGGTTAGTGCGCTTTTCGTGTTACCACTTAAATTAAAATAACAGTGATTAGTTAAATTAACATGTGTATCCCTATCGGTAAGGCACTGGTATCGTATGTTTAAATAATTATCAATGGTCAATTCAAAGGTAACCCATACGTCTAAATTACCCGGATAACCTTCCTCTAAATGTGGACTGCGATAATTAAACGTTACAGACGCGGTATCATCTGTGGTTTTTTCGGAGGCAACATCAAAAACCTGTTTATTGAAACCTTTATTACCACCGTGCAAATGAATGTTTTTACCACCATCGTTAGCGGCAAGGGGATAAACTACCTCATTAATTTCCACCCGGGCGTTGGCAATACGACCGGCAAAACGGCCTACGGTACAACCCATGTAATAATTATCGTTTACATAGCCTGACAGGTCGGGATAGTTTAAAACAATATTATCCCGACTGCCATTTTTATCCGGCACGAATATGCTCGTTATCGTAGCACCGAAATTGCTTACACTGATCTCCATTTTATCATTCGATAAATGGAATAAGTATACATCCTTCCCCTCATGCCTGCCCCAAAGCTTTTTGGTGAGTTTCATCAGCAGCTAACAGCCGTTACTTTATAAAATCGTTATATAAACTATTTATACTTGCTTTAATTAAGGCGTTAAAACCATCAGTTTCAGGGGCGCTGGTACCATTGGTGATCACCACTATGCCAAACTTTTTATCGGGCTGGAAAAACATGCCGCTAAATAACCCATATGCCGAGCCTGTGTGCCCTTTCATAGTTACGCCGGGTATCAGATCATCTACCGTGCGGATAGCCAGGCCATAGCCGTCTTTTTCGGTAACCTTAGTTTGCATAATTTTCGAGTATTTCTTTTCGATGATACGGTTACCACCCGGGTACTTACCATAGTTCATATGCATCATCATGTATTTGGCCAAGTCGGTAGCTGATATTTTCATACCGCCAGTTGGAGAAAATATAGGGGTACTATAACCCATCACATAGTTTTTAATTTCCTCGCGTCGCGGGTTATAAGCACCCGGATCTGGTGTAAACTGTTTAGTTTTAGCATCGTATTCATATATGGTAACGAAACGGCTGTTATCCAGCGAGTCGACACAGTAACCGGCATACAAGCCCAGCGGATCAAGCACATGGTGTTTCACATACTGATCAAACCGTTCGCCCGATATTTTTTCAATAACAGTACCTATCATATTATAATCCAGGTTGCAGTATTGGTAATCGGTGCCGGGTTCGTAATTATTGTAACATTTTGCCCAGTTTACGCCTTTATCGGGGTTTATGCCATCTAAACTAAAGTAACCCTGGCTATCGTTAAGACTGGCCGTGTGCGACATTACCATTTTTAAAGTGATCACCTTATCAGGGAACTTAGGATTGCGTACTTTAAAGCCAATCAGTTTGCTGAAATCCTCATCCAGCGAAAGTTTGCCCGCGGCCGCCAATTGCATGATTGATGTAGCCGAGAAAGATTTAGAGATAGAGGCGATGCGGAAAATATCGTTGTCGCTTAACGGTGTGTTATGTTCTATATTTTTTAACCCGAATGAATGGGTATAAATGATCTTGTTATTTTTCACCACCGCAACCGACAAACCTACTGCGTCATATTGTTTCATCACCTCCCGGATATTAGCCTCGGCTTTTTCGTTTTGGGCGAAGGAACTTAAAGAAGTAAATATTATCAATAAGGCGATAAGGAAATGTTTAAATAGGATCATAATAGATGTATTGAAAAAGTGAAGATAAAAATTTCAAGATAAAACTTTATCATAAC
The DNA here is from genome assembly GCF_015221995.1 of Mucilaginibacter boryungensis. Classification (NCBI taxonomy): domain Bacteria; kingdom Pseudomonadati; phylum Bacteroidota; class Sphingobacteriia; order Sphingobacteriales; family Sphingobacteriaceae; genus Mucilaginibacter; species Mucilaginibacter boryungensis. The sequence continues at coordinate 1,325,224 of NZ_JADFFM010000001.1, forward strand.
ACAGATTATCACATCACTATTGTAAATCAAAAAATAAATGTATTTTTAACATTAATTCCCAATTGAACCTGTTTTACCAAGTATTACCTATATGAAAAGACTGATCTGTTTAGCCATTTTCCTATCGGCTTTAAGCCAAAATATATTCGCCCAACAAGCAAATAATCAACCTAATCTTGCCAATATTGCTACTGCCACAGGGCAGGGGGGCGGCTACGGTAGATTGAATGATGGCCAAATGCCGGTAAATAATAACCAGCGCCCTAATGGCCGCCCGGTAAAATACCTGGACAAACAATGGGTACAGTACGAATGGCAACAGCCCATTGCAACCAGGCAAATTGGTCTTTATTGGCATAACTTTAATGGCAGCATCCGCTTGCCTAAAGCTTATCGTATTGAATATTGGGATGGTAACGCTTTTGTGCCGGTAAAACACTTATCAGGCGCAGAGATACAGAATGATAAATTAAGTACAGTTAGCTTTGACGAAATAACTACCAGCAAACTTAGGCTGGAAGCCGATTCAACCGACAGGCAAATAACCCCGTTGCAGGAATGGATCGTTTACCAAACAGAAGGCTCCGCTGGTTATGCGCCCGTAGTAATTGCGGGTGTAGACAGGGATGTGATGCTGAACGGCAAAACTTATTTAAGCGGGCGGGTGCGCTCTGCTACGCCGGTACAAAGTATGGTATGGACAAAAGTATCTGGCCCCGGTAACGTTACTTTTAGTGATGTGAATGCTAAGGAAGGCTCGGCCACATTTTCCGCCCCCGGCAATTACCAGCTAAGCTTTACCGCAACCAACGCTACTACCAAATCTGCATCAACATTAAAGGTAAAAGTATGCCTGCCGCCACCGGCTAAAAGGCTGGATGTGGTGTATACCCGTCGTTATAAAATTGATAGCAAATTATGGAACGACCGGGCCAAGGCCATGATCGTAAATTGGATACCTTTTTGTATTGACCAATGCGAACGTACCGACCTGAAAGAAGGCGAGGGGGGCATTGATAACTTTATTGAAGCTGCAAAAGCGTTACATGGCCAGCCACATGGCAAACATAAGGGCTATGTATTTAGCAACGCCTGGGTTCATCAAACAGTAGAGGCCATTTGCGAAGCTTTGATGGTTGACCCGCAAGGTGACAAAGAAATTATTGCCGCGCAGGAAAAAATGCAGCGCACGCTTGACAAGTGGATACCTATTATTTTAGCTGCGCAGGAACCGGACGGCTATTTGCAAACCGCTTATACCCTGCGAGATACCAGTCGCTGGCATGATAGATGGTCGCCACGCGAAAGCCGTGGGAATCACGAAGGATATACCGCGGGATACTTTATTGAATCAGCCATTAACCATTATACATTGACCGAAGGAAAGGACAAACGCCTGTACAATGCTGCTAAAAAACTGGCTGATTGCTGGGTAGCCAACCTTGGTCCGGGTAAAAAAGAGTGGTACGATGGTCATCAGGAGATGGAGCAGGCGCTGGTGCGTTTCGGTCGTTTTGTGAACGATCAGGAAGGGCACCAAAGTCACGGCGATAGCTATGTAAAGCTGGCCAAATTCCTGCTGGATAGCCGCAAGGGTGGTAGTGAATACGATCAAAGTCATGTGCCTGTACAACAGCAATATGAAGCGGTTGGGCATGCCGTGCGCGCCACATATAACTATTCGGGTATGGCCGATGTAGCCGCCGAGACGGGCGATGTGGATTACCAAAGCGCGGTAATGTCTATCTGGGATAATTTGGTAAATAAAAAATATTACTTAACAGGCGGCATCGGCAGCGGTGAAACATCTGAAGGATTTGGCGGTAACTACTCGTTAGGAAATGGCGCCTATTGCGAATCATGCTCAAGTTGCGGACTGATATTTTTTGAATATAAAATGAACCTGGCTTATCATGATGCCAAATATGCCGACCTCTACGAAGAAACGATGTACAACGCGCTGTTGGGTTCGCTTGATCTGGATGGTAAAAACTTTCTGTATACCAATCCATTGGCCGCTGCCGAACCGCGTTATCAATGGCATGTTTGTCCGTGCTGCGTGGGCAATATCCCGCGTACCTTGTTAATGATGCCGACCTGGACGTACGTACGTGGCGATAACGGTTTGTACGTGAACCTGTTTGTTGGTAGTACTATTAAGGTTGATAAAATTGCCGGTACTGATGTAGAGATGATCCAACGAACAAATTACCCTTGGAGCGGTAAAGTAACCATGATAGTAAACCCGCAGCAAAGCAAGGAATTTACCGTTTATATACGTGTGCCTAACCGTACCACCAGTAATTTGTATACTACTGTACCACAGGTTAATGGGTTGAAATCTATCAGTGTAAACGGAAAACCATTAACCCCTAAAATTGTGAATGGCTACGCGATTGTAAGGCGCCTTTGGAAAAAAGGTGACCGTATCGATCTGGAATTGCCCATGGAAGTGCAGCGTGTCACCGCCGATGAAAAAATTGCCGCTGACAGGGGCAAAGTGGCCCTGCGTTACGGCCCGCTGTTGTACAACGTGGAAACTGCCGATAATAAAGATATAACAAAAGCTATTAGTAACCAGCCGCTTACGTTGAAATGGAATAACGACTTTTTACACGGGATAATGACCATTAATGGTACCTGGAGCGATGGCTCGCCATTATTGGCCATTCCTAATTACAGCAGACTTAACCGGGTGCCAACCACACCGACACCCGAATCTGAAAAACCAAAATATGTAGAAGGTGCACCAGTCTCTACCGTTTGGATGAATAAAAACGAATAAAACGAATAATTATAAATAAGAATAAATAATAATCGCACTTTTTAAAACGATAAATTGAAAATTAAAATAATTATCCTGTTAATAAGCTTGTGTCCTGCATTACCGGCAATGGCGCAGACAACCGATACGCTTAATGCGCCTCCTCCAGTACTGAATGGTTTGTACGCCGACCCGAATATCGCGGTATTTGGCAACAAGTTTTATATCTACCCCACAACCGATGGTACTAAAGGATGGCTGTCTACCAGTTTTACTTGTTGGTCGTCGAACAATCTGGTGAATTGGAAAAACGAAGGGGTAATACTCGACCTGCCGCACGACCTTACCTGGGCTGCCGAGCGCGCCTGGGCGCCGACCATCGCCCGCAAAAACAACAAATACTATTACTACTATTCGGCTAATGTAAATATTGGGGTGGCTGTGGCCGATAAGCCTACAGGGCCATTTAAAGACCCTTTGGGCAAACCGCTGATCCCTAAAGGTACCAAACGCGGCCAGATGATAGACCCCATGGTGTTTGTTGATGACGACGGTACAGCCTACCTATACTTCGGGCAGGGGCAATGCAATATTGTAAAACTGAACGATGATATGGTTAGCTGCGATACTTCGAAGATCATCTCTTTTAAGCCGCAGGGGTATAACGAAGGCCCGTTCATGATCAAACGCAAGGAAGTGTATTACCTGATGTGGTCGGAATATGATACCCGAGACCCACGCTATTCTATAGCATATGCTACATCCAGTTCGCCAACGGGGCCGTTTAAAAAAGCAGTAGGTTACCCGGTGTTGAAAGGTAAAGGTGTGGTAAAAGGGGCAGGGCACCACTCGGTAGTGCAGGTGCCCGGTAAAGATGAATGGTATATTGCCTATCACCGCTTTAAAATACCCGGTGGCGATGGCTACAACCGCGAAACCTGTATCTCGCCCATGCGTTTCGACGCGCAGGGGAATATTATGCCTGTGGATGTTTTTGAAAAGGTAAAACCGGTGAAGGTTAAGAAGTAGAAAAACGCATCTGCTATCAGCGTAATCATAACTAATGTCATTTCGAACGAACATGCGTTTGGTAGTGCTGGGCGTGAGGAGAAATCTTCTACGTCATGCTGGCTGCGAGCATAAGATTTCTCCTCGTACCTCGTTCGAAATGACACGACTAATAAATATGTTACTACACCTTAGCCGCAGGTGGCGGGCCTTTTGGGCCGCGGGTGTAAATAATCAGGCCGTTTAAAAAGTTACGCAGTATCTGGTCGCCGCAGGGCTTAAAGTTGGGATGGTCATCAGCACGGAAAATGGCGCTGATCTCGGTCTTGGTTACCCTGAAGTTGGCCAGGTCTAACACTTTAATAATATCATCATCGGTAAACTTCATAGCTACCCGCAGCTTTTTCATGATGTCGTTATTGCTCATGTGGTATTGTTTTTTATTTAACGGGAAATATCTATCCTGATCTTCCGGCCTTTTATTTTTTCGTTTTTAACTAATTGTACGGTACGCTCAATTTTGTTGCGCTTCACAGCCGCATAAGCCGAATTATCCAGCACTTCTATCAGGCCAAGGTCTTCTTTGTCCAGTCCCCCCTTTTTTAGCAGCAGACCAACAATATCAACCTTGTTTATCTTGTCCTTTTTGCCGGCTGCGATATACAGCGTGGCCCAGGGCGAAAGCGGTGGCAGCTTCACTTTTTCAGGCAGTTGTTCAACTTCCGGCATCGTGGTTAAATACGATGGTTTTTCATCGGGCGTTAGTAATAAGTACGATGTGCCTTTGGCATGCATGCGCGCCGTGCGTCCGTTGCGGTGTAAAAAAGCTTCCTCGTTATGCGGTAACTGGTAGTGCACCACGTGCTCAATTTCGGGGATATCCAACCCGCGCGATGCCAGGTCGGTTGTAATTAATATCCGGTGACTGCCATTTCTGAATTTCAGTAGTGCCCGCTCGCGGTCGTCCTGTTCCATACCACCATGGAAAATATCGTGGGGCAGACCGCGGTCGTAAAGCAGGTCGCTAATGCGTTCCACGGCATCGCGGTGGTTGCAAAATATCAGGGTGGGCTTATCGGCTATTTTACATACCAGGGCAAACAGGGCGTCCAGTTTATCGGCGGCTTCAGCTATCACTACTTTCTGTATTAGGTCGGGAGTTGATGCCGCGTTGCCCAGGTAATCAAGTGTTTGCGGTTTATTTATCCCCGTAAAGGCGGGTATCTGGTCCATTTGCGTGGCCGACGTAAGTACCCGCTTATTAATGGCCGGCATTTGTTTAATAATAAAGGCCATATCTTCCTGAAAACCGAATTCAAGCGCCTTGTCAAATTCATCCAGTATCAGGGTTTTAATAGTGGCGGTATCAAAACTTCCACGGCGCAGATGGTGGGCAATACGGCCGGGGGTGCCAATTAACACAGCAGGCGGCTGCGACAGGTTGTTCAGTTCGGTTTTAACCGGGTGGCCGCCATAGCAGCAGTTCACTTTAAAGCCGCTGCCAATGGTGCGGAACACCTGTTCTATCTGCAAAGCCAATTCGCGCGAGGGTACCAGTATTATGGCCTGCACAGTAGGAATAGCAGGGTTTAGCAATCCCAGTAATGGTAACAGGAACGCCAGCGTTTTCCCCGAGCCCGTAGGCGAAAGCAAAATAACATCAGCCTGTTTAACCGCAGCAATGGCCGCCTGCTGCATAGGGTTAAGGGCCTGTATCTTTAATTTTTCGAGCGCTTCTTTTATCATTACCGGGATGTATTGGCCGTAAAGATACGCTTTGTAGTTTTGGTGTACGATTATTCCTTTTTGTGCAAAAAACTATGGCGAATATTTATCCGGCTGTATTAAAATATGCAATGTTTTAATAATTTAGGGCTCCCTTATTAAAATTGACCAGTCGCAGCTTTGCGGTTTACATTACCTATTATGGTCAAATTTATATGCCGTGTATTTTTCTAATAATTCAAATTATAAACAACCTTAACAAATTAAAACAATGAAAAAAATCTTTTTTGGTATCGCTATTTCTGTACTTGCAGGACTATCTGCCCAGGCACAACTAATTGCAAATCCCGATAACGTTAAAGAGGAAGTTTTTAACCAGGTGCCCAACTTGTCAAATATCAAGGGTACTATCATTACCAATATAAGAATAGCCAAAGAGTATTTTATGAACTCGACCGATCAGGCAGCGGGGCATAGCTACCAGGAGCGATGGAGCAATTTACTTAATGAAGTACGGCGTAATTTTTCTGGCTTTAAATCGAGTAGGACGTCGGATTATGGTAAAGTCTCATACACTTTTACCGACCATATTGAATGTAAGAAAAGCGGGCACGACGGGAATTTAAAACTATGCGGGCACACCATGCCTATAAACGAGGGCTGCACCATTACCAGCATAGAAAAAACACAAAACGGGAACTTGAAAAAGTGGGAGCGTAGGGGAAACACTTTCATTTACGCAGCAGGTAAAACAAAGCCTGGCACAGCGAGGATAGATGTTAAAATAAAGGCAGTTTATTCGCCCGAATATATAGCCAAAACGCTTTTAGAAAACGACTTAAACCGAATAAGGGCGGAACTGAATTCACTAAACCTGCCTACCGATCTTTCTATTTAACTTACACCAAATATTAAACGCTGGCCCATCTTTTATAATTATAAGGTGCTGCTTGTGGTAAAATGGACAATAACAGCCCGGCACATATTGCCGGGTTTGTTGTATTCACAATAAAAGGCAGCAGGGCAAAAAAAATATTTCGACTAACCATTCTCCTTTCAAAATAGATGTTAGTTTTGAGTAACGATGCACCAGCTACCGCAAGCATTCTTTGCTTGTACATCAGGATACTTATTTTGACGCCAAATCGATCATTTACGAAATCGTTTAAGCAAAAATCAAGAGGGATAATTTCGTGATCCCGTAAATACTTATCACATTTAAGATAAATTACTTAATATAGGCTCAGATTTATAAACCAGCCATATAAACCCTTTTACGAATGCACACGATCTCTACAGCCGACCTACTGGTGTTTTTCATTTATTTCATTATCGTATCGGTTTACGGGTATATGATATACCGGCGTAAAAAAACCGAGACCAACTCCAGTTCGCACAGCTTTTTCCTGGCCGAGGGTTCGCTTACCTGGTGGGCCATTGGCGCGTCTATTATTGCCTCCAATATATCGGCCGAACAATTTATAGGTATGAGCGGCGATGGCTTTTTCGCGGGGATAGCCGTAGCCGTGTACGAGTGGCTTGGCGCCGCGGCCCTGATCATTGTTGCGGTGTTTTTTATGCCTATCTACATCAAAAACAAAATATATACCATGCCGCAGTTTTTGCAGGACAGGTATAATAGTGGGGTGGCTTTGGTGATGTCTATCTTCTGGTTGTTTTTGTATGTGTTTATAAACCTTACGGCTATTTTGTACCTGGGTACTTTGGCTATTAACACTTTATTAGGCGGGGAGTATTTCCACCAGATATTAATTGGCCTGGCCATTTTCGCTGTAATTATAGCGCTTGGCGGCATGCAGGTGGTGGGCTATACCGATGTGATACAGGTAGCAGTACTGATTATAGGCGGACTGGCGATTACCTACCTTTCGCTTACCATTGTGAGCGATAAGTTTGGGTTCGGGCAGAATGCACTGGCGGGTTTTAAAGTACTGTTAAAAGATTCGCCCGATCACTTCCATCTCATCTTTAAAAAGCCGTTGCCAACCGCATCAGTCGAGAAAATAAGCAAGTACCTGATACTGCCCGGCTTTGCCATGTACGCCGGTGGCCAGTGGATAAGCAACCTTAATTATTGGGGCTGTAACCAATATATCACCCAGCGTGCTTTGGGCGCCAATTTACATACCGCGCGTACCGGTATCTTATTTGCCAGCTTGTTAAAAATACTGATGCCGGTAATAGTAATGCTGCCTGGCATAGTAGCCTTTGTGCTATACAGGCACGGGCATTTGCCGCAATTACTTAACGGAAGTAAAGACAGCGCTTATTCGGCCATGCTATCCTTTTTGCCGTCTGGATTAAAGGGCTTATCGTTAGCGGTGCTTACTGCTGCCATTGTAGCATCGTTAGCGGGTAAGGTGAATAGTATCGCTACCATTTTTACTTTAGATATCTACAAAAAGTACATGCAAAGCGCCGCCGGTGAACGCAGGATGGTTTGGGTTGGGCGCGCCGCTATTATTGTAAGCTTGCTTACCGCCATACTGCTAACCTGGCACGATACCCTGGGCATTGGCAGCGCGGGTGGGTATACCTTTGTACAAAAGTATTCGGCATTTGTTAGTCCGGGTGTGCTGGCTACATTTTTACTGGGTATGTTCTGGAAACGCACAACCGGGACGGCCGCTGTTGTAGGTATTATTGCGGGCTTTGCAGCATCGGTATTTTTTAACCAGTTTGCCATTACCGTTTTCGGCCCTGAAACATGGCTTTATACCGCGTTTAAAAACCCAGCCGGGGTTTACGAGATCCCTTTCTTTATCTCGTTGAGTTGGTCGTTTTTGATAACCTTCCTGTTAATGATAGGCATCAGCCTGTTCGGACAAAAAACAAATGGCAAGGCCATACAGGTTGATGCAGGTATGTTTAAACTAAAACCATCATCGGTGATGATGATAGCGGTAATATTGTTATTGCTTTCGGCTATTTATATCAGGTTCTGGTAAGGCAACTACATTAAATATAAAAAACGCCGCTAAGTGTTTGCTTAGCGGCGTTTTACATCATGGCAGTTTATCTTCAGGATGCTATCAGGCTGGCTTCACCGCCAAATGCATGGTCTATAGCAATCTTCCAGGTGCCATCTGCCTGTTGCTTCATTACTTCAATACCTTTGGCGCTTATTTTTACTTCGCTGCCATCGGTAATGCTCCATTCAGACCGGCCTACGGCAATGTTGCCGGTTTGCAGGCAATAAACTGTTTTTATTTCCATTTTGCCTTTAATAGCTAATATGGCTTTTACTGCTTCTTCAAACGCCGCCTTGCCCGATACCGGTTCGCCCGGCCCGGCTACAATAATACCGGTAACATCATACATGTTCATTACGGTGGCAACATCGCCGGTGTTGTAGGCAGCTGCAAGTGCGGTGTGGGCATCTTCGGCCCTTTTTGGTAGGTTCATTTTTTTTGAATTTATGTTATTGATTTAATTAAATACTTCCGATGACAGATCAGGAAAACATTGATGAGAAATTGGCATCGTCCATCACTGTTTTTGCCAGTTGGCCGGCTTGCTGATATACTTTGTTGAAAAGAAAAGGCCCCATACTTATCCTTTTTACCCCTAATCGTTCCAGGGCGTGAAAGCCCGGTAAATTGGGCATGCACATTACATTTATAGGCAGACTGGTGGCTTTAACTACACTTGCAATATCGGCGCTATTGGTAATGCAGGGCACAAATATCCCGTCGGCGCCCAAACTTTCGTAGCTTTTAATGCGGGTAAGCGTTTCGCTTAGCGCTGTCGGCATTCCCAACAGAAAAACGTCGGTACGGATATTTAAAAACATTTGCAGGTTATTCCGGCTGATATAATCGGCCACAGCCACAAGTATTTTTTGAAACCCCGCAATTGGTTGTAATTCACGGGTTGCAGCAGGGATGGTATCTTCCAGGTTCAGGCCAACCACACCCGCATCGTGCAGTTTGCTAATGTTTTCTAAAATGCCATCAATACTGCGGCTGTAACCACCTTCCATATCTACCGAAAAGGGAATGTTAACTACCTGTACCACTCTTTTAGCCACGCTAAGCAATACATCAAACGGCAGGTTTTCGCCATCGTCATAACCCATAGCGTTTGATAGCGCCTGGCTGGAAACGCCTATGGCCTGATAGCCATTAGCTTCAAATACCTTAGCGCTGTTTACATCCCAGATATTTCCTAAAAGAAAAGGTTTGGTGCTTTGATGCAGCTGTTTAAATTTTTGAAATGAGTTCATATGCTTTGTTTATTAATTTTTAATAAAACAAAGGTATCCCTGTGCTAAACCCGGAAATTGTATGAATCGGAACAGTGAGAAAAATTATTGGAGCAGCAGTTGGTTAACCGGCGTAAGGTTGTCCATATAGGCAGATGGGGTAAGCCCGGTAAACGATTTAAAATCCCTGATAAAGTGCGATTGATCGAAATAACCGCAGTGGTAAGCTATAGAAGTAAAAGGCAGGTTGTTTTTTGCAATAAGCTTTAAACTAAACTGAAAGCGGTTGATCTTATTAAAAGATGAAGGTGAAAGGCCGGTGTTTTGATAAATGAGCTTGTGCAGGTAACGGGTAGTAACGCCATATTTGGAGGCAATAAGCCCCAGGTTATCCTCGGCTGGATTGGTTTTAATAGTGGTTAAAATGTTGGCTACCTTATCAATTTTGAAATGCTTTTTTTCGTTCGAAATTAATCTTTTCAACAGGAAACCCTCTATAAGGGCTATCCGGCCTTGCTCGTCCTTTGTATCTAAAAGTTGTGCGTGAAGGATTTTTACCGGGCTTCCTATAACAGCGCTTAAATCGGTGATCTGATCGTTAAACAGGTTAATGCCATCATTAAAAAAATAGGCGGCCGAATGGGTGAAAAACTTTATACCAAGCATAGTATGCCTGCCTTTTGATTTAATGGCAAGCGGTTTGGTGATCTGTCCCCACAGTTCAATTTTAGGGGTTTGCAGGAAAGTGTCGTTAACTGCCGATTCCCAGGTACCTTCTCCCAAATTAAATATCACTTCCATATCGCCGCTTGGGAAAACAGTGTCTTCAAACTCAGTATCTTCATCAGATTGAAAGAGGTAGTAGTGCCTTACATAAGGCTTTAATACAGATGATGGAAGAAAGTGCTTGAATTCCATATAGTGAAATTACAGTTCTTTACAGTTTATTTGAAGTTATTTCCAAAAATAATATGCAGTTGAACTTTAAGATTGTACAAATCGGAACCAGGTTTTAATTATTTATTAAAAAAAAACTGATATTACCACATATTCTAAAATGCCTGAAACTTATAAATAACATTCATGAACCGGAAAAACTTCATCACTTCATTGGCAGCAGCCGGGGCGGCATTAACCACACTGGATAGCTGGGCTTTATCAACCGAAAATGCCGGTTTCAGGAAACATAAATTACCGCCTTATTTAAAACCAGGCGATACAATAGGCATTACCAGTCCGGCAAGTTATATCAGTTTAGCCGATGTGCAGCCATCGGTGCAGTTAATGGAAAGCTGGGGTTTTAAAATAGTAATGGGCAGTACCATAGGCAAAAAGGATTTCACCTACGGTGGTACCGACGATGAGCGCACGGCCGACTTTCAGCAAATGCTGGATAACCCCGATGTTAAAGCTATTATGTGCGCCCGCGGTGGCTATGGCTTTGTGCGGATCATCGACAGGTTAAACTTTAAGCAGTTTGCCAAACACCCCAAATGGCTGATAGGCTTTAGCGATATTACCGTGCTGCATTGCCATATTAACCGGCACCTTGGCATTGCTACGCTGCATTCAAAGATGTGCAACAGTTTCCCCAGCGATTGGGCCAAAGCCGAACCCATACAGGTAACTACTATTGAATCTATTAAACAAGCGCTGACCGGCGAAGCTTTAAAATACGCTGCGCCGGTATCAACTTATAACAGGCTGGGCAAAACCGAAGGGCAACTGGTAGGTGGTAACCTGAGCATGATCGCTACCTTATCGGGAACTAAATCCGATTTGGAGACCAAAGGCAAAATACTGTTTATTGAGGATACGGATGAATACCTGTACAGTATTGACCGGATGTTCTGGAACCTGAAACGTACGGGTAAACTGGATAAACTGGCCGGATTGATCATAGGCGGCTTTAAACTAAAACCCGATACCCCCGGCGAAGAATTTGGCAAAACCATTTACGATATCGTAATGGAGAAAGTTAAAGATTATGATTATCCGGTTTGCTTCGATTTCCCGGTAGGCCACCAGCGTAATAATGTTGCCCTGAGATGCGGTGTGCCGCATGTGCTGGAGGTAGGGGATAAGGGGAGTACCTTGGAAACGATTTATTAATAACATTTCCGTATCGGTAGAGTCATCGTATTTGCGCTGTTTTTCTCGAAAGTGTTTTCTGTGTGGAATTAGTAGGGATTTTTCCGCATTGTGCGGAAAAGACGCCCTGTTACTTTGCCTGATTGCGGCTTTGCTTAGTGAGTTTTAGTTGGATTGCTTTTTGTTAAGGAAAAATAGCGGCGGTATAAACCGATAGCCATAATCAACCCAAGCAAACACTGAACTGTGAAACCGATATATCTTATCTTACTATCTTTACTATTAGCCAGCTGTATAAAGGAAAGCATAACACCAACCTCTGGAAAAAACAATACCAGCGTTATTAAAGCAGATACCTTAAGCCGCAATACGGGCGCCATACAAAGCACCACCCCAAATACTTACGATTGGTATAATGGAACCACCGGCACCGCATTGATACAGGTTACCTGTAATAACTGCACGGCAATAGCCACTATAGGCAATATTACTACCCCATTTATATTTAACGAACAAGGGGTAGGGCAGCTTAAATATACACCAGCACCAGGCCTGATGATTTATATTGCTGTTTGTCCCGGCAGTGTTAAGGCAATTAAAGCTACTATCTTCGATGCTGCAAACACTTCGCTATACACTTATTCGGGCATCAGCGGTAATTGGAATGACACTTATATTGTTAAATAAGTTAATTTTCAATGGCTTAAATACCCCTGCTATGTTAGCCGTTGAATACAATCCTTCATACTGATCCTTACTCTCTTTTAGCTGCATTTGTCACCCCAATTCAAGATTTTAACATTTTGGAATAATCATTCCGTTATTGTATCTATATTTGGAACGTTCATTCCTAAATATAAAAACAAAAAATGAAAAAATTAAGCAATAAAGTAGCAGTAGTAACCGGCGCCTCAAAAGGGATTGGCGCTGGCATAGCTAAAAGTTTAGCCGCCGAAGGCGCAGCAGTAGTTGTAAATTATGCCTCGGCCAAAGAAGGCGCAGAGAAAGTAGTAGCCGATATTGTAGCAGCCGGTGGTAAAGCCGTGGCAATACAAGGCGATGTAGCCAAACAAGATGATGTTAACCGTTTATTTGCCGAAACGAAAGCCGCTTTTGGTGAGGTGGATATATTGGTAAATAATGCCGGCGTTTACCAGTTTGGCACTATTGAACAAATTAATGAAGAGGAGTTTCACCGCCAGTTTAACACCAACGTGTTAGGTTTATTGCTGGTAACCCAGGGCGCAGTAAAAAGCTTTGGCGACCGCGGCGGAAGTGTAATCAACATAAGCTCTACCGTAACCCGTATTACGCCTCCGGGAAGCAGTATTTACACCGCGACAAAAGGCGCTGTGGATTCCATTACCCAGGTACTATCTAAAGAACTTGGGCCGAAAAAGATCCGTGTAAACGCTATTAACCCGGGCATGGTGGAAACTGAAGGGGCGCATGCTGCAGGTTTTATTGGCAGCGATTTTCAAACCAGTATTGAACAGCAGGTACCGCTTGGCCGTATCGGCCAGGTTGATGACATTGCACCTATTGCCGTGTTCCTGGCTTCTGACGATTCTGGCTGGCTGACTGGCGAAACTATTATCGCCAGCGGCGGTATGCGTTAAGCCGGAACAATCATTCCTGAAAATTTAATAGCTTTGTCCTTTTACAGGACAAGGCTTTTCTGCTATGGCACGTACAAAAGATTTTAACGAAGAAGAAGTTTTAAAAAAGGCGGTCTGCCTTTTTTGGGACAAAGGCTATAACGGCACGTCCATGCAGGATTTGGTTGATGGCCTGGGCATTAGCCGTTCCAGTTTGTACGATACTTTTGGCGATAAACACCAGCTATACCTTAAAGCTTTGGAAACTTACCAGCAAGGTTATGGGCAACAACTATGCGCACTTATTGGCAAAGCGCCGTCAGCCAAAGCCGCTATCAGGGAACTGCTTGAACTGGTAGCCCGCGACCTGTTGGGCGATAAGCAGCGCAAAGGCTGTTTTGTGGTGAATGCAGGTATTGAAATGGCATCGCACGATAAGGAGGTGAACGGTATGATCTGCCAAAGCGAACAACAATTGGAGCAGGCATTTTTAAAAGTTATTCAAAACGGTCAGCAAAGTGGCGAACTTGATAAAAAACAGGATGCACAGGCCATAGCACGTTTTTTTAATAACACGGTTAAAGGTATGCAGGTGTCGGTAAAATCAACCAGCAATGCCCGGTTCTTCCAGGATATTATCGACACGGCGCTTAGCGTGCTTGGATAATAATTACAGCTTTAAGCAAAACAATATAAATAAAGCATGCCCCATAACAGGGCATGCTTTTTTGTCATGTTTATCACGGTACGTTATGATGTGTGTATGATGTCCAGCCCAGGAAGCCTACATCGCCGCCAGGCAAGCCATAGGGGTCTTGCAGGTTGCGGATATAGCCGGTTTCGGTAGTATGCCAGTGGCGGTCGGCAATCTCTATACCGGGCCATATCGGGTTAGACGGGCTTCCGCTTGGCGAGCAAGGCGGGAAAACCGTACCCTTTATCAGCTTGTACTGATAGTTATAACCAGTCAATAAACGCGAGCTGCTGCCATCGTATACCGATTGGTCGCCAAATTGTATCACCGCCAGGTTTGCCGCATAAGTAAAACCTGTAAGCGAATATTGGAAGTGCACATAATCATTATGCGAGCCGCATATCTCGCCATTCATTGAACCATCCGATGCGATGACCAGTGGGAGCATGTTTTTAATAATGGTAAGTCCGTTGTCGTAAACGGTTTGGCTATCCTCAAAAATACCAATAGCCATTTTAGCATACCCCTGGGATACATTCCAGTTGTTGTTGTAATTGGGTGTGTTATTGATATAGTTGTCTTTTAATTTGTTGATAAACACCTTGAACTGGTTGTCCTCGGCAGTGGTCCAGCCGCCGGTTTGGCCATTAGGCAGGTGGTAGTACTTAATAATTTCAGCTGCCGCACAAAAAGTTGGTGTGGCCCACGATGCTTCCAGCGCGCCCTGGTTGGGGTTCGGGTTGGTGCCGCCCACAACAATATTCTGGAATGCATTTGCCCAGCCGTCGAGCATTTGTTTTACGGTAGTGGCGTAGGCGCTGTTGCCTGTTTTAGCCCAGCGGAGCGCCAGCGCGTACGATAGTAAGGCATCACCTTTAAAGTTGGTCTCATCCTGCGTGCCTGCGCTTGATGCAACGGTAATTGTAGCTTTATAACCATTGCTTGGGCTATGGGTATCGCAATAATTGGTGACCAAATTATAGGCCGCCACCCTGTCGGGGTTGGTATTGTTATTTACTTCGTTGGCAATATAGGCCAGGCTGGCCTGGGTATTCAGGATACCGGGGTGTACAAAAGCTGTAGCCTGTGTTTTTAATGCTGGTGGGTTTTCGGTGCTGGCAGCCGGCTGTGCGGCCTCGCCTTTTTTGGTGCACTTAGTTAAAAGCAGTCCTGCCGATAACAGCGCCAGGCAGCATAATGAAAAGTAAGACAATTGTTTTTTTCTCATAATGGTAAAAGTTAGTTATTGGTTAATAAAAAATTTAGCACACGGTTCCCTGGTTAAAGGGTTGGAGCGGTTCTAAATACTTATAAATTGGTTTATGAGAGCAGGCTGCCCGAATACAAATCTATTGTAATTGATTGACTAATAGCAAATTGTATTTTAACTGATACGCTTGAAACACAAAATGTATTTGTACTAAACGGTCATTTTAAAAGCGGTTACCAAGAAAAAAAAATGAAAATATTTTAACCGATACGCCTGGTGCGCATATAGTTGATAGCTGAACCCATTGTGCATAACTTAAATGCCGGGGGCGCTGTTTTTATAAAACAGCATTTTTTGGCGTTAAAGCATCCGGGTTTTGTAATAAAAACGGCTTCCGGGGCCTGCAGCTAAACATTTTAAATATTTATATGTAGTAATAGAAATATTTAAAATGGTAAACACTATAGTTGATTTTGATAAACTGTTGCGTCAGGTAAAAAAGTTTGTAATATCCTATTACAGATCTTACGCCGACCCACGATACGTATATCATAACGTTGGGCATACGCGCGATGTAGTGGCAGCGGCAAAGCAGATAGCCGACCACTATCAATTAAACGAAACCGATTATTTTGCTGTGATGACCGCAGCCTGGTTTCATGATACCGGCTATGTTACCGGCACAACCGAACATGAAGAGAAAAGTGCTGTAACCGCGATGGATTTTTTACGCGGATTTGAATTGGATGAGCCCATTTTAAAAAATATTACCGATTGTATTTTAGCTACGAAATTACCGCAAGCGCCCCAAAACCTTTTGCAAAGCATTATTTGCGATGCTGATCTGTTCCACTTTGGAACAAGTGATTTTGAACGCAAAAGCAAATTACTGCGCCAGGAATTTAAAGAATTGCATAACGAGGATATCAGTAAAAATGACTGGCGTATAAAAAGCGTGGAAATGATGGAAGCGCACGAATACCATACCGATTATTGCCGGGTGCTGTTAAATGAAGGTAAGGAACGGAACCTGCAACTGTTAAAAGATAAAATTGAAAAGGTTGAGGACAAAAAACAAAAGCAAGCACCGGCACAAAAGGCAACGGGCTTAGCCCCTGATGATAAACAGATATTCTCGGGGGAGGGGAATGATAAGCAGGAACTGAGCAAGGGCGTGGAAACTATGTTCAGGCTAACATCAACCAACCATCAGCGCTTAAGCAACATGGCAGATAGTAAAGCGCATATTATGATATCGGTTAATGCCATTATTATCTCCCTGCTGTTAAGTTTATTACTGCGAAATATCGGCGCGCACCATAACCAGCTGATACCGGCTATTATGCTGCTCACCGTTAACCTGGTTACAATCGTATTCTCTATTTTGGCCACCCGGCCAAACATATCCGAAGGAACATTTACCCAAAAGAATATTGAAGAACGCGATGTTAACCTGTTGTTTTTTGGCAACTTTTACAAAATGGCGCTTGATGACTATAAAGCAGGCATGGTCACCATGATAAAGGATAACGAGTTTTTATACAGCAGCCTTATTATCGATGTATATTCGCAAGGGATTGTGCTGGGGCGTAAATATCGCTTATTACATATAGCCTATAATGTGTTTATGTTTGGGTTAGTTATTTCTGTTATCGCATTTGTAATTTCTGCTTCTATAAAATAAATCAGGTTCACACAATAATTCAGGCTATCCGGATCACATCAAACCCCTATTAAAAATGAAAACAAAGTTTATTTTTAGCGTAATAACCCTCACAAGTTTTATAACGCTGTTATCCTGCATTCAAAAACAAATCAGCAGCAGTCCTATAGGTTACAATTTTGCAAAGCCGGTTAAGTATAATGTGCCCGCGCAGCTAAGCGAGATATCGGGTATAGCCTTTAACAAGGGGAAAAGTAATATCATTTACGCTGAAGATGACGAGAATGGGCGCGTGTACTTTTTCCGCGAAGGCGATAAAAACGTAAAGTTCACAGAGTTTAAAGAGACAGGCGATTTCGAAGACATCGCTATTTGTAATAACCAGGTGATTATGCTGCAAAGCAAGGGAGTATTATTCACTATCCCGCTAACCGAAATTGGTAAACCTGTAACTGAAAAAGCCCACAAAAATAAAGATCTGTTACCCGATGGTGAATATGAAGGTATGTATGCCGACGAGAATACCAGTGAAGTGTATGTTTTGTGTAAACATTGCACTACAGACAAAACAAGCAAGGAAAGCAGCGGGTTTATTTTTAAGTTAGCCAGTGATGGCACACTAAAGCAAAGCGGCGATTTTAAGATAAATGTAAAGCACATTGAGGGGTTGCTGGGTGTGGATAAAATCAGCTTTCATCCATCGGCTTTGGCGCGTAGCCCGCTTAGTAACGATTGGTATATCCTGTCGTCGGTTAATAAGATATTGGTGGTGGCCGATGCTAAATGGAAAATACGTGAGGTTTATAAACTCGATCAAAACCTGTTCACTCAGCCGGAAGGTATGGCTTTTGATAGCGCGAACAATTTATATATATCAAACGAAGGGCACGCGCCGCAGCCAGGCAACATCCTGAAGTTTATGTATAAGAAGCAATAGTTATTTTTAATGAAGAGACTGGTCCTATTTCCCCTGTTATTATTAGTATTTTCCCTGCACGCCCAGGATTCTGTTAAGTACCGTATTATCCTGATAGGCGATGCCGGCGAACTTGGTAAGCAGCAAAAAGGCGTACTAAGCAGTGCTGCCGCTAATGTGCTGGAAAATAAAACCACAGTGCTTTACCTTGGCGATAATATCTATCCCACAGGTATTGGACTGCCGGGCAGTAAAGAGGAAGAAACAACTAAAAATATCCTGCGGTCGCAGTACCAGCCTATGCGCGCTGCCGGGGCGCCGGTTTATTTTATACCCGGTAACCACGATTGGGACCGGATGGGCCCAAAAGGCCTGGCTAAAGTAAAACGCGCGGGCGAGTTTTTGGCTGAACAAAAAGATACCCTGCTTAAAATGGCGCCGGCAAAGGGTTGCCCAGATCCCACGGAAATAAAGATTAACGACGATTTGGTAGTTATTGCTTTCGATTCGGAATGGTGGCTTTACATTTATAACAAGGATAACCCCGATGCTGATTGCGATTGCAAAACCAATGATGAAGTTATTGGCCGGTTTAAAGAATTGCTGTATAAAAACCGCGATAAGATCATCATCCTGGCCGACCATCATCCCTTTGATACCTACGGGCACCATGGCGGCAGCTATATTTGGCAGGATTACCTGTTCCCGCTAACCTCTGTAAAAAGCAGCTTGTATATACCTCTGCCGGTAATAGGCGCTTTATATCCGTTTTTACGAAGTACTTTTGATAACCCCGAGGATAACGGGCACCCCTTGTACAAAACGATGATCAAGGGGATAGACCGCGTATTTACGCTCGATTCAAACGTGGTGCGTGTTGCCGGGCATGAACATGGCCTGCAATTTATAAATGATGAAGGGGTAATACAGGTGGTAAGCGGTTCGGGCGCTAAACGGGCGGTAGTAAAAAAGGGCAAACATTCGTTATTTGCCCTAAGGGAAGCCGGTTATGTTACCCTTGATTTAATGCTGAACAAAAGTATGCGCTTTACCTACTATGCAAATAACGCCAAGGATAGCGTTTTTAAAAAGGTGTACACCTACAGCAAGCCATTTATCCCGGTACATATTCCTGTTGAAAAAAGTGACGTGGTAATGAAAGAGGATAGTATTACCGTATCGGCACACCCGTCTTTTAATAAAGTAAGTAAACTGCACCGCCTGGTTTATGGTGAAAACTACCGAAAGGAGTGGGCCGTAAACGCACGCCTGCCTATCATAAAACTGCACTCGTACCAGGGCGGGCTAACCCCGGTAAGGCTTGGCGGCGGCCACCAAACTGAATCGCTTTTATTGAAAAATAAAGAAGGTAAAAACTATATTTTAAGCAATATTGAAAAATATCCATACATGCTGTTGCCGCAACAATTAAGGCAAACCTTCTCAAAATCGTGGTTAAAAGATGCCATGTCGGCACAATTTCCGTATGGCGCTGTTGTAGCTGCAGAAATTGCCCGGGCTGTTAAAGTAAACCATACTACACCAACCATAGGCTGGGTAGCACCCGATGCACATTTTGGTTATTATGAGACACAGTTTGCCGGCAAAATATGCCTGATAGAGGAACGCGAACCGGGCGATAGTTCTATCAATACAGGTAATATGATAAAGTTGCTTAATGCCAGCGATAACAACCGTATTGATAGCGTGGAATTTTTTAAAGCCCGTTTGCTGGATTGGTTTTTGGGCGACTGGGATGAACACGAAGACCAATGGCGCTGGCAATACAAGCGAAGGGGCAATGTTAACTATTATACCGCAGTACCGCACGATAGGGCCGAAATGTTCTTCATTAACCAGGGGGTTATCCCAAGTATTGCATCGCGGCGGTGGGTGGCGCGATATTTAAAAGGGTATAATGGCGGCTACAGGACGATAAACGATTTTTTTGAGAACGACCATACCCTGAATACACGGTTCATGACCCAGATAGGTTATGATCAATGGATGCAGGTTACCCGCAGCTTTGCTGCCGCGCTTACCGACGATGTTTTAGAAAACTCATTAAAAAAACTGCCGCTGGCGGTATACCGCATCAGGCATAGGCAGTTAATGGCCCTGATGCGCGAAAGACGTGATAAGCTTGTTGCAGCAGCCGAAACCTATTACCGCTTTTTTAATCACCGGGTTGATGTTAAACTTTCAGATCAGGGCCAGGTTGTATCTGTAAAAGATACGCTTAACGGCGCTTTGGTAATTACTGCACGCAGGGCCAGGTACCGCGGTAAAAGTGTTTTGTTTTCAAGGGTGTTCGACCCGAAAATAACCAAAGAAGTAAGGCTGTATATTTCAAAAGGCGATGATAGTGTGCTGGTAGATCAGAAAGTATCCAAAATAAAGGTTAGGATTATTGGGGGTAACGGGCATAAATTATATAATATAGTTAATGCTGGTCCAAAGGTTAATGTATACGAAAAGCTGAACACCGCAACCTTTACGGGGCCGGCCCAGGACAGGGTAGATAAGCATCTGTCAAACGATACTTCAAACATTGGTTACGTGCCAACTAATTTATACCATACTATATTGCCGCTATTTCAAACAGGCTATAATTTTGATGATGGCTATTATTTTAATGTGGGCTTTAAATATATCCATCAGGGTTTCCGTAAATTTCCCACCAGCACGCAGGAGGCTGTTTACGGGCATTCTGTTGCCAGCGGCGAATCAAGGCTTAGCTATAACGGCAGTTGGGTTAACGCTTTTGGTAAAGCCGATGCTGAGATTGCCGTGAATGCTTATTTCCCCAAAGTGATCAACTTTTTTGGGCGCAGCAACCAGCCTGAATTTAATAAGGTTGGCGATTACAATAATTATTACCGTGCTAAATTTAATTTTTACACGGTAGATGCTACCGTCCGTTTTCAAAACCTTGATGGTACTATTATTTTAAGGCTGGGCCCTTCTGTGCAATATTATCACCCCGTTAGCGAAAATCTGGGGCGTTTAGTATCAAACCCCAATTTGATCCACACTTATGATAGCGCGACGGTGAACAACGATAAAGTGCACGCGGGCATAGTTGCTACCTACATTGATGATAAGCGTAACAATAAGGTATTGACAGATTGGGGCGTATATGTAAATGTGCGTATCCAGGCTTATGCCGGGGTTGGCGGTAACAGCCGCTCGTTCATTCAGGCCATACCTGAAGCCCGTTTGTATAAAAGTGTCGATACCAAATCTAACTTTGTAATAACCGAACGGATAGGCGGCGGTTTAACATATGGTAGAACAACTTACTATCAATCGTTGTTTTTAGGGGGCGAGGATAATCTTCCCGGATTTAAACAGGATAGGTTTGCCGGACAGCAAATGATGTTTAACAACCTGGAAGCAAGGATAAAACTAACTGATTTTTTACCATACATCCTGCCCGGTCAGTTTGGGTTAACAGCCGCCCATAATATTGGGCGTGTGTGGGTTAAGCGTGAGTTTTCTACCGAGTGGCATAACAGCTTCAGCGGGGGCATTTACATATCGCCATCAGATATGGCCTTGTTTCAGTTAAAAGGCGGTTATTCTAAGGAAGGCTTTTATCCGTATGTTAATTTTAGTTTGACTTTTTAAACATGCATAACAAGTTAATTAATATTAAGGCATTTTTAAAACTGGAGGATATGATAGCACATCAGCTATCCTTCAGGCCCTTTATTAGTTATCTTAAACACAGGGTAGAGGTTGAAAAAACCATCAAATCGGAATTTTACCGTTTTGTATTAAATAAATTCAGGGCATATCCGCAATTTGAAACCGACTGCATAGGGGCGGAGGAAGCGGCAGGGTATACCAATTTGCTTGAATTGGTTTATACCGTACTATCACCGACAATTGAGGATGAAGGCTCTTTATTCTGGGCTATCGGAAACCCATTCCGTTCTAAAATAGTTTTTAGTACCGATGCCTTTTACACTTTTATAGAAGGCCGTAACCAACACGATCAGAAAAATATTTTAAGCGATTCGGCCCTCAAACAGCGACAGATAGATTTCCTTTACAGGTTAATACTGCAAAAATTATACAATTTCCCACCCGATACCGGGCACGATAATGTTTATGCGCTGCCTGATAAAAAGAACGGGCTGATAAAATATTACCGCGTACATAACGATGTAAGGTTTATTGATGTAATAGCCAAGGGTAAACTGCCCGAGATAAATCCTGAAATGATAGAGCCTTTTTTGTATGAAGGGGCGGATATGAGCATACTGAAGGATATTATTCCCTTAGACATGTTCCGGCTGGAGGGCTTTACCGTGATCACTATACACGATATCACAGCCAAACATTCAATAGAAACCATCAGGCATGCTTTGATTAACAATACGCCTAAAACAAAAGATCTTTACAAGAATATATTAAGCGCGTTGCAAACTTTATCGGGTAACCCATCGGTACAGTTTGGGTTAATGCCCTTTATCAGGGTTAACAACCAATTAGTTTTTGACCCGCCCGAGTGTAAAAACAGTATGCTGGTAAGAACAGGTAAAAAGCGCGGCGTTTTTACCTGCGAGTTCCTTTCGTTTATTAAAGATTATATTCAGAAGCCCGAGGCGATGTTTTTTATCACCCTGTCTGATAAGAAAATTGCCCAATACCCATTTCTAAAGCGGCTGAAGGATGCAAACATCAGGTCGTACGTTATCATCCCGGTTTATTATAACCGTCATTTGGCCGGCGCATTAGAGATATTTTCCGAGCAAAAAGTTGTTTTTTACGAGAAGCTTTTATCGCGCCTGCAAAACGCCATACCATTATTGTCGCAATTGCTGCATAATACATCCGAACAGTTCACCGAAAGGCTGCAGCGTATTATAAAAACAAGCTTTACAAACCTGCAACCAGCGGTTGAATGGAAGTTTAACGAGGCTGCCTGGCATTACCTGATAGCCGGGCAAAAAAACAGTAAGTCGGAAATGGAACTGGTATCCTTTCATAATGTGCACCCGCTATACGGCGCTATTGATATCAGAGATTCCACTATACAGCATAATAAAGCGTTGAAGCAGGATATAAAAATATTGATAGATAAAATTGCTGACCTGCTGAAGCATTTAAAACAGGTAATACCAAATAAACGCGCAACCGCAGATTTGGTAAAAAAACATACGCAATGGCTTTCGGACATACGTGTATTTGAAAGGGCTAACGATGAGGCCATGCTTAACGAACTGCTAAAAGGTACTATTAACCCATACTTTTTTGCTTTACGCCACAAATACCCGGTTGCTGAAAAACTGATATGCGACTATGAAAAGGCTGTTGATGAAACAGGATTGGTATATCAGCACCGCAGTGCTGTAGAAAAATCTATAAAGATGATCAATAGGGCTATGGGCAATTATTTTGATGCTGCACAGGTTAAACTGCAAAAAATATATCCCTGCTATTTTGAAAAATTCAGATCGGACGGGATAGAATACGACGTATATACCGGGCAAAGCCTGGCCCCCGATTTGCCATTTAAGGATAAGTACTTAACCAATTTTAGGAAATGGCAATTAAAAGCTATGATAGATGTAGCTAAAATAACCCGTAAGCTTGAAACTAAAATGCCTGTTCCGTTGCAAACCGCTTCGCTGATATTTGTGCACTCAAGCCAGATAGACATTTGTTTCAGGAATGACGAACGCCACTTTGATGTAGAGGGGTATTACAATATAAGGTATGAGGTGATAAAAAAACGGATAGATAAAGTTCATTTAAAAAGCACAAAGGAAAGATTGACACAGCCGGGGAAAATTGCCTTGGTTTACTTTAACAATACCGAGGCCGAGGAATACATTGCTTTAATAAAACAATTTCAAAAAGACGGGAGCCTGAAAAAGGACATGGAGTTTGTTGAATTAGAAAATTTGCAGGGCGTAACCGGGCTTAAAGCCTTGCGGGTGAGCATACAATTGTAGGCTTGCTGAAAATATAAATTTGCATAATACTAACATTTAATAAATATTAGTGTTATGCATTAATATTTACACACTGGGCAAATTGGGCAGCAATTAGTGGGTAAATAACAACAAATAACCATGTTTACAAAAAAAACCTATTCTGCGTTCATATTAACTTTATCCATTATCGGCATTGCAGGTGTTGCTTTTGCACAGCAAAAGGTTTTGGGCGATAGTATTAAAATTGCCGTTTACCCGCCCTATAACAAGGTAAGTGCCCTACATAGAACGTTTTGGGGCAAAAACTACCGCACGCTTTGGGCTACACCAGTTAACATGAAGGTGTTTTATCTTGAAAAAGAAAAGGGGGGCTTAACCATAACTGATATGGGCGGCGGTAAGCAAACCCGTTCGCTGCAATTAACCGATGCCGCAGGACACCAATGGGCTTTACGTTCTGTACAAAAATTCCCCGAAAGGGCATTGCCTAAAGATCAGCGGCATACCGTATTAAAAGCTATTTTACAGGACGAGGTAACTACATCTAACCCATACGCCGCGCTTGCGGTACCGCCACTGGCTGATGCCCTTAACATTCCGCATAGCAACCCGGTATTTGTTTACCTGCCAGACGACCCTGCCTTAGGCCAATACCGTAAAGAATTTGCCAACCATGTTTACCTGTTTGAAGAACGTGAACCGCTTGATGGCACAAAAACATACAAAACAGAAAAGGTACAGGAAAAGCTACAGGATGATAACGATAACCGCATTGACCAAAAGCAACTGCTGCGCGCCCGCCTGCTGGATATGATTATGGGTGACTGGGACAGGCACGGCGACCAATGGCGCTGGGAAAAGGAAGATAGTGGCAAAATTAATTTATATCAACCTATTCCAAAAGACAGGGATAAGGTTTTCTATTCAACATCGGGTGTCTTCCCATTCTTTGCCGCTCTGGCCAACCCGCAACTGCAGCCTTTTAAAAACCATATCAGCAAAATAGAATTCTGGAATAAAAACGCCATTTACTTTGATTTTTATTTCCTTAACCAATTAAGCAAAACCGACTGGGAAGAACAAATAGCTTACGTGCAAAGCAAACTTACCAATGAATTGCTGGCTAGCGCTGTGAAAAAACTACCTGCCGATATTTACAAATTGACCGGCAGGGAAACAACTGAAAAACTGATAGCGCGCCGTAATAATATCAAGCACGACGCATTGGAATATTATCTTTTCCTCGCTAAAAATGTAGATGTATCAGCATCGGATAAAAAGGAACAATTTACAGTTAACGAACTGGATAACGGCAGCCTCGATGTTACCATGCGTGCAGTTAAAAAAGATGACAGCCTGGGCAAAGTTGTTTACCACCGCATTTTACAACCGGGTGAGACCAAAAGTGTGCGCCTGTATGGCATGGGCGGTAAGGATGTATTTATGGTAAAGGGCCATGTGCCCTCGCCAATAAAGGTACGGATGATTGGTGGTGATGGAGAAGACCGTTTTATAATAGACAGTACTTTGTTTAACCGGCGCAAACTGGTTGTTTTTGATAGGTCGGATGAGAAAAATGAACTGCCGCCGCACCGTTTAGCCAGTGTAATGACTTCCAAAGATACCAGTGTAAATACATACGATAAGTATAACTTTAAATACGATTTGTACCTGCCTAAGGTAGGCATAGGTTATAATACTGAAGATGGTGTGCGGCTGCAGGTTGGCTATGCTATTGAAAAGCATGGCTTCAGGGATAGCCCGTATGTTTATAAACAAGAACTTAGCGCGGGTTATACACTATCAAAAAGCTCGTTTATTTTCACTTATGCGGGCGATTTTAAAAATTTCATTGGTACAAGCGGCCTTAACGTCAACGTCATCGGCCGTGGCCCAAACAATGTAAACAGTTTTTTTGGTTACGGCAACAATTCGGTATTTGTGAATGAAGGGACAAAGGAGTTTAATTACTACCGCAACCGGTACGATCATATCGACGCCGACATCAGGATATACCAGCAACATAAAAAATGGAAGATCAGCGAAGGGGTGATAGGGCAGTATTATACCAGCAATTTGGCTACCAACGTAAACCACTATTTTTTTGAATATAACCAGCAACACCCGGCAGATGATTTTTTTGCCACCAAGGCATACGGCGGCTTGGTATTAGGTGCCGAATTTGATACCAGGGACAACACAACCTGGCCCACTAAAGGGATATACTGGACCACCAAAATAACGGGTTTAACGGGTATAAATATAAAAGATCACACCAACGGGCAAATATTTACCACCTTCAACTTTTACTTAAATCCCGGCGGCGACTCTACATTTGTAATAGCTAACCGTATTGGCGGCGGGGTATTTATCGGGCATGGCGAGTTTTTTCAGATGATGAATTTAGGTGGCCCATTCAGCTTGCAGGGATACCATACCAGCAGGTTTATAGGTAAACAAATGGCATTTAACAATACTGAATTACGTTTAAAGCTATTTAAATTTAACACCTACATATTCCCGGGTACATTAGGGCTTATAGCTTACAATGATGCCGGCAGGGTATGGTTACCCGGCGAAAGTTCGGACACCATACACGATGCTTTTGGCGGCGGGTTATTCATCACCCCATATAACAAAGTGATGCTATCGGCAGTAATAGGGCAAACTACTACCGGTGCCGATGGCAGCTTGCTTTACCTCTCGGCCGGCGTAAGGTTTTAACATAAACCCCTACAGGCTTTAACACATTTATTGTAGTTTAGCTTTGAATATACCAGTGCATCAAAACCATTGGTTCAGGTGCTACAATGGCCGTGGAATGGTAGGTGGCACCTGCAACAGATAGTGCGGCCTATGTTTTTTAACATAATGACTATTTCTATAAAAAAAATTATTTCGGCTATTTGGCTGCTGATGTTGTGTTGCGCCTTTGCAAAAGGACAGGACAGTGCGATTTCGGTAAAGATCAACCTGTCGAAGAGCTATCAGCACATCAATAACTTTGGCGCGTCCGATGCCTGGTTGTGCCAGTTCATCGGTAATTGGCCCGATGAGAAGAAAAATAAAATTGCCGATCTGCTTTTCAGCGCTGATATGCTCGCTAATGGATCGCCCAAAGGTATTGCTTTATCATTATGGCGGTTTAATATAGGCGCGGGCAGTGCACAGCAGGACCAGCAAAGCGGTATTAAGGACGAATGGCGCCGGGCAGAATCATTTTTAAATACCGACGGTAGTTATAACTGGCAAAAGCAAGCTGGGCAAATATGGTTTTTAAAAGCCGCCAAAGCGCGCGGCGTCAATCAGTTTTTGGGTTTTGCCAATAGCCCGCCAACGCAGTTTACCATTAACGGTAAAGCCTTTGCCAATGCCGGAAAAACAAACCTATCTACGGATAAGTACAAAGCTTTCGCCGAATATCTCTCAAGCATTGTAAAAGGCATTGCACAGGCAAGCAAGGTTAAGTTAAATTACATTAGTCCGGTAAACGAACCACAATGGGATTGGAGTGATGGCGGACAAGAAGGCTGCCCTTATAACAATATAGAAATAGCAGGCTTGGTGAGGGCGATTGACAAGGCTTTTATAAAAAATAAAACAGGGGCAAAAGTGCTTATAGCAGAGGCGGGAAATATTAATTATTTGCTTGCCAGTGGCGATAAACCCGGGAAAGGTAACCAGTTAAATGATTTTTTCCATCCCGCATCGGTCAATTATATAGGCAATTTGCCAAGTGTGAATAAAGCCATTGCAGGGCATAGTTACTTCACTACTTCGCCTAAAGCCCTGGCAATAAAAAAACGCCTGGCCCTGGCCGATAGCATTGCTGCTCGCAATATAGATTTCTGGCAATCTGAATATTGTATTTTAGGCGATAATGCCGGCGAGATTGATGGCAGGAAACGCGACCTGGGTATTGATGCAGCCTTGTACCTTGCAAGCGTAATCCATACTGATCTGACGGTGGCTAATGCATCGGCCTGGCACTGGTGGACTGCCATCTCGGCCTACAATTATAAAGATGGGCTTATATATGTAGATAAGAACAAAACAGACGGGAATTATTACGATAGCAAAATGCTTTGGGTCCTGGGCAATTATAGCAGGTTTATAAGGCCAGGCGCTGTAAGGGTTGATGCTACAGTAAAGGGAAACATGGCCTTAAAGGAACCACTGTTAGTTTCGGCATTTAAAAATGGCAAAAATATCACAGTGGTTATCGTTAATCAAAACATGAATAATGCACTGGTTAACTTAAACATTAATGATAATATTGGGCTGTTAAAAAGCTATACAACATCGCAAACCAAAAACCTGGAAGCAAATAATATTGCTTACGGAAAAAATAAAGATACAATGTTAATACTGGCCCGCTCTGTAACTACTTTAACAGGGGTTACTAAATAATGCCTGCCAAATGAATATACCAACTTTAGATATCCAATTTAACCATCACCATGACTGCTAAAGAACTATTTACACTTTCAGTTATCCTGCTATTGCATTTTGGCCTTAAAGCCCAGCAACACATCTTTAACTTAAGCGATTCGGTTTTTGTGCTGGATGGTAAGCCTTTCCAGATGAAGCATTTATAATTGGGCCATGTATTCCCTGCCTTTTAGTAATGTAAATAAAATTGTTTACAGCGCTAAAAAGGCAGGCGATATGCCGGTGGTAAAAAAGGGGACATTCAATCTTTCAGCCGTTGCAAATACTTACCTTGATATGAGCCATTACGGAAAAGGAGTAGTTTGGGTTAACGGCCATAATTTAGGCAGGTATTGGTCGGTAGGGCCACAGCAGACGCTTTAAGTACCGGCTGAATGGCTAAAAAAGGACAAAACGATATTGTAGTATTTGAACAGCTGAAAAACGATATTTATACTTTAAACAGTATTAAAACACTGATATTGAATAAGCTACAGTAAGTATATTTACAATTGATTATTGAACGGAATATGAACAACACTAATTCACACGATGAGCGTATCGCCAAAATGGTTTTTGCCTCGGTCTACCCGTTGTATCTTACCAAAGTGGAAAAGAAAGGCCGAACGAAAGCAGAGTTGGATGAGGTGATTACATGGCTAACGGGCTTCAATCAGAAACAACTCGCAGAGTTTATGGAGAAGAAGGTAACTTTTGAAACTTTTTTCGGACAGGCTACACTAAACCCTAACGCAGGTCTTATTACGGGTACTATCTGCGGGTACCGTGTAGAGGAGATCAGCAACCCTTTGACACAGCAGGTACGGTATTTGGATAAGCTGGTAGATGAGTTAGCCAAAGGAAAAAAGATGGAGAAAATACTGCGTAAATAAGCGCATTCCCTCATATAAAAAAATGCCGTAAGTCATGGTTAACTTACGGCATTTAATTTACGTGTGGTTCACAGGATCGCTGTCCACTTATTTAAATGCAATTTTATAACCGGAAACCTTCCATCCCGGAGAACTTTCGGGCTTTGAGATGACCAAAGCATCGCCTTCCTGTACCCATTTTAACTTTTCCTTACTGCCCAGCAGCGTAACCGATGCGATGGGCTTATCCAGGTACTTTGAATTTCTGCCAAGTGAAGTGATCCGGACCTCGCCTGCAGGCGTATTCATGCAGAACGCGTACAGATTACCATCCTTGGTTGTAAAACGGATATCGGTTGCTTGATAAGCACGGGTATCGCTTAAGCCGCCAAACCTTCCCTTGGTTTGATTCGTTTTTACCGTAGAAGGCCCTTCTCCATAAATTTTCCAGGGTCGTGTAGCATAAATTCCCTCCCCGTTCGCCGTGGTCCAGTCACCTATTTTATTTACAATAGTCAATACATCTGGTTCCAGATCGCCCTCAGGGGTTTGCACTACGTTGATGAGCAGGTTGCCATTTTTACTGATAATGTCTATCAATAATTGAGCGATATCATCAGCACTCTTATATTTCTGTCCGGTTTTGTAAAACCAGTCGCCTATTGAAGTATCGGTTTGCCACGGAAACGGGCTGATCGAATCCAACACGCCTCGCTCCACATCTTGCGCCCATTTACCCTCCGAAGGCTGTTTTGGCGTGTACACGCCGGTCAATTTACCGCTATTGTGCCGGATGTTATCGTTATAAAAATGCGCGACCATCGTACGACCAACGTCGCCAAATGGCAGCGGACTGTCAGAATAAAGCAGATCAGGATGGTAAAGATCGATAAGTTCATTGACATCGATCAACCATTCCTGCTGCCACGCGGAATTACCGGTGATCCATTTTTTTATATCCGAAGAATCGGGGTTGGGCTGATGATAAAGGTCGGCATATTTGGGATCTGTGCCGTCATAAGGAATTCCCGCGTAGGGGCCGGTCTTATCCGCCCCGTGGCTGGGCTGGAACCAGTTAAAACTCGCCGCTAAATGTTCCGAAACACCGAACTTAAGGCCTTCTTTTTTGGCCG
This sequence comes from Mucilaginibacter boryungensis, assembly GCF_015221995.1. NCBI lineage: Bacteria > Pseudomonadati > Bacteroidota > Sphingobacteriia > Sphingobacteriales > Sphingobacteriaceae > Mucilaginibacter > Mucilaginibacter boryungensis. Next base: position 1,355,502 of record NZ_JADFFM010000001.1, read on the forward strand.
CTTTTTGCCACAGGCCTACGACATCCTTGTGTGGTCCCATGTTCACAGAATTCCATTGATGCACCTTTGAGTGCCACAAAAAGAAATTGTCGTGATGGGATCCCATACTGACGAAATATTTCGCCCCAGCTTTTTTGTAAAGCGCCATGAGTTTTTCAGGATCCCATTTTTCCGCTTTCCATAGGGGGATGATATCCTTATATCCGAACTTGGAAGGTGGACCGTAATTGGCGATATGGTATTTGTTTTGGCCGCTGCCCTGCATGTACATATTTTTGGCATACCAATCGCCCTGGCGCGGTACCGCCTGGGGACCCCAGTGAGACCATATACCAAATTTGGCATCGCGAAACCATTCCGGGTATGCATACTGCTTTAGTGATTCATCGTATGGTTGAAATCTACCACTGGTTTGCGAACGGGCCTGGAGTACCAAAATAAAAGCTGCTACAGCAATAAGTAATACTTCTTTTTTCATTATATTTTTTGATAGCTATATTTCATTGAGACGTTGATCATTTCCAGCCGGGTTTCGACAAAGCCCTATATAATTGGTTGTCGATTTTATAGTGGTTCAAAGGTGTTTTTAAAAGAGTAAAGCCTTAACAATCAGCATGTTAAGGCTTTAAATTTTACTCTCGGTACCCAGCGCCGGAGTCGAACCGGCACGGTTTCCCACAGGTGTTTGAGACCAGCGCGTCTACCAATTCCGCCAGCTGGGCATTCCGTAGAACAAGTCTTTTGTTCAGAATCGGGTTGCAAATGTATCTAAACTCTCTTTAATCCGCAACAAATATTTCAATCTGTAATAAATATCTGCAATCTTGTTCAGCCTGTCTTCTTTTGCGGTATCGCTTAGCGTTTCATAATCAGCGGTTAATACATCAAGGGCGCTTTGCAGGTCGTTCTCAACGGCCAATGCTTCGGCAGTTATATCGCCCAGTTGTTCCGCATTTTCAACTTCCATTAAGCGCTCGTTAATATCCATCATCTCCATTAAAAAGTCGGCGGGTAGTTGGGGTTTAGCACCTTCCGAGATCAGGTTGTGTGTGCGCAATATGTATTCCAAGCGTTTAGCCGGGTCGTTCAGGGTATAATAAGCTTTATTGTTCAGGGTAGATAGTTCCAGTATCTCTTGTTGGCGTTCATCACTTTCGGTAGCATAAAAATCGGGGTGATATTCCTTGCTCAGGCGATAGAACTGCTTCTTCAGCAAAGCCAGGTCGGGGTTAAATGATTCCGGTATATTGTAAAACTCAAAATAGTTCATAGTCAGGCAAAGTTAAGGAAAGAAGTCGGTAAGTCAGAAAGCCCGCCAAGCTGAAAGTATGTATCTTATCCGCTGGTTACTTTCTGGCTCCGGGCCTTGCGCACTTCCTGACTGAAAAAAAATCCCCATCTTTGCACCAAATGCTACTATATGTTGTTTGACCAAATGCGGCAGAAGCCGTTTTTTATATTAGGCCCTTGTGTAATGGAAAACCAGGACCTGCTGTTCACCGTTGGTGAAAAAGTAGCCGAAATAGGGCAGAAGTACCAGGTGCCGGTTATCTTCAAATCATCGTTTGATAAAGCTAACCGCACATCTATCCACTCGTACCGCGGCCCGGGTATTGAAAAGGGCATGGAAATGCTACAATTGGTAAAAGAAAAGTTCAACTTACCAACCACTACCGATATACATGAACCGGGCCAGGCCGCAATTGCTGCACAGGTAGTTGATATTTTACAAATACCGGCTTTTTTATGCCGGCAAACAGACCTGCTTGTAGCAGCGGCGCAAACCGGAAAGATCGTCAATGTAAAGAAAGCCCAGTTCCTATCCGGGCAGGATATGTTTTATCCGGCGCAAAAAGTAGTTGAGGTTGGCAATAACCAAATAATATTAACCGAGCGTGGCAACATGTATGGTTATAATAACCTGGCGGTTGATTTCAGGAATATATATGATATGAAAGCCTTTGGGTATCCTGTTTGTATGGATTGCACCCATTCGGTTCAGCGCCCTGGTGCTGCGGGCGGCAAAACCGGCGGTGACCGCACTTTTGTACCTATGATGGCCCTGGCGGCTAAAGCATTTGGTGCCAGTGGTTATTTTATGGAGGTACATCCTGATCCGGATAACGCGCTGAGCGATGGCCCTAATATGGTCAGATTGCAGGATATTGAAAAGGTAATTGTACCATTATTGGGTTAATTTTACTGCGCGTACCATATGAAAGAGATTGCCAAAAGAGTATTTGATACCGAGATAGCATCATTACAGTATGTAGCTGCTGCTATTAGCGATGCCGATTTTACCGGTATAGTAAATACCATATTAAATGCAAAGGGCAAACTGATTATAGCCGGTGTAGGGAAATCAGGCATTATAGGGCAAAAAATAGCAGCCACCCTTACCAGTACCGGCACACCAAGTTACTTTTTGCACCCAGGCGAAGCTTTTCATGGCGATTTGGGTATGGTGGGAAGGCAGGTACCGGTATTATTGCTGTCTTACTCAGGTGAAACGGATGAGGTGCTGCAGATTATTCCATTTTTAAAATGGAACGAAAATATAATTATGAGCATTACAGGGAACCCGGCATCAACCCTGGCAAAAAACAGTGAATATCATTTAAATATTAATGTACTGCACGAGGCCTGCCCGCTTAAATTGGCACCTACATCATCTACAACCGCAGCATTAGTTATGGGCGATGCTATTGCAGTAGCATTAATGGAAGCCAGGCAGTTTCAGCACGAAGATTTTGCCCGCTTCCATCCCGGCGGCAGCCTGGGCCGTAAATTGCTGGTGAAGGTTAAGGATATGATGCGTACTGACAATTTACCATTTATTGATGAGGATGCCCCATTTACCGAATTGTTGTTACGTATGAGTGAAGGAAAGCTAGGTTTAGTAATAGTTGGTACGCCCAGCTATCTGAAAGGGATTGTTACTGATGGCGACCTGCGCCGTGCGCTTTTAAAAAATAATGATATAGCCAGTATCCAAATTACTGAGATAATGACTGCCAACCCGATTATAGTTGATGCGGCCGAATATATTAACCAGGCCGAACATATTATGATGGAGAAAAAAATAACAACTATTTTGGTAGGTACGCCAGAAAAACGATCTGTGAGCGGAGTGTATCAAATTTATACAATCTGATAAAACAACTATAGTTGTTTGGTGTTTAACCTGCGTGCTTAAAATTTAATAACATATATTTGTCCCTGTTAATTAAAACCTAATGTCTGCCCTTACAGCTACCTCATCATATAATGTGTTTTCATTACCTACAAATATTAACATCGCTGTAATTGGCTTAGGCTACATAGGGTTACCTTTGGCAGTTGAATTTGCTAAAAAAGTAAAAGTTATTGGGTTTGACATTAAACAAGCCCGTCTTGATGAATTAAAACAGGGGTACGACCGTACGCTTGAAATAGATGCTGAAAGCTTGCTGGATGTAATAAGTGTAAAAGATAACCATAAGGGATTATCATTTACATCGATAATGACAGAAATAACTTTTTGTAATGTATATATTATTGCCGTACCAACTCCAACCGATCAACATAACCGCCCAGATCTAAATCTGCTTAAAAATGCCAGTGAAATGGTAGCAGGTGTACTAAAAAAGGGCGATGTAGTAATTTATGAATCTACTGTATATCCCGGTGTTACAGAGGAGGTGTGTGTGCCAATTTTGGAAAGGATATCGGGACTAACATTTAATCATGATTTTTTTGTGGGGTATTCACCCGAACGTATAAACCCAGGCGATAAGGTGCATACGCTAACCAATATTTTGAAGGTAACGTCGGGTTCTACGCCGGAAGTTGCTAATTTTATTGATGATCTTTACCGCCTGATAGTACTTGCCGGCACACACAAAGCACCCAGTATTAAAGTTGCAGAGGCTTGTAAAGTAATAGAAAATGCACAGCGCGACATTAATATTGCCTTTGTAAATGAATTAGCCAAAATATTCAATATTATGAATATTGATACCCAGGCCGTTTTGGAAGCAGCAGGTACCAAATGGAATTTTTTGAAGTTTAAACCAGGCTTAGTAGGCGGGCATTGCACTGGGGTCGACCCATATTATCTGGCGCAAAAAGCACAGGAAGTAGGTTATCATCCCGAGATTATATTAGCCGGGCGCAGGCTTAACGATAGCATGGGGACTTATGTGGCACAACAGGTAATTAAATTAATGATAAAAAAGGATATTGCTGTAAAAAATGCAGATATTTTAATATTGGGTTTTACGTTTAAAGAGAATTGCCCTGATGTAAGGAATACCAGGGTAATAGATATTGTGAACACTTTGCACGAATATAATACCAAGTGTGAAATATATGACTCCTGGGCTGATCCGGATGAAGTGTATAATGAATACCAGGTAAGTACGATTAAAGATTTTGATGCGTTAAAGGGAAATTATGATGCAATTATAATAGCTGTAGGGCACCAAGAGTTTTTTGATTTAAATTATGAGCGTTTGAAGAAAAAAACCGGGGCAGTTGTATATGATTTAAAAGGGATATTAAATTCAGCATTAGTTGACGAGCGATTATAGCTGTTTTTGTGATTGTGTGAAAATTTATTTACTTATTATTGCACCAAATTTGAGAGCAATTATGTTTTTGTAAAACATGGCTGTAGCATTTTATATATGAAATATCATAGAATTTTATTAATAGTATTAACATTTACGATTTACTTTGGCGGCTATTCAATTGCCGTAGTAGCACAAACTATTCCTGCCGGGACTAATGTTGATCAGTATTCTGACGCACAGATCAAACAATTGCTTCAACAAGCACAGGCCCAAGGGCTTTCTGATGCACAAATAGTACAGCAAGCACAAGCAAGGGGTTTGTCTGCTGATCAGGCTGCGCACTTACAGCAACGTATAAGTGCTATCCGAAAAACTCAGGGCAGTGGTACATTTTATGCAGATACCTCACAGAATCAGCCCCGCGGATTAAATTACACCCCCGATACCCTAAGTTCAAATAAGCAAAACACTGATATATTTAAAAATTTAAGGCCTAAAATATTTGGCGCCGACCTTTTTAGAAATTCCAATATTGGCGCGACTCCTAATTTAAATATTGCAACACCAGTAAATTATATACTGGGCCCAACAGATCAATTAAATATTGATGTTTATGGTAATTCGTTAGCCAGTTGGCGTCTTAAGGTTTCACCAGAAGGAAATATTAATATACCCGGCGTGGGCCCATTAAATGTAGCCGGCAAAACTGTTGAACAAGCCACGGCGAATATTAAAAGCAAACTGGCGGCCAATAATTATGCTATTGGCCGGGGCACCAGCGTTGATGTTAATTTAGGTAACATAAAAAGTATTAGTGTTGTTGTTGTTGGTGAAGTGCTTAGGCCCAATACCTACATATTGCCGTCATTATCTACAGTTTTTGGCGCTTTGAATAAAGCGGGCGGACCAAGTGATAATGGTACATTCCGCCAAATAGATATCATCAGAAATGGTAAAATATTCAGGCACCTGGATTTGTATGACTTTTTAACTAAAGGAGATCAAAAAGATAATATCATGTTAAAAGATCAAGATATTATTAGGGTGCCTACCTATCGCACACGGATAGAACTGGCTGGTGAAGTAAAAATCCCGGCATTATTTGAAACACTGCCTGGCGAAACTTTGCAGGATATTATAAAATATGCCGGCGGCTTTACCGATCAAGCTTATACTGATAGGATTAAAGTAATACAAATAAGTGGTCAGCAGTATCGTATTAGCGATGTGGTTGAAAGCGATTATAAAAACTATGTTCCGTTGCGTGGCGATAAATATATTGTTGAGCATATTTTAAATAGGTTTGAAAACCGTGTTACCATAAATGGCGCTGTTTTTAGACCGGGCGAATACGAATTACAAAATGGCTTAACATTATCACAATTAATAAAAAATGCCGCAGGTTTAAAAGAAGATGCCTTTACTGGCAGGGGAAGTATCACACGTTTAAAACCGGACAATACCACCGAGCAACTTTCTTTTGATGTATTAGGAATAGTTAATAAAACTGTGCCGGATATTGTGTTACAGCGCGAGGATATCGTTGAAATATCATCGATGTTTGATTTGAGAGATAAATATACTGTAGATATAAAAGGTGAAGTGAGAAGGCCCGGCCAATTTGCGTATGCTGATAAAATGACTATCCAGGATTTGATCATTAAGGCAGGTGGATTTGCTGAGGGGGCCAGCCCAAAACGTATTGAAGTGGCACGCCGGGTAAACAACAGTAATCCGTTGGCATCAAATAGTGCTGTAGCGCAGGTGTTCACTCAAAATGTTGATGCCAACTTAAAAACAGGCGGCGCATCATTTGTATTGAAACCTTATGATATTGTATCTATATATACATTACCGGGGTACGAACCTCAAAAAACTGTTAAAGTGGAAGGAGAGGTGCTTTATCCTGGAAATTACACTATAAAAACAAAGAACGAAAAAATATCAGATATAATAACCCGAGCAGGTGGCTTAACCGCGTCGGCAGATGTGGACGGGGGTACACTAAAACGTAGTAACATAGCCATACTTGGAGTAGACAAAAATAAAGTTGATACCACCGGAATAGAAAAAGAACGTACCATACGTTTAAACCGTTTGCAAAAAGGCTATAATGATACCACAGTTAACAAAACAAATAGCGATGCGCAACTGCGTAACGATTATGTTGGTATTGATCTTAAAAAGATATTAGAGCAACCCGGCAGTAATATTGATTTGATATTAGAAGACGGCGACAATATTAGGATACCAAAGCAACAACAAATTGTACGTGTTAATGGTGAAGTACTATACCCGAGTGCCGTGGTTTTTGAAAAAGGGAAAACATTTTCCAGTTACGTATCAAATGCGGGGGGATTTTCGCCAAAGGCATTAAAGAGGGGTGCTTACGTTGTATACCCTAATGGAACGGTTAAAGGCACACGCAAGTTTTTGTTTTTCAATAGCCACCCAGCGGTAAAGGCGGGTAGTGAAATATATGTGCCAGTAAAGCCTGAAAAGAAAGGGCTTGGAGCGACGGAGCTTGTGGGTATAAGCACAGGTATTGCATCATTAGGTGCGATAATATTAGGTATATTAAGCTTACATAAAAGTAACTAGCAATTTAAGTTTTTTCGCTATTATGAATGAAAATTATCAACCTCTAAATCACGAAAATGGACTATCATATATCGAAGTTTTATCGAAAATAAAAAATGCTTGGAGATATCTTTTAAGTAAATGGTTTATTATTTTAATTGCAAGCTTTATAGGAGGGGCGGGCGGATTCATCTATGGATATGTTAAGAAGCCTATTTTTATAGCTCAGTTAAGTTTTGCTTTACAGGATGACAAATCAGTAGGAGGATTTAGTGGTGCTTTGAGTTTAGCCAGTCAATTTGGTATAGATTTAGGTGGCGGCGGGGCGGGAGGTGAATTTAGCGGCGATAATTTATTAGAGCTAATGAAATCCCGACTTATAATAGAAAAAACGTTACTATCTCCTGTATATGTAGATGGTAAAAAGGAGACATTGATCGATTTATATATAAATTTTAATAAATTTAGAGATAATTGGATAGGAAAGCCGGGCTTAGAAAGTATCAAGTTTTCACCAGGTGCAGATCTGGATAAATTTACGTTAAAACAAGATAGTATTATAGGTGTTTTTCACAGAAATATTATAAAAAACAATTTATCAGTAGATAAACTAGATAAGAAGTTAAGTATAGTTTCTATTAAGGTTACTTCAACTAACGAGCTTTTTTCTAAATATTTTGCAGAAGTATTGGAAAAAGTAGTGTCTGATTTTTATATACAAACCAAGACGACAAAATCTGCCAAAAATGTCAGTATATTGCAGTATCAGGTAGATTCTGTTCGCACGTTATTAAATGCAGCAATTCTAGGCGTGGCTTCATCAACAGATGCTAACCCTAACCCTAATCCATTATTTCAAACATTACGCGTACCCTCACAACGCAAATCTGTTGATATTCAATTTAACACTGTAATATTAACTGAGCTGGTTAAAAATTTAGCTATAGCTAAAATGTCCTTACTGCAAGAAACACCTTTAATTCAAGTAATTGATAAACCCATATTACCATTAGAAAGAATAAAAGTTAGTAAGTTATATTCAGGAATTAAAGGTGCATTCATTGCAGGATTTATTATTTCTGTGATACTTTTTATTAAAAAAATAAAGTAGTGGTTTAATTTCGACGATATATTATATGCATCGTTTAAACCTGCAAATTTGGCAACATGAGTAATCAAAGTGCACTTAAATCTGACACGCTTAAATACCTCCCTGTAAAAATATTTCCGGCAGTATCTGGACTTCTCACAATTTATTTTTTAACACGTAGTTTATCTACGGCATTATACGCTACATATTCTTTTGTTATAGCAAGCGTATTACTATTTATGCAATTATCGGGGGGGTGGATCAATAGTTCTATTATCTACTTTTATCCAGATTTTTATAATAAAAAAAATGAGGACGATTTGAAAATTAATATTATTGGTCTTCAAATAATATTGTTTCTTGTTGCCTCGATAGGTTTTATAATAATATGTTTTTTTGGTAAAATAAGCATAGAGATAATAATAAGTGCGCTATTACTTATGTTTTTTCAGATTTTCATAAATTTATTGTATAGTTTTTTACAAGCCGAACGTGCTATTACAGTTCAGATTACATCTACCGTTATACAAAGTATTATACAAATATTAAGTGTTGGAATATGCTTTGTGTTTTTCCCGCAACAATTATGGCTGATTCTGTTTATGCTTTTTTTTAGCTATTTTATAGCTACTATATATGTTTTGTTTTGCACGAAAATTATCAAGATGCTTACTTTTAATAACATAAAGGAAAAATTTAGTGCAGAGTTAGCAAAAAAGATACTTTTATATGGACTGCCTATATGCGTATGGTTCTTTGCTTCACAATTTTATACCGTTGGTGACAGGGTATTATTTAAATATTTTAATGTGGTTCAATATGTAGGTAATTACGCATCGTTTAGAGATTTGGCCGTTGGTTTGTCGGGCTTTTTAACTATGCCGTTATTATTAGCATCGCATCCCATTATTATAACCATGTGGAAAAATGGCGACGAGAAATATAAGATAGAACAGCTAATAGAACAAAATATAAGGATATTGATCCTTTTTTTTTTCGTATCGTTTGTGCTTACAATATTATCGGGTAAATGGATTATGACTACAATAGTATCTGTTAAATATTTGCTGAATACAACCTTAATGTGTTTAGTTCTATTATCTATATTTATCGGGACAATTTCAATGTATATTCACAAAGCACTTGAAGTTACAGGCAAAACACTTTTAATGAGCAAAATATCAATTTGTGTAGCTATATTAAGCTTTGTTTTAAATTTTGTGATATTACCATTATATGGCGTAACAGGTGCAGTTATTGTTAATCTTGTTTGCCAGGTTACTTATTTAATAGCAGTATATTATTATTCAAAGAGCATTTTAAAGCCAAAACTTAAAATCAAATTCATAGCATCTGTGTTACTGTGTGTAACAGTTATATTTACAATAGATTTATTGTTACGCAAAACATTAAAAAATCATTATACAAACTTGTATGAATTTGTATATACATGTATAATGTGCTTGATTTTTTTAAGCCGTTCTCAAGATATTAAATTGTTATTCGCTCCCCTTTTTAAAAAGAGGCCACTTAGTAATACCGATAATATATAAAGATGAGTTATCTGCTTTTAATAGGCTTATTGGTTATTGTTTCGCAAATGCGAAAGATGTTTGCAACTAGCTATTTATCACCTACAGGTGTTTTTTGTGGGATATGGATTATTATTTTACTATTAATGAGAATAATGGCACCTGATTTTTATTTTAGTTTTGAAGCCGCATTTTACATTTCAGTTTTTGTGTGCTGTTTGTTTATCGGCGAGTTAATAGCCTATGGGATATTAAGAAAAGAGTGGGTACCCACTGTAAGCTACACTTATTACACAAGCGATGATTATAAAAAAAGGCTAAAAAAATACACAATATTAATAAGCTTGATGTCATTAATAGGCTCAATAATTTATTTAAAAGCATTTATTGATTTTTTTGGATCTTTTGCACAATTCTTAATCGCTGGTTCACTTATTCGTGAATCATTATATGCTGGAAGCATAAGTATACCTGTTATTTCATTGATATTGGGTTTACTTAGCTATACGGCAATTAATTTATCAATGACATATTATACGAAGTTTGGATTTAACTGGATCCAAATTATCCCATTCCTGAGCGTGGTAATAATGTCATTTAGTCAAGCTGCAAGGGCGGGGTTAGTAATATTGATATTTCAATTGTTCGCTGGTAAAATATTTAGATTATTTACTAAAAAGTCAAAAAACATTGAATTGAAATTATTTAAGCCAATTTTAATAATTGTACCGATTTTGATAACCGTGTTTGTTTTGGTAGAATCGTTTAGGCAGCAAAATTTTGAAGTAAATAATTCAAAAATTGAAGATACATCTGCCTCTTTTAGTGTATATGCTTTTGGGGGTGTAGCTGGTTTTGCTGCATATTTAAATACAATAAGGCCATACTCTGAGAATTTAACGTATGGGCGTTATACATTCAGTTCATTGTATGATATTTTGGGAATTGCTAGATCTGAACCAGGGGTTTATAATCAATATTTAAAGGTATCCCCAAGTTTAACTGGAAATATATATAGTATTTTTAGGCCATTAATGGAAGATTTTGGGGTAGTTGGTTTAATGATATGGGCATTATTATTGGGGCTTGTATCCAATTACTTCTTTACAAATAGCCTAAAAGGATCATTGATTAGTATTTCATATTGTATCACCTTATATACATATATGATGTTCAGTTTTATAGCCCCACTAACTCAATTTAATTCATTTATTTTAAGCTGTTTCTTAAGCCCTTTAATAATTTTTATAGCTAAAATTAAATTTTCACCAATTGTTCCCAAAATAATAAAATAATATTGTCTTAATGAAAGTCGCCTTTATTTGTGTTAATTATAACAATTCAAAAATAACTCAAGAATATGTAAAAAGTGTTTTAAATATAAAAGGGAGCTATGAAGTTATTATTATAGTGGTGGATAATGCATCAGAAAAACATGACGTTCAGGCACTTGAGGAATTGAATCACTCACAAATGATTTTAATTAAAAGCCAAACTAATGTGGGATATTTTAAAGGATTAAACTTGGGCATACAGGCTATAAGGCCTAAGGAATTTGATTTTATATTTGTTAGCAATAATGATTTGACATTTGATGTTAATATTTTGAAAAATTTAGAGCAATTAAATATTGAAGATAGCACATTAGTTTTAGCTCCTAATATTATCAGAATTGATGGTGTACACCAAAACCCGCATATTGTAAATAAGTTTTCAGCAATACAAAAGATATACAGAAGAGTTTATTTTATGAATTATTACATTGCATCGTTCCTGCAGTTACTATATAACAGAATAAAACCCAGGTTAGTTTCTGAAGATAGGGTAGGGTATAACCAAACCCAAACGATACTTATGGGTTATGGAGCATGCTACATACTTACAAGTTTTTTTTTTAATTATTTTAAGGAATTAGATGCCCCCGTATTTTTAATGGGCGAAGAAGGTATTTTAGCAAACCAGGTATTAAGTGTGAATGGAACAACATTATACTGTCATGATTTGTTAGTTACGCATCATGACCATACCTCTATAGGAAAAGTTGGAGTCAAAAAAATGTATAAATACTCTAAACAGTCATATAAATATTATTTAAAATATTTAAAACATGTTCAATAACTAAACTTTGTTATAATGGCTAATAAGGGAGTTAAAAATTCAATTTTATCACTATCCCCCAAAATAGAATTGTTTGTACGTAAACTTTATAAAAATAATGTTAAGTTTTTAGCGAAGTTTAATAAAAACAAAGTTCAAGTGAGCCAATTAACTGACTTTGAAAAAATAAGTACAGCACTAAAAACTTTAGGAGTTTCTGAAGGTAGGATTTTGGTTTTACACTCATCTTATGAAGTTTTAGAAGGCACAGGATTATCTCCATTACAAGTAATTGATAAATTAATATCACTTATAGGAGATAACGGTACTTTGGTTATGAATTCAGCGAGAAGGTTTCCTGAAGAAGTTAAACATCTAAATGATTTGGATAAGGATTATGGTGATGAGGTTGTAACTTACAATGTAAAAAAATCTAGAGTTTGGACTGGTACCTTACCTTTCTTTATGTTAAGGCATAAAGATGCATTAATTAGTAAATTCCCAATAAATCCAGTAGTGGCCATAGGAAAGCAAGCAAAAGAAATGGTTAAAGATAATCTTACTGATTTGGGTACAAGTTGTGGAATAAATTCGGCATGGAAATATTGTGTGGATAATGATGCGATAGTAGTGGGCATAGGAATTGATTTAACACATAGCTTAACAATTATTCATGTTGCTGAAGATATGATGGGTGATAAATGGCCAATACCAAATTGGTACCGAAAAAGAAAATTTAAAATAATAGATGTAGATGGTACAGAAATTCTTACAACAGTGAAAGAAAGGAGACCAATATGGGGATCTAGATATTTTGCCGAACGAACATTATGTAAGGACCTATTAAATGAAGGTATTTTAAAAAGTTTAACAGTTGATGGTGTATTAATTGAAGCGGTTGACTCAAAAGTGCTTATTGAGTATTTGAACTCGAAGAATGAAACAGGATATCCTTATTTTGGCATTAAAAAATTCATAAAATAATGCAAATATCTTTCCGATTAAAACTGAGCAATACAATTCCATTATGCTTTATAGCTAATAATGAGTTACTTATTTCTAAAAGTAATATTATATATATATATAATATTGAAAGAAATTCTAAACGTAAGTTAACTACGTTGCCAATTAATATATATATCGCAACAATTACAAGGTTTCGAATTTTAGCAAGAATTTTCAGACTTGGAGTACGGTACGCTATACCAATAGGCGATGATAAAGTACTGATAGTTTTCAACAAAAAAATTTATGAGCTTAATATAATTGATGGTTCATTTTTTGAGACCTTAGATATTAAACGAGGGAATAGGCCACTAAATATTGCTAATATTAAAGATATAAAAGGCTTTACAAACGCTACTTGTTTCGGCGAGTATTTTTTTAACCCTAATAAAAGCCCCGTTCATATCTATTCAAGATCAAGTCAATCAAACTGGAATATTGTTTACACATTTCCCAAAGAAACAGTAGATCATGTTCATGCAATTATTCCAGACAACTATACTAACTGCGTATGGATATTAACTGGCGATTTTGAAAATGGGGCGGGTATATGGATGGCTCAAGATAATTTTAAAGTTGTTAAACCAATTTTAGTTGGCAAACAAATATACCGTGCTTGTGTTGCATATCCACAAAAGGAGGGGCTTATTTATGCTACTGATAGCCAATTTGAAACCAATTCTATTCGTTTACTTAAAAACACAGACAAGGGGTGGGTTTCAGAATTAATTTGTGAGATTAATGGACCAGCGATATATGGTTGTAGGGTTAAAGATGATATATTTATTTCAACATCAGTGGAAGGAAACAGTTTATCTAAAGGTCGTTTGAAGATGTTTTTAGATCGTGAACCAGGGCCTGGTGTAAAAGATAATAAAGTGCATATTGTAGGGGGAAATATCTTAAAAGGATTTAAAACACTTAAAACAAATGAAAAAGATTTTTTTCCATTTCTTATTTTTCAGTTCGGTGTAATAGCTTTTCCAACGGGAGATAACAATTCTAGTTCTTTGATATCTTTTAATATAGGCTTAAAAAATAATGATTTTGATACTGAAGTGTTTACAATAAATTAAATATTATGATTAATAAAGACTTTTTTTTGAATGGACTAAAGGAGCAATTCGAAGAGGGTGATGCCGATAGTTTAACATTTGATACTGAATTTGAAAGTTTGGATACATGGGACTCGTTAACACGATTTTCAATAATTGCATTTATAAACGATGATTATCAAATCATAATTGGGCCGGACGATTTCAAAAAATTAAAAACTCCACAAGAAATTTTTGACTATATAAGTATCGAGCTTAATAACACCTAGCATTTAGTTGTCAATATAAATGGTGGAATCCTTTGGCTTTATCACAATATATAATATTTTTTAATAAATTAATATGCTTAACAACAAAACCCTGTTAATAACCGGCGGCACCGGATCTTTTGGCAATGCAGTATTAACCCGTTTTTTGAACACCAACCATTTTAGCGAAATACGGATATTTAGCCGTGATGAAAAAAAACAAGATGATATGCGCAATCAATTGAAGAATGAAAAATTGAAATTCTACATTGGTGATGTGCGCGATTATTCAAGTATTGAAAAGGCAATACGTGGAGTAGATTATGTATTTCATGCAGCAGCACTTAAGCAAGTACCTTCTTGTGAATTTTTTCCATTGGAAGCTACTAAAACTAATGTTTTTGGTACGCAGAATGTTATTGATGCTTCTATCGCCCATAAGGTAAAAAAAGTTATATGTTTAAGTACAGACAAAGCAGCATATCCTATAAATGCTATGGGGATTTCAAAGGCTTTAATGGAAAAAGTGGCTATAGCAGCATCCAGGAATATTACTGATAATGCTACCGTAATTTGCTTAACACGTTATGGTAATGTAATGGGGTCGCGTGGGTCTGTAATACCATTATTCTTAAAACAAATAAAGGAAGGTAATCCAATAACAATAACAGATCCTAATATGACTAGATTTTTAATGTCATTAGAAGAGGCTGTAGAATTAGTTTTATTTGCATTTGAACACGGTAACCAAGGAGATTTATTTGTAAATAAAGCACCTGCTGGCACTATTGCCGATTTAGCTACAGCATTGAAGGAGCTATGTAAAGCAAACAGCAAAGTTAAAATAATAGGTACCAGACATGGCGAAAAATTATATGAAACTTTGTGTACAAGAGAAGAGATGAAAAAAGCTGAAGATATGGGCGATTTTTATAGGATACCTGCAGATAACAGGGATTTAAACTATAATCAATTTTTTTCCCAAGGTGAACTAGATATTTCAATGATCGAAGATTATCATTCACATAACACAGCACGATTAGGCGTTGAGGGTATTAAATTACTTTTATCAAAATTACCAATAGTGAGGAAAGAAGTCTTAGGTGATAGTGAAGCTATTTAATATCCCTCGTAATATGGATAATAAATTTAAATACTCCGCTCTAGGATTAACCCGGACTGGCAAAGCTCCAAAATGAGTACATTACTAATTACACTAATAATTCGAATATCTCCAGGTTGATTTAGTAAAATATTTGAAGAAAAGCAAATCAACTAATAATATAAATCAACTGCTCAACTTTTCAATTTCATGAGGTGCCAATTTAATAAGACTTATTATTATTGGTAAATAAGTAGGTTCATGTAACAAATATATATAATGATTAAAATAGGTATTACAGGACAAAATGGGTTTATTGGACAACACTTATATAATACACTTGGCTTATTCAAAGACGAGTATGAAAGAGTTGAATTCCGTCGGGATTTTTTTAAAGATGAAATTAAGTTAAAAGAATTTGTTGCCAAATGTGATGTTATTGTGCATTTAGCTGCCATGAACAGACATCCTGATCCTAGTACAATATATCATAATAATATCAATTTAGTTAAAAAATTAATTGATGCATTAAGCGCAACAAATAGTAAAGCACATGTACTCTTTTCCTCATCTTCTCAAGAAGAAGGCGATAATTTATACGGTAAAAGTAAAAAGGATGGAAGAGAACTCTTATTCGACTGGGCTCAGAAAGCAGAGGCTAATTTTACAGCAATGATAATTCCTAATGTATTCGGACCTTTTGGTGCTCCGAATTATAATTCATTTATAGCAACCTTTTGCCATAAAATTGTAAACGCCGAACAACCTCAAATTAATAATAACAGTAGTATAAAGCTTATATATGTTGGAAATTTGGTATCAGAAATAATTGAAATAATTAAAAATGTACCTAAAACTAATTTAATAACAATACCTCACCATGATGAATATAAAGTTTCAGAAATATTAAACCTTTTGCAAGGGTATAAAAGCCAATACATGGATTTGGGCATTGTACCACTATTAAGAACGAAATTTGAGATTAATTTATTTAATACGTTTCGAAGTTATATTGATCTAGATAAATATTACCCTATTAAATTAACTTCACACGCAGATGATAGGGGGGCATTTGTTGAAATTATAAGGTTGAACACTGGTGGGCAGATCTCATTTTCTACAACCTTTGCTGGCGTAACTCGCGGTAATCATTTTCATACACGAAAAATAGAGCGGTTTGCTGTAATTAAAGGTAACGCATTGATTCAATTAAGAAAAATTGGTTCAAACACTACAATCAATTTCCATCTTTCCGGTGATGAGCCTGCATATGTCGATATGCCAATATGGTATACCCATAATATAAAAAATGTAGGACGGGAAGATTTATATACTATTTTTTGGATAAACGAATTTTTTAATCCTGAAGATCCAGATACTTATTTTGAAACGGTTTAAATAATATTACCAACATGATAAAAAAAATGAAAGTAATGACGGTTGTTGGTACACGGCCAGAAATTATACGATTATCAAGAGTATTAATTGCATTAGACCAATCTGATGCTATCGATCATATTTTAGTGCATACAGGTCAGAACTATGATTATGAACTTAATCAAATATTTTTTGACGACATGAACCTGCCTAAGCCTGATTATTTTTTGAATGCAGCAGGGCAAACAGCAACTGAAACTATCGGTCAAATATTAATTAATATTGACCCATTGCTAGAAAAAGTAAACCCCGACGCTTTTTTAGTACTTGGAGACACTAACAGTTGCCTTTGTGCTATTCCTGCCAAAAAACGACATATCCCAATATTTCATATGGAGGCGGGTAATCGCTGTTTTGATCAGCGTGTCCCTGAAGAAACTAATAGAAAAATAGTCGATCATATCTCAGACATTAATTTAACATATAGTGATATTGCAAGAGAATATTTATTACGCGAAGGATTACCAGCAGACCGAATTATAAAAACAGGTTCACCTATGTTTGAGGTTTTAAATCATTATTTACCAAGTATTGAATCTTCAGATATTTTAAATAAGCTCAATTTAACAGAAAATCAATTTTTTGTAGTATCGGCCCATCGAGAGGAAAATATTAATGATGAGAAAAAATTTCAAAATTTAATGGAAAGCCTTAACATTGTAGCCGAAAAATATAAGTATCCTATAATCGTAAGTACACATCCGCGCACGCGAAAAATGATTGAGAGCAAGCAATTAATCATGAAGCCTGAAATCCAGTTTTTAAAACCGATGGGCTTTATAGATTACAATGCATTACAAATGGGATCATTTGCGGTACTTTCAGATAGTGGCACTATATCTGAAGAATCATCAACTTTAAATTTTCGAGCTTTAAATATAAGAGATGCGCATGAGCGGCCGGAAGCTATGGAAGAGGCTTCGGTTATGATGGTGGGGTTAAATACTGAGCGCATTTTGCAAGCTTTAAAACAACTTAAATACCAACAAATAGGTAAAGACAGGAACTTTAGAAGGGTGGCTGATTACTCTATGCCTAACGTTTCAGAAAAAGTAGTGCGCATCATTATAAGTTATACCGATTATGTAAAACGAACGGTATGGAGTGAAACAGGTAATTAATGAACATTATATTTTTAACTATTACACGGATAACAGGTATTTCAGAAAGAGGAATATACACAGACTTAATGCGTGAATTTCGAAATGAAGGGCATCAGGTATATATCGCTTGCCCAACAGAAAGGAAATACAAACAAAACACAAATTTAACAAAAGTAGATGGAGTTCATATTCTGAGTATTAAAACTCTTAATATACAAAAAACAAGCCTGATTGAAAAGGGAATAGGTACATTATTATTAGAATCACAATTTTTAGAATCCATTAAAAAATACTATGATAATGTGAAATTTGATTTGGTTATATATTCGACACCACCAATAACTTTTACAAAAGTTATTAGATATATTAAATACAAATACAGGGCGACTACGTATCTATTACTCAAAGATATATTTCCTCAAAATGCAGTTGATTTAGGTATGATAAAAGAAAATGGGATCATACATAGGTACTTTAAAAATAAAGAAAAACGACTATACAGTGTCTCTGATTATATTGGATGTATGTCGCCTGCTAATGTTGACTATATAACTTCACATAATAAAACAGAGGTTGGAAAAAAGGCAGAAGTTAATCCTAATAGTATTGAGCCATTTTTAAAAACTATTTCCAATGTCGAACGTATTGCTATTAGAACCCAATATAATATACCCTTAAATGATACAGTTTTTGCATATGGCGGTAATTTAGGTAAACCGCAAGGAATTGATTTTTTAATTGATATATTGATACATAATAATAATAAGCCAGGCACCTTTTTTTTAATTGTTGGGGATGGTACTGAATATTTAAGGCTAAAACTAAGTATAGACAAGCTAAAAAGCAAAAATATACTTTTGCTGAAAAACTTACCTAAGGCGAATTATGATCAATTGTTATTATCATGCGATGTAGGGCTTATTTTTTTGGATAAAAGGTTCACTATACCTAATTTTCCATCACGCCTTTTATCATATCTCGAATGCCACTTACCCGTTATTGCAGCAACTGATAGTAGTACAGATATTGGTGATACTATAGTCAAAAATAATTTTGGAACATGGTGTTTAAATGGAGATTTATCTGGATTTAATAAATTAATTGCAGAGTATTGTGAAAATATAGCATGGCGACAAGAAATGGGCAATAATGGGAATAATTTTATGATGAAGAACTATTTGGTACAACAGTCCTATCAAACTATTATGAAGCATATGTTATAATGTATAAATGTTTTTTTAAAAGAGTGACAGATCTTACTTTAGCCATAGTAGGTATAGTCATATTATTTCCAATATTGATTTGTACGGCAATTTGCTTACTTATTGGCAATAAAGGGAATGTGTTTTTTTTACAAGCCAGACCGGGACTAAACACGAAGATATTTAAAATAATAAAGTTTAAAACAATGAATGATAAAAGGGACGGTAAAGGGAACCTTTTATCGGATGCTGAACGCTTAACTCCGGTGGGAAAATTGGTCAGAAAGTTATCGTTAGATGAATTGCTACAATTAATAAATGTGATAAAAGGTGATATGAGTTTAGTTGGTCCTCGCCCGTTGTTGCCTCAATATATATCATTATATAATGAATTTCAATTAAGGAGGCACAATGTTAAACCAGGGATAACAGGGTGGGCACAAATAAACGGAAGAAACACAATAAGCTGGCAACAAAAATTTGATTTAGATGTTTGGTATGTTGAGAACATGTCCTTTTGGTTAGATTTGAAAATTATATTTTATACTTTTTTGAAAGTTCTTAAATCAGGAGATGTAAATGCAGGGGATAATGTTACCATGGATGCATTTAACGGCAATAATTAAAATGTATATTTGCGGTAGGCCTTAAAGTAAATAAATTAGATGACAAAATACGGTATATACGGCGCTGGTGCTTTAGGACAGGAGGTGTTTTTAAATGTTACTGATATACTTAAGCAACAAGGAAAAGAATGGGATTTTATCGGTTTTATTGATGATTCGTTGCCCCAAGGCACGGTAGTAAAATATGGGAAAGTTGCAGGTAATATTCATTTTTTGAATGCAGTTGCTTACAAATTGGAAATTATTATTGCGATAGGAAATACTATTGCAATACAAAATATTTACCAAAAAATTGATAATCCGAAAATCAGTTTCCCCAATATTATACATCCATCTGTTTCATATTTAAATAAAGATTCGGTTACTATGGGTAAGGGGAATGTGATTGGAATGTTAGGATTGGTTAGTTTCGACGTTAATATAGGAGATTTTAATATATTTAATACTAGGGTATCAATTGGGCATCATGTCCAAATAGGCTCATTTAATATTTTTCATCCTAATATTCAAATTTCCGGGAATGTTAAAATTGGCGACTCTAATACTTTTGGCTTTAATTCTGGTATAATTCCTGCAAAAAAAATCGGCAATAAAAATACCTTTGGTCCCGGCTGCATTGTAACAAGGAATATTGCAAACGATAGTTTATATATTGGCAATCCTGCTCAAAAATTTAATTTTAATACTTAAAATAATATGGATATAACAATTTTTGTTAAAAATTTTGCACTTCAGTTTGACGAAACAGAGCCTGAATTAATAACGAGCGATACAAATTATAAAGATTTAGAAGAATGGAGTTCACTTACAGCATTATCAATTATCGCAATGGTAGATGAAGAATACGATGTGAAATTATCTGGAAATGATATAAAGAACGCAACCTCTATAGTTGACTTATTTGAAATTGTAAAATCAAAAGTTTAGACATATTATGGCATTTTTAACTTTTCAAAATGTTAAATTAGACGGAATCGCATCGAGTGTCCCTAAAAGTAAACAGAAGGTTGAGGATTGCCAATGTTTGACTAAAACTGAAGCTGAAAAATTATCAATAACGACAGGCATTTGGGAAAGAAGACTTGCTAATACAGATATTTGTACAAGTGATTTGTGCTTAGCCGCTGCTGAACAATTGATTAAGGATTTAAATTGGGAAAAGTCTTCAATCGATGCATTAATATTTGTAACACAAACACCTGATTACATTTTACCATCTACTGCTCCGATACTCCAAGACAAATTAAATTTAAATAAAACCTGTTTAACCCTAGATATATCACTCGGATGCTCAGGATATGTTTATGGACTAACAACTTTATGTGCATTGGTATCATCCGGATCAATAATGCGAGCATTATTATTAGTTGGTGATACAATTACTAAAATATGTTCTCCGCTTGATAAAAGCACTTATCCATTGTTTGGAGATGCTGGTTCAGCGACAGCTTTATCATATGATAAAAACGCTAAACCAATAAGTGCCAACCTTTACTCAGATGGAAGCGGTTCCGAAAGTATAATAGTAAAAGACGGGGCTTACAGAAACACAATAACTGAAGAATCTATTAAAACAAAAAATATTAGTGAGGGGATACAAAGAAGCGCGAATCAATTAATGTTAGATGGAATGGATGTGTTTTCCTTCGGAATTAGCAAAGCGCCACATGTGGTTAAAGAATTGCTTGGTAATTTAAATATAGAAACAAAAGATGTTGACTATTTTATTTTTCATCAAGCGAACAAGATGATGAATGACAAAATAAAAAAAAAACTAGCATTAACGGATGCGCAAGTACCATATTGTCTTGAAAAGTTTGGCAATACAAGTTGTGCAACAATTCCTTTAACTATTAGTACACAATTATCTGAAAATCTTAATGCGCAATCTGCCAAATTGATACTGTGTGGTTTTGGTGTTGGATTATCTTGGGGCGCTATGTATTTAGAGGTAGATTCGCTGGTTTGTTCACCTTTAATAGAACTATAATAATGTTCAATTTACAAGATAAAAGAATTTTAATAACCGGAGGATCATCGGGCATTGGCAGACAGATAGCAATACATGCAGCTGAAAATGGTGCTATAGTTACAATATTAGGCCGCGATAAAAAAAGATTATCAGATGTGTTTACGGAATTAGCTGGCAAAGGGCATAATTTTTTTGCTTTAAATTTGACAAATGAGCAAGAGGTAACAACGTTTATAAAAAGCCAAAATACTTTTGATGGTGTAGTATTTAATGCAGGTATTGTTGAATATTCACCAGTAAAATTTTTAACAAATGAAAAAATTAAAACAGTTTTTGATATAAATTTTAATAGTACTGTTATATTAAGTCAGCAATTATTAAAGAATAAACTTATTGAAAAAAAAGGGTCATTAGTTTTTATTTCTTCTATTGCATCGGTTATAGGTATCGGTGGCACTGCATTATATGCAGCCTCGAAAGCAGCACTTAATGCATATACTAAAGTAATAGCGACAGAGACTGCTGCACAGGGAATTAGGGCAAATAGCATAAGTCCAGGTATAGTTATAACACCTATGACAGAACAGTCAATAAACGTATCGACTGATCGTAGTATGGATGATAAGGAAAAAGAATATCCGCTTGGATACGGTAAACCCGAAGATGTATCTGCACTAGCTGTTTATTTATTAAGCAATGCAAGCAAATGGATGACAGGGTCAAATTTAATAATTGACGGAGGTCTGACACTAACTTAATAGCCCTGTATGAAATCTAATATATCTCCTGAATACTATTACTCTGAATCAATTTTTCAGAAAGAAAAATTAATTTTTAAGAATCATTGGCATTTTTTTGGATTTAAAACACAACTTACTAAACATAACGATTATTTGACCCGCACAATAGCGGATACTCCTGTGCTGGTACAAAATATAAAAGGTGAGATAATGGCTTTTTTAAATGTTTGTTCACATCGCTTTTCAATACTACAACAAGAAGCAAGTGGCAACAGACCATTAGTTTGTCCATACCATGGGTGGTCATACAACCAGGACGGTATACCTACAGGAATACCTAAAAAACCATTATTTCAAAATTTTTCAAGTAATGAGCTTTGCGAATTAAGTTTAAAAAGTTATCAAATTAGTTTTTGCGGTAATTTATGTTTTGTGAATTTAAGTAATTCAAAACATTCATTAAATGATTATTTAGGGGATTATTTTAATGAGCTTGAAGATTTGTCTCTTTCTACCCAAGAAATGATAGACATTAATCAACTTGATATAAAAGCGAATTGGAAAATCATAGTTGAAAATACACTTGAAAGTTATCACGTAGGCTTAATTCATACCAATACTTTTAAGAAACTGGGAGCAAGCGGATTGAATTTTAATTTTACATCTTTCCATTCAAGTTGGGATGCAGATTTACTTATAAAACGAACAGATGATTCTTTAAAGAAAATTGAAAATATTTTTGCCCCACGTAAATATTATATTAATGGATATAAACATTTTTTAATTTTCCCCAATTTATTAATCTCCACAACCCATGGGAGCTCATATAATTTTTCATTAATTGAACCATTGAGCCCCAACGAAACACGTTTTAATAGCTATGTTTTTTTGGCTTATATTAAAGATGATGCAAAAAGGGCATTCGTCTCAGCTTATAAGCAAACAGTTATAGAATTTAATAGAGAGGTTTTTGGAGAAGATAAAGCCATTTGTCAATTAGTTCAAAAAGGAGTAAATCATACTAATCTTTCGGGTGTTTTAAGTTTAGAAGAAGAACGTGTACATGCATTTCAAAATACTTATATAAAATTAATACAGAAATGAAGGCTAACATTAAAGCGATTTCTTATTATTTACCTGAACAAATTTTAGATAATGTTCTAATAAATGAGATATTTCCAGAATGGTCAATAGATAAAATATCAAACAAAACCGGGATATATAAAAGACATATTGCGGACAAAAATGAATTTGCCTCAGATATGGCAATAAAGGCAGCTACGCAATTGTTTGATGAATATAAAATCTTACCTTCTGAAATTGATTACATTTTACTGTGTACGCAAAGCCCAGATTATTTTTTACCCACAACCGCTTGTATTGTACAGCATAAATTAGGGATACCCACAACTGCGGGAGCGCTGGATTTTAATTTAGGGTGTTCTGGCTATGTATACGGATTAAGCCTAGCCAAGGGTCTTATAGCCGCTAATATTGCTAATAACGTTTTGCTCATTACAACAGAAACTTACAGTAAGTATATTTATGACAAAGATAAAAGCAATAGGACAATTTTTGGCGATGCCGCATCTGCTTCCCTTATATCATCATCTGGAGAAGGACTAACTATTGCAGATTTTGTTTTAGGTTCGGATGGCAGTGGCGCCGAAAACTTGATAGTTAAACGCGGTGGAGCAAAGTATCCTGTTAATATTACGGAGAATATAATTAAAGATGAATATGGAAATGAGCACAACGAGAATAATTTATATATGAACGGCTCTGAAATATTTAATTTTACTAGCCAGGCTGTCCCACAGTTGGTTCATTCTACCCTTCAAAAAAATAATCTTTTAATAAGTGATATCAATCTGTTTATTTTTCATCAAGCTAATAAATATATGCTTAATCATTTACGAAAAAAAATTGGCATTGAAGAGAATAAATTCATGTATCATCTTGAAAACTGCGGCAATACGGTATCCTCAACCATACCAATTACGTTAAAAGAAGCTTTAACCCAATTAATTATTAAACCACAAATGTCTATAATGCTCGCTGGGTTTGGCGTAGGTTATTCTTGGGGCGGTGTGGTTCTGAAATCTTAAATATATGAATTCTAAAATATGGCTTTCCAGTCCGCATATGGGTGGTGCAGAACACCAATTTGTACAAGAAGCTTTTGATACGAATTGGGTGGCACCATTGGGGCCGCATGTTGATGGATTTGAAAAGGATTTGTCAGACTTTTTAGGAGGCAATCAACACGTCGCAGTATTAAGCTCAGGAACAGGCGCGTTACACTTAGCCTTAGTTATGTTAAATATTGGGCCCACTGATGAGGTTTTCTGTCAAAGCATGACTTTTTCGGCATCAGCAAACCCAATAAAATACGTTGGGGCTACCCCGGTTTTTATCGATAGTGAAAAAGATACATGGAATATTGATCCTAACTATTTAGAGGATGCTATTAAAAACCGAATAGCAGATGGTAAAAAGCCGAAAGCAATTATAGTGGTGCATTTGTATGGAATGCCTGCAAAAATGAAGGAGATAACTGAAATTGCTGGTAAATATGAAATACCAGTAATTGAAGATGCCGCCGAAGCCTTAGGATCGCATATTAATGGACAAATGTGTGGTACAATGGGTACAATGAGCATATTATCATTTAATGGAAACAAAATAATTACTACGTCGGGTGGCGGCGCCTTGGTATCATCAGACAAACAATATATTGATATGAGCAAGTTCTTGGCTACACAGGCACGAGACGATGCGCCGCATTATCAGCACTCGCACATCGGTTATAATTACCGTATGAGCAATATTAGCGCAGGCATAGGTCGCGGGCAAATGCAAGTGCTCCCCAGCAGGATAAATAAAAGGCGCGATATATTTGATCAATATGTAACCCACTTTGGAGGGGCGCCTGGTGTTAGTTTTTTAGAAGAACCGAAAGGATTTTTTAGTAATCGCTGGTTATCGACCTTAACAATAGATCCATTAAAAGCCAATGGTGTTACCCGTGAAAAGTTAAGGCTTGCACTATTTGAAAATAATATTGAATCGAGGCCCCTATGGAAGCCAATGCATTTACAGCCTGTTTTTAAAAACTGTTTATTTTTTGGAAACAATGTATCCGATAAATTGTTTGAAAATGGATTGTGTTTACCATCCGGGTCGAATCTTTCAGATAATGACTTGGAGCGGGTGTTCACTATAATGAAAGCAACATTCAGGTTTTAATTAATTATTATTAACATGATTAATCCTTTAGTTATTATCTAGTCTAACATTGGGTAAATGTTATTTGCACTTCAAGTTATTTATGAAGCCTATTATACAAATTATATTATTAATTATTTGTCTGTTGATTTCCCCTGTTTTTGCAAAAGCCCAGTCTGAAATTATACCATTAAGTAATGATATTAATAACCGTATAGATAAAAACATTTATTTTTCTGGTAACGAGCGCAATCACACAGCTATACGACCATTTATTGTAGGCGATGCACTTGATTCTGCTAAATATTATTCTCTTTTATTCCCTGTGATACCTAAGCATTGGCAAACCAAAAGTTGGCTGCACCGGAAAATATTTACTGAGCATTTAATTGAATTTAAAAGACCGGACTTTGAATTAACGGCAGATTTTTTACCCAGTTTATCTATTGGAAAAGAGGGAAGTCGTTCATTGAACCTTAATACCCGTGGGTTTGAAGTAAAAGGGGTAATAGGGGTTAAAAAATTATTTTCTTTTAATACCTATTTATATGAAAATCAGGCAAAGTTTGCCAATTATATTACCAAGTTTGTTAATGAGAACCAAGTAGCACCCGGCCAAGCCACGCTTCATAATACTACAATACATAATAGTTTTGATTTCGCTTATTCAGGCGGGACATTGTCATTTACACCATCTAATTTTTTAAATATTCAGATGGGGTATGATAAAAATTTTATTGGTGATGGCTATCGTTCATTATTGTTATCGGACAACGCTGTTAACTATCCTTTTATAAAACTAACGGCAACCCTTGGGCCCATACGTTATATGGCAATGTATGCTCAGTTTACTGATGACTATGGCATTGTAGCTAACGATGACATACCGTTTCCGAAAAAACATGGCATATTTCATTATTTAAGCTGGAATGCGAATAAAAACCTAAACTTCGGCTTGTTTGAAAATGTAATGTGGGAGCCGGGTGATATTGATTTTACTTACCTAAATCCAATCATATTTGCCCACCCGGTTGATCAGGCTAATGGCTCACCAGGTAAATCACTAATTGGTTTTACAGGCAGCTATAAATTTTTGAACCACTATGTACTATACGGACAATTTGCATTAAATGAATTTACATTTAAAGAAGTATTTGCGGGAACGGGTTATTGGGCCAATAAACAAGGCGAGCAATTAGGATTAAAATACTTGGAGGCATTTAATATAAAGGGGCTTAATTTACAGGCAGAATTAAATTCTGTGCGTCCATATACTTATGCATCACAAAAAACTGCTACAAATTATAGTCATTTAAATCAATCGTTAGCCCACCCATACGGAGCTAATTTTAGAGAGTTTTTAATGATCGGAAATTATAATATCAAGCGCTTCTCTATCAGGGAGCAAGTAGGCTATAGCTTATATGGCCAGGACACCTTAGGTGTTAATTATGGGAAGAATATAAATCTATCTTATAAAGACAGGGCGGCCGATTATGGCAATTTTATAGGTCAGGGCGTTAAAACACATTTATATTATTTAAATTCTAATATTTTTTACTTATTAAATCCAAAAAATAATTTGGGGTTAGAGTTTGGATACACTGCAAGACGCGAAAACAGTAAGCTGGGAACAAGCAATACTTCTGTTATAACGTTTGGGATAAGAAGCTCTTTCAGGAATTTATATTACGATTTTTAAAGCTATAATTGACAGATTTTAACCTATTTAGAATTATATTGACGGATTTTTAAAATTTCCTATTACTTTTACTTAATTTCTAAATGTATCTGCTATGTTAAATAGAATGAATATTGTGCCCCGATGGATCATCTTTTTCTTAGATATATTTTTTTGTACAATATCTCTAATATCAGCTCACGCTATTAGTAATAATTTTGAACTGAGCCATCTTGATTACAACTTATTAAATAAAATATTATTTACTTTCCTGATTATCAACTGCATAGTGTTTACCATGCTCAAAACTTATTCAGGTATTGTAAGATACACCAGTGGTCAGGACTCTGTTCGAATATTATTTTCAGTGTTGATTAGTAATGTAGCATTTTATATAATATCGAAATCGTCATTGCTTGCTGATGTTGCATTAAGCCGGATAGAGCAGGTAATAATTATAAATGTGCTGTTTAGCTTTGTATTACTTATAAGTTATCGGTTAATGGTAAAATATATGTTTAGCTATATAAATAATTTGAAACTTAATCAAAAACGTGTTATTATTTATGGGGCTAACGAAACTGCAATAACCACTAAACGTATTCTGGATCAACAGGGAACTGGACTAAATATGAATATTGTGGCGTTCATAGACGAAGATGAAAGGAAGCGTGGGAAGAAAGTTGATAATATCAGAATATACCAATTAGCTGACATTGAAAAAATTATTATTTCGGAGAGGATTAATGAGTTAATTATTGCTCAGGCGGACGTTGATATTAATATAAAAAATACCATAGTTGATATATGCTTAGTACACAATGTACGCGTTTTGAATATTCCGCCAATAACAAATTGGATAGGCGGGCACCTTAATCCAAGCCAACTTCAAAACATAAAAATTGAGGATGTTTTAGAAAGGGAACCTATACAAGTAAATAATGTGCTTATCGATCAGCAAATACATGGTAAAAACATATTGGTTACGGGCGCTGCAGGATCTATCGGTTCTGAATTGGTTAGGCAATTAATACAATACCAGCCTGCTGTAATTATTTTAAATGATATTGCCGAAACAGCTTTACACGAGTTACAATTAGAACTGGAAGATGCTGGACATGAAAATAGTAGCTTTATTACATTTATAGGGGATGTGAGAAATGCGGAAAGAATGACCTTGTTATTTGAAACGTATACTCCTAATTATGTTTATCATGCAGCTGCTTATAAACATGTGCCAATGATGGAGAATAACCCATGCGAGGCTATTAATACCAATGTATTAGGGACTAAAAATATTGCCGATTTATCTATGCGATATGGTGTAGATAAGTTTGTAATGATCTCTACCGATAAGGCTGTTAATCCAACAAATGTAATGGGGGCCTCAAAGCGTATTGCCGAAATGTATGTGCAATCTCTTATCGATTTTCATTCCAATGATAATATTATCATTAACAATGGGATGAGTATAATGACTGATAAGATTAAAGGGAAAAAACGTACTAAATACATTACTACCCGGTTTGGTAATGTGTTGGGATCCAATGGGTCGGTAATACCAAGGTTTAAAGCACAAATACAAAAAGGTGGTCCCATTACTGTAACGCACCCCGAAATAACACGTTATTTCATGACTATACCCGAAGCTTGTCGTTTAGTACTTGAAGCGGGATCTATGGGAAGTGGAGGCGAGATATATTTGTTTGATATGGGTAAATCGGTAAAAATAGTTGATTTAGCCAAAAAGATGATCCGTCTATCAGGCTTTGTGGTTGACCAGGATATTAAAATCACTTTTACTGGTTTAAGACCTGGGGAAAAGCTTTATGAAGAGTTATTGAACGATGCAGAAAATACTATGCCTACGCATCACGAAAAGATAATGATAGCTAAGGTGCGGAAACAATCGTACATGCAAATTAACAAGCATGTTAACGAATTGATTTCACTTTCAAGCATGTATAATGACCATATAGTAGTAAGAAAAATGAAAGAAATTGTGCCGGAATATAAAAGCAACAATTCCATATTTGAGGAATTTGATGTGGAAATCCCGGTGGCGCTATAAACAATTAGCGCATAAAGAAAAAAAGGCCCTGTTACCCCAGGGCCTTTTTTTCAAATCTGTCAATTACAACTTCCAATGCAATGGTATTATAACGATATTTGCTTTTCATACAAAATATACCTCATAAATGCCGGTTACTAAAACCCCAATTAATAAGAAAATAAAAATCTGTGTTATTGGTGATATTATGCTGGATCACTATATCAATGGTTCGTGCGATCGTATATCACCCGAAGCCCCAGTGCAGGTGGTTGATGTTGCTACTGAAGCTTATAGTTTGGGCGGGGCGGGTAATGTGCTAAAAAACCTTAAAGCGCTGGGCTGCGAAGCGTCGATTATTAGTATTTGCGGCAATGATACTACCAGTAAAATATTAGATACTGAACTTTCAAATACTCATCCTGCTTTTTATTACCTGGCTAAGGATAGTACTCGCCAAAGCACAATAAAAACAAGGGTAATAGTAAGCAGGCACCAACTATTACGGTTAGATAAAGAAGATAAACATTATTGCGATAAAGATATTGCTAATGAATTGATTGATTTTTTTAAAAAGAAAGTTACAGACATTGACGTATTAATTATATCAGATTATTGCAAGGGTGTGTTAAGCCCATATTTGGTAAAGGAGTTATTAGCAATATGCAACCAGTATAAAGTGATCACTATAGTTGACTCTAAACATAAAGACCTGTCAAAATATAAAGGGGCAACCCTAATTAAACCTAATAAAAAAGAGGCCGCGCTGGCATCGGGTATATCAATTACAAATGACGACACTTTGGAACAAGCCTGTAAAATAATTGCTGATATTGCCGCTTGTAAAACGGTGGTGGTAACCTTATCAGAGGATGGGATTGCAATTTATAATGAAGAAAAGCTTACCAAAATACCCACAAAAGCTATCGAAGTATTTGATGTTACAGGTGCGGGCGATACCGTTATTGCTGCGTTAGGGTTTGCTTTGGCTAATAAAATGGATATTAAAGAAGCCTGCAATTTTGCCAACCATGCGGCAGCTGTGGTTGTGGCTAAATTTGGAAGCGCCGTAGCAACTTTAGATGAGATAAACAATATAAGCTAATTGTGTAAATGGGAAAACTGAATAAGATATTAGCCCAGGTGCAAGAACACCAACGTGTAATTGAGAAATTATCAGAAAAAAATTTTATTGATAAAATAGAGGCCATATGCCGATTGATAGTAGATACAATTAAAAGGGGGAATAAAGTATTACTTTTTGGTAACGGAGGTAGTGCCAGTGATGCGCAACACATAGCAGCCGAATTTACTGGACGATTTGTTAAAAACCGTAAAGCATATCCTGCTATTGCTCTTACTACCGATACATCTGCAATAACAGCTATAAGTAACGATTATGGGTTTGAACGCATATTTGCTCGCCAGATTGAAGCGTTAGCGCAAACTGGAGATGTGGTTATAGGTATTTCAACAAGTGGTAACAGCCCAAACGTGATACTTGGTTTGCATGAGGCAAAAAAACAGGCATGCAAATTAATTGGCTTTACAGGTAATGACGGAGGACAAATGAAGGATATTTGTGATTATTGCCTAACTGTGGATAGTGATATTACCGCCCGGATACAAGAAGCGCATATATTAATAGGCCATATTATTTGTTCGGCAATTGATGATCTATGTTAGGTGAAGATTGCGCCATTAGCTCATCTATATTCTTTCTTCAGCATAATTAAATTATTGGTTTATAAAAAAATCATATAATTTTAAAAGTAATCTGCCAAACGAAATTATTTAATATTGAATTATCCTTATGCCTAAAAAAGTATCAATTGTAATATTAGTATCCTTGATATTTTCGGCTATTTTGTATTAAATTAGCTGAAAATTAATTTAAACCTTACCCGGGCAAGGAATGATCTACAGGTACGCTACTTTTATTAAGGCTATTAACCTTTCTATTGATTATACTATACTAAATATTAGTATGGTTATAGCGTATCTTATCGTTGATAAATCATATATATTTTGGGCAAGCAATAAAAATTATTTGCCAGTAGTACTTGTTTTTAACTTAATATGGTTATTAGCTGCCAATATTACCGGGTTATATGAACAGGTATTAAATAAGGATTCCATCCGCACCTATCAAAGTGTATTTAAAACCTATCTGCTTTTTGTTTGCCTTATTTGTTTTACCATTATTATTATCATCGGCACAAAAGCATATTTTATCACTCGTGAGTATTTATTTTATTCATTAGCGTTATTTGGTTTTTTAGTTGGGATATGGAAGTTGATATTCCTGGCTATACGTCGTAGCGATAGAAATTTATTAATTGATGCGCGAAATATTATAATAGTTGGTGCGGGCAGGATAGGTAACGACCTGTTTCAATATTTTAAAAACAACCGGGATAAAGGATATAACGTTTTGGGCTTCTTTGATGACAAGCCCGATAATATAATTGATAAAAAGTTATATCTGGGGACTACCGATAATTGTATCGATTACGTTATAACCAATCAGGTTGATGAAATATTTTGCGCATTACCATTCACAGATTCACATAAGATAGAACAACTAATGCTTGATGCTGATAAGCATCTTATCAGGTTTAAAATAATTCCTGAATATTATATTAATTCAAAAAAATCAATGTTTATACAAAACTTTGATCATATCCCTGTTATAGCCGTACGGCCTGAACCATTAGAAAGCATATTAAACAGGATGGTAAAGCGTCTTTTTGATTTTCTGTTTTCATGCTTTGTTATTGTATTTATATTAAGCTGGCTTTGTCCTATAATGGCCATTCTTATTAAACTGCAATCGCGCGGGCCGGTATTTTTTGTTCAACTACGGTCGGGCAGGGATAATTTGCCATTTAAATGTTACAAGTTTCGCAGTATGCGCATTAATAATGAAGCGAATAAAATGCAGGCCACCCGCAATGATGTGCGTATTACCAAAATAGGCGCATTTATGCGCCGGACCAATATTGATGAACTGCCCCAATTTGTCAATGTATTACTTGGCGAAATGTCGGTAGTTGGCCCACGCCCTCATATGATAAGCCATACCGAAGAATATTCTAAGTTGATAGACCAGTTTATGGTGCGTCATTTTATGAAACCTGGTATCACCGGCTGGGCCCAGGTAAAAGGTTTGCGTGGGGAAACCAAGACTACCGAAGCGATGATGAACAGGGTAGAAGCCGATGTTTGGTACCTGGAAAACTGGTCGTTCCTGCTGGATATGAAAATTATAGTAATTACTATCTGGAATACTTTGCGGGGCGAATCAAATGCTTTTTAATTCATGGTTACCCTTACCGATCAATTAGGACGGGAAATTACCTTATCTAATCAGCCTAAGCGTATTGTTTCGTTAGTGCCATCCCAAACAGAGTTGTTGTATTACCTGGGGCTTGATAGTGCCATTTGTGGCATAACTAAATTCTGTATCCATCCAACTCAGAAAACTCTAAATACAGTAAAAATAGGCGGTACAAAACAATTGAACATTCCACTCATCAAATCACTTGGCCCCGACCTTATTATTGCAAATAAAGAAGAGAACGACCGTTTGCAGTTAGAGGAATTAATGTCGGGATACCCAACCTATGTTAGCGATCCATATAACCTCACTACGGCACTGCAAATGATAAACGACGTTGGAGTGCTCACCGGGCGGGAAGGACCCGCAAGGCGGCTCTATGATGCGATAATGACTGCTTTTAATGAATTGCACTTGCCGACCCAAAGTTTACGCGTTGCTTATTTTATTTGGCGTAAACCGTATATGGTTGCCGGTAAGCTTACTTTTATTGATGATATGTTACAGCGATGCGGCTTTACCAATGCTTTTGAACAAGCCCGTTACCCCCAAATCTCCGTGAACGATCTGGTAGCGGCAAATCCTGAGGTGGTGCTTTTATCATCCGAGCCATACCCATTTAAGCAAAAGCACGTTAATGAACTGCAAGCGTTATTGCCAAATGCTTTAATAAAACTGGTTGATGGCGAAATGTTTTCCTGGTATGGTAGCCGGATGCTATATGCCCCCGGATATTTTATGGGACTGATTAACAGTATAAAGCAGCTTTAGCATTAAAATCATTTCCTACTTAAATTTTTTAATACTATCTTTGCCAACTCTAAAAATCCTAACTGCGGAAGTGGCGTAATTGGTAGCCGCACCAGACTTAGGATCTGGCGCTTCACGGCGTGGGGGTTCGAGTCCCTTCTTCCGCACAAAAACGCCCTTACAGTATTGTAAGGGCGTTTTTTATATTTTGCCGTTACTATTTGTGGCCTCGTCTTATTACTTGATTAGGTCACCCTCTTTAATATCATCGCTGGCATTCTGAATAATCTGATCATTAGCTGCTAAATTGCCAAATACTTCCGTGGCATTTTTATTGGCCAACCCTTCTTTGATATCCACCAATTTAGCTTTGCCGTTTTTGACGACAATAATATATTCCATTTCGGTAGAGCGGACAATAGCGCTGTTAGGTACTACTAAAGATTTTGCGCCCGACAACATGGGTATTTTTACTTCGCCATACATACCTGGTTTCAACTGTCCATCTTTATTAATTACATCTATCTCAATAGCTTCAGAACGCATATTACCCAATGTGTTGGCCAATCGACTGATCTTTGCGGTATGCTGAATGCCCGGCATAGCGTTAAAAGTAAAAGTAACTGGCTGTTTGAGATCGACCTTGTCCACATAATTCTCTGGTATAGCTACTTCTAAACGTAACCTTCGGATATCCTGTAAAACCAGCATAGGTTGGTCGGTTGATTTACCGGGCGCAACAAGTGCACCGGGTGAAACATTTCGTTGTACGATCATGCCGTCGAATGGTGCATAAATATGAAGATAACCACTTACTGTCCTTACTGATTCCACATTGGACTTTTCAGCATTTGCTATGGCTATGTCGGCCTTCATGCGCGAAATGGCATTATCCAGGTCGAGCGGTGAAACCGAACCTGGTTCGGCAGCGGCCTGTTTTAAACGGGTATATTTTTCTTTGCTGGCGTTGGCAGTTTCCTGGGCCTGCAAATAGCGTGAATTAGCTGCCTGTAGCTGCGATTCCATTTCCGGCGCTTCAAGCGTTATTAACAGTTGCCCTTTTCTGACCTGCGACCCCCGGTCAACAAAGATCTGTTTTACAAAACCATTAACTTTCGGAAATAGGTTTACTTCATTAAATGGATTTAATTGCCCTGGCAACTGGGCATAACTGGATAAGGCCTTTTCTGTAATACAACCTATTTCGTATTTTTTACTGCCAGCCGTTTTGGCTTCAGTCAGGTCAACTGGTTTTTGATTGCCAGAGCAGGCTGCAAAAAAGCATGCTATAGATGCTGATATGATCAATTTCATTTTCATGTTTTATATAGCTGAGGTTTTAATAGCTGTTGTTTCTTCGGGCATTAAGGATGGAGATTTATAAGTGGTTTTATTTTGTACCCAGGCAAATACTAAGGGCAGAATAAACAATGCGGCCAATGTAGAGGCAAACAATCCACCGATTACAGCACGGCCCAACGGCGCGGTTTGCTCGCCGGCCTCGCCCATTCCCGATGCCATAGGTACCATACCCGCCATCATGGCGAAACTGGTCATCAGGATAGGGCGCAAACGGATAGCCGCGCTGGTAACAGAAGCCCGTGTAGCATCTTTAAATTCTAACCGTAGTTTCTCTCCATTAGTTACAATAAGGATAGCATTTGCTACGGAAACACCGGTTGACATGATCATCCCCATATAAGATTGCAGGTTGAGGGTAGAGCTGGTAAGCAGTAACGCCGCCAGCGAACCGAGTATTACTGCCGGGACGGTAGATAATACTGTTAAGGATAGCTTGAAAGATTGATAGTTGGCGGCCAGCAATAAAAATATTACTAATACCGCAAAGCCCAATCCGCTTTGTAAACTACTCATCGTTTCAGTAAGCAGGTTGGTCATTCCCTTTAATTCGGCTATTAATCCCTTGGGCGGGGTACCTATTCCTTTCAAAGCTTTTTGCACATCGGCTGTAGCTGTACCCAGGTCCATTTTGTTAATATTGGCGCTTACTGTTAAAAATCGCCTTGGGCCGGCACGATCGTATTCACCGGGCGCATGGGTCATTTTAAAATCTGCTACATCGGCAAGTGTTGGCGTATTTTGACCTTTTAGGAGAGGGATTTCCTTCAACTCGTCTATAGTATTCATCGTATACTCTGGTATTTGTACCTGTACCTGATAGGTGTATTGTTTGTTTTCATCCAGCCACTGGTTCTTCTCGGTAAAACGACTGGAGGATGTACTCGCAGTTACGGACCTGGCAATATCTGTAACAGTCAAACCAAACTGTGATACCTTTTGCCGGTCAAGCGTTATTGCTATTACCGGGATATTCAGTGGCTGAACAATTTGCACATCCCGCAAATAAGGTATCTGCTTTAGTTTAGCAACCGCTTTATTTGCATAGGTTTCTATCTGCGCCATATCCTTTCCCGCAACCCGTAATTCAATTGGGGTTGAAGCCCCCTGGCTCATAATCTTTTCGGTCATATCTATCGGTTCAAAAGTAATGCGCAGGTTAGGCATAGCGTGACCGATGTTTTTACGCAGGGCATCTTTCAATTCGTCCATATTAACCTTATAGCTTTCGTCCAGCTTAACTTGCAGGACGGCCTCGTGTGTGCCTGTATTAAAAATATACAGGTTACTGCTGCCGTAACTGCTGGGAATGATGCCCACATAACCCGAACTGATCTCGATATGATGGTCAACAGTTTTATCAATAATGTTCAGCACCTGTTTAAATTTATCTTCGGTGCGTTCCAGCCTGGTACCATCAGGCGCTTTAATCCGGATCATAAACTGGCCGTTGTTCAATTTTGGCATCATATCCTTACCGATAACGATGAAACCGATACCAGCTAAAACAATAACCACCACTAAATATATGGGCACAATAAGTTTTTTATGAGGCATCCACCGGGTAATAATATTCATAAAACGCAGTTTTACCTTTTCAAAAAAATCGTTGTCCTCCGGGTGTTCCCGTTCTTCTCTCAAGTGCTTGTTTATCTGTAGCTCTTCTTCGCGGTTCAATGCCTCGCCGGCGTGGGCATGTATTTTGCCATGGTGATAGTGCTGGTATTGTGCGGCGTTAATTAGCCAGTTACTTAATATTGGCACAAGGGTTTGGGCCAGAATATAAGATACGATCATGGTTAACCCGATAGACAAAGACAATGGCAGAAACATCGCTTTAGGGACACCATTCATAAGAAAGGACGGCGCGAATACGGCAAGGATACAAAGCAGGATAAGCAACAATGGAAACGATATCTCCTCGCAGGCCTCATAAATAGCCAGTTTTTTCGATTTGCCCATTTCCAGGTGCTGATGAATATTTTCTATCGTAACAGTCGCCTGGTCAACCAGGATACCTATTGCCAAGGCCAGGCCGCTCAGGGTCATAATATTAATGGTTTGGCCGAAGGCGCCCAATAACATTACGCCTAAAAGGATAGAAACCGGGATGGTAATCACTACAATTAAACTACTTCGCCAATCGCGCAGGAATAACAATACCATTAAGCCGGTAAGCAAAGCCCCTAGGCCTCCTTCGGTCATTAAACTTTTAACGGCGTTTATTACAAAAACAGATTGGTCAAATTCATAGGATACTTTAATGTCGTCGGGCAATAAGTTTTGCATTTCAGGTAATTTAGCTTTCAAGCCCTGTACAACTGACCAGGTGGATGCACTGGCTGTTTTTACTATCGGAATGTATACCGATCTCTTTCCGTTGATCAAAGCATAATCAACCGTAATATCCGAAGCATCGGCCACGCGCGCCACATCTTTCACCAGCACCGAAACGCCGTTTTTAGTTTTGATTGGGATATCACCAAACTCTTCAGATCTTTTAACCAGTGAGTTAATAGTAGTTGTAAACATGGTATTACCGATGCGCAGGTTACCCGACGGCGACATGGCGTTAAACTTAGCCAAGGCCTCCACTACCTGATCGGGCGTTAGATCGTAACTGCGTAATTTGGCCGGATCGACACTCACGGTGATAGAGCGCGAATTGGCGCCAAAAGGCGGGGGGGCTGATAATCCCGGCACCGAAGCAAACATAGGCCGGATACGGGTAGCTGCCATATCGTATATTTCTTTCAGACTGCGGCCGGGAGCGGATAATACTAACTGGCCTACCGGCAAAGATGAAGCATCGTACCGGATTACCTGTGGTGGTAAGGCTCCCGGCGGGAAGAATTTCATGGCGCGGTTTACCTGTAAGGCTACCTGAGCTTGTGCTTCTGCCATATCGGTGCTTTCGTAAAAGCTGATCTTAAGCATGGTAAGCCCCTGTATATTTTTAGTAGAAATATTTTTAATGCCGTTTACATACAGGAACTGATCCTGCAAACGGGTGCTAAAAAAACCCTCCATTTGCTGAGGCGACATACCGCCATAGGATTCGATGACATAGATGGTAGGCAGGTTTAACTGCGGGAAGATATCTATAGGGATATTTATGGCACTAAGCACGGCGAAGATCATCAAACTCATGGTAATTACTACCACGGTAATAGGCCGTTTAAGTGCGGCGGTGACCATTGACATAATAATTTAATTAAAAAGGTTTAAAATGTAATTGACCTGATTGACGGTAACCGCTTTTTGAAACAAGGCGCTGGTGTAAATGAACCGGGCTTGCGCGTAATCAGTTTCGGCCCGGTATAAAATGTTTAAAGCCGCATTAAGTTCGATAATATCAGTTAAGCCATTTTTATACAATGATAGTTTTTGACGATAACCCGCATTAGCAGCCCTTAGTTGGTTGGGAATTTCCACCAGGCGCTGTTTAGCAGTATTAAGTTCTACATCGGCCTGACTGACACCTAAGGCCAATAATGATTTCTGTTCGTCCAGTTTTTTTATCGCATAGTCGGTCGCCGTTTTTTGCGTGCGCAGTTTAAGCTGTTTACGGCGCAGGTCGAACAGGTTATAAGAGACACCCACACCAACAAGGTAATTGTTTCGGTCGAACCCAAAACCGCTGGAAAGATCATTAAAATGGTCGTTACCATCTATACTGGAGCCACGCCCCCAGGCGGCAGCTTCCAGTAAAATCTTAGGGTTGTATTGTTTCTTAACCAGTTCCTCTTTCTGCCGGCTGTTTTGAACAATTGACCTATAATAATTGATAATGGGATGATTTGCGGTATCTGCAACCATCAGTTGGGGGACATTAGTTTGTGAAATCAGTCGCGTTTCGGCCAGTGTGTCCGGTACAATGCTTTGATAAGGTAAGCCACTAACAGCTGCTAATTGCAGTTGTGTTTGTTTAAGCTGATTATCCAGTTCAATATAAGTTAATCTTGCTTTTGATAGCTCGGCTTCAGCTATACTGGTGTCAACGCCCGGCCTGATACCACTTTTAGCAAGCGATTGAATAGACCGCCTGATCTGCTGGTTACGCTCAATATTGCGGGACTGGATCGTTAAATAATCCTGCAAGCGCATCAGTTGCAGGTAATTACCAATGGTATAGGCTTGTAATTTGTATTTTGATTGCTGGAACAGGTTTTGTTCTACGGCAATATCTGAGCTGGCAACATTATTCTGGGCCGCATAAGCCCCGAAATTGTAAATTTCCCAATCCAGCGCAACTATGCCCAGATTAGTTAAAACAGCCGAAGTATTACTTTCAGCACGTACTCCCCGCGAGTTAGATGGGATGATGCCAAAGCCAAAGTATGGCCCGGCGGTATTATTATTAGTACCTATATCGGTTTGATAATTCAGTTTTAAATTAGGAAGCCAATTGCCCCGGATTTCCATAGCTTGTGCTTGCCTGGTTGCAATAGCAGCAGAATCAGCAATTAATGCAGGCGCTTTTTGATCAACTTTATTAAGAAGGTACTTCAGCGTAACCCGGTGTTGGGCACGGACCGCAATGGCTGATAATAGCATCAATGCGGCGCACCCATATATTTTAACATAGTGCATCTTTGGGTAATTAAGAAATTAGAAAAAGGAATACAATAACCTCAGTTAAGCGGTTAAGAGAGGCCAGCCAAACAGTGGCCTAAGAAGGAAGATCAAATAGTTAATTTGCCTGAAAGCAGGTATCGATGCAGCGGAGGGGATAAACTTAAATGAATGTTTGATAAAATGCCGGCAGTAACCCGTTTAGCTTTGTTAAATGTTGGAAATAAAATATTTAATAAGGCAGTAAACAGGAATGTAAGGGCCAAAAATGGATTGGCCAACTGTTTTTGGATAGTTGTAACATCAAAAGTACTATCCTCTATATATTCCTGCTTACGCTTGGTAAATGCTTTGGCACAAACACGGATCGGTTTTCCTTCCTGAATTTTTTTAACTGCGTGAAATCCCACGAATGGCTTTGCTGCCAACATTAAGGCCGCAAGAAATAAGAAGTAAGGGATACTTAGCACACGCATAATATCAATAACGCAACTTTATTCAAAGTTGGAAAGAATTTTTTCATCATTGGTTATGTAACAGGAAAGTTGCGCAGTTATCAGATTAAAAAAAATTATCGTAGAAATTGATGCCAGTGTAATAATATGATCGCCTGATTTTTTCAAATGACTTGCAATTATCATATAGTATATCTACGTTAGTAAAATAAATGTAATTATTACAATTATTATCCAATAGTGATCTGTTCACAGATATTTCACTACCTAATACCCGGCAATAACAATTATGAAAAAAACCTTGTACTTATCGGTTGTGCTTTTTATAGCTTATACCAGCATCGCATTTTCGCAATCATATCAGCGTTTGGGGCAGGGGGTTAAAACAATTACGCAATCGATAGCTATCGAGGTTCAATTTTATTCACCACAAATTGTGCGTGTATTAAAGCAACCTCAAGGAAACGTACTGAAAAAAGAAAGCCTGGCCGTGATAAAAAAGCCGCAGCAAACACAGGTTGATATTAGTGCCCAACACGATACGGTAACTTTAAAAAGCAGCGCTGTTGAGGTAAAATTAAATTTAAAAACAGGCGGCGTCAGCTTTGTTTCTGCTGTTAGCGGCGTACCCTTGTTTACCGAGAAGGATTACGGCACACAGTTTACGCATGTTAAAGATGGCAACGAGGCATCTTTTGATGTACGGCAAGCTTTTATATTAGATAAAGACGAGGTTATTTATGGGCTTGGGCAACAACCTAATGGTAAATTGAACCAACGTGGACAAAAGGTGTATTTGCGTAACGAAAACACGCGGGTTTGTATCCCCTTTTTTCAATCGGTAAAGGGCTATGGCATTTATTGGGACAGTTATGCCCCTACCACTTTTACCGACAATATACAGGAAACAGCGTTTGATTCGGAAGTTGGCAACTGTGCAGATTATTATTTTATGTATGGAGGAGGAGCCGATGGTGTAGTTACCCAGATGCGTGACCTTACAGGGCAAGCGCCTATGATGCCTTTATGGGTATATGGCTATAACCAGTCGCGCGAACGCTATAAAACACAATTTGAACTTGTTGACGTAGTTAAAAGATACCGCGCGTTAAAAGTTCCTTTAGATGGTATCGTGCAGGATTGGCAATATTGGGGTAAGGACGATAACTGGAACGCGATGAGTTTTGATGCTACCACGTATCCGAAACCACAGTTGATGGTAGATAGCGTACACCTTTTGCATGCCCACTTGTTTATTGTTTCCTGGCCAGGATTTGCCCCTAAAACGCCGCAATTTCAGGAATTCAAGCAAAAAAATATGCTGATCAATTTTGACACCTGGCCTCCGGGTGCCAATACACGTCCCTATGATGTGTATAACCCCGAGGCACGTGATATCTATTGGGGGTATCTAAATAAAGGAATTTTCTCATTAGGCCCTGATGCCTGGTGGCTGGACTCGACGGAACCGGATCATATCAATATAAGGGATAAGGATTTTGACCAGCCTACTTTTTTGGGCACTTTTAGAAGTGTTCAAAATGCTTTTCCATTAGCGCACACAAAGGGGGTTTATGAGCATCAAAGGGATGAATCAGCTACCAAACGTGTGGTGCTGCTTACACGTTCTGCGTTTGCGGGACAACAGCGTTATAGCGCTAATACATGGAGCGGTGATATACGGTCGGACTGGCCAACCTTTAAAAAACAGATACCGAATGCGCTTAACTTTTCGATGACCGGGCTGCCATATTGGAATGCCGATATAGGTGGCTTTTTTGCTGGCAACTGGAATAGGGGCGGCGGTATCAACAATCCGGAATTCAAGGAATTATATGCCCGCTGGTTGCAATTTGGCGCTTTTACGCCAATGATGCGATCGCACGGCACAGATATCCCGAGAGAGATATATCAATTTGGCAAGCGTGGCGATCAGATATTCGATGTAGTTGAAAAATTCATCAACCTGCGTTATAGCATATTGCCTTATATCTACTCAACTGCGTGGAATGTTACACATAATTCGGGTTCTATTATGAGGCCGTTATATGCAGGGTTTGGGCAGGATAAACAAGGATATGAAGTTAATACGGAATACCTGTTTGGTAAATCGTTTTTAGTAATGCCGGTTACCGATAAGGGCGTTAAAAGTCAAGATGTTTATCTGCCAGCCGGTACTAAATGGTACGATTTCTGGACGGGAGAGATTGCAGAAGGCGGTAAGAACATTGAACGGGCCACACCAATTGATATATTACCGTTGTATGTGCAGGCTGGCTCTATTATTCCGTGGGGGCCAAAAGTGCAATACGCAAACGAGAAGAAATGGGACAATTTAACTATCCGGGTTTATCCTGGTGCTGATGGTGAATTTACCTTGTATGAAGATCAAAACGATAATTATAATTATGAAAAGGGTGTGTATGCCACTATAGATTTTGCAT
Organism: Mucilaginibacter boryungensis; assembly: GCF_015221995.1. NCBI lineage: Bacteria > Pseudomonadati > Bacteroidota > Sphingobacteriia > Sphingobacteriales > Sphingobacteriaceae > Mucilaginibacter > Mucilaginibacter boryungensis. Next base: position 1,397,726 of record NZ_JADFFM010000001.1, read on the forward strand.
GGAACGATAAAGAACGCACATTGACCATTAATGAACAAAAAGGGGCATTTCCGGGAATGATTACCAAAAGGAAATTTAATTTGATCATTGTCAAGCCTAATCATGGCACAGGCATTGAAACTACTTCTCCTGATAAAACCATCAATTATAATGGCAGGGATATAAAAGTCAAATTTTAGAAAAGGTTAAATACACCTTGCGGTTACCACGCAATTGAATAACACTTCAGGTATTATTGCATAGCTTTGATATCGATAGCCTGATCAGTTTACAGTGTTAATTTATCAAAATTCCACCAGGCCGTTTGCTTAGGGGCATCACCCAACGTATAGGGTTCGCCAATACGGGGTACATTTACTTGCACATTCAACTTTTCAGCAGCGGGCAATAGCTTTTCTATAGGTTCGTTCCACGGACGATTGGCCTCCTCGAATTTAGCCCAATGGATAGGTTGCAGCAAACGGGCTTGCAGGTCGACCGCAGCCTGGGCGGTTTGTCCAAGCCACAGATGTGTCCATGGCCAATTAGGGCTGTACTGTCCGCATTCCAGCAGTGCCAGGTCAAATGGGCCGTATTGCTGGCCTATCTGTTTAAAGTGTGGCCCGTAGCCGCTATCGCCGCTATAAAACAAGCGGTACTGGTTTGCCTGTATCACGTATGATGCCCAAAGGGTTTTATTTTCTTTACTATAGGTTCGGTTACTTTTATGTTGTGCCGGCGTAGCGGTGATTTGCAGCCCGCCAGGCAACGTTGTTGATTGGTTCCAGTTTAATTCGATGATCTTTTTACGGTCGAAGCCCCAGTACACCAAATCGGCCCCCACGCCCATAGGTACTACTGCCATTTTAATACGGCTTTTCAATTTTACCAGGGTGCGATAATCCAGGTGATCGTAATGGTCATGAGAGATGATCAACACATCTATGGGCGGCATATCATCCGCATGATAATTTGTTGTGCCTTTAAATGCGGTAACTAATCCGGGTACCGGCCCGGCGTGATTGCTAAAAATAGGATCGATAAGTATATTACCCTGCCCGGTTTTGATCAGCAAAGACGAATGCCCGAACCAAACCACTGTCGGTGCAGGGTCAGGCAGTGTTTTCAAATCGGTCTTGACCCATGGCAGTGGCTGGGAAGGCCTTAGGGTTTCAGGGCGGCGGCGAAAGAGCAGATTGTGTTTAACAGTAGTGTCGGCACGTTCGGCCAGATTTTCAAAAGCGCCATTTTTATAATTTGGCAGGGCTTCTAACCTGGTAAGCTCGTCACCTTTCGGGTTTGTGCCTACTGATTTTACCATACCACAACCAGCAACTACCATCAACAACAGCGTAGCTATCCCTACCTCCAAACAACTCCTACTCATACCTAAAAATGGAAAACGCTTATTATCCGGAATAAACGGTTATTTTTTGTATTTATTTTATCAATGACGAAAATAGTAAATTAAAAAAGAGTTTTTGCCCTTAATGATAATGAGTTATGAGTTTTTGCTCGTGTAACAAACTATGCTCTGAACCGTAATGAAACTATTATATATACCGGTTTTAATATCAATAAATGTATAACTTTAATTATTCATCCTATCTAACTAACCAATGAAGAAACAACTGTTCACTTTTGTATTTGCTGTGCTTAGCCAGTTAATGTATGCGCAAACTTATACGCCAACCACTGCAAACCTGGAAAGCCGTAAGGTATTTGAAGATATGCGTTTCGGGATGTTTATTCACTGGGGGCCTTTTAGCATCCCGGGCTCGGGTGAGTGGGTAATGAATCAAAGGAATATAACAGTAAAAAATTATACCCGGCTGGAAGATTTTTTTAACCCCATTAGTTTTGATGCGGCAAAATATGTGAGCACAGCCAAAAGCGCGGGTATGAAATACATTACCTTAATTACCCGGCATCACGATGGTTTTAGCATGTGGGATACAAAATATTCCGACTTCAATATTATGCATACCCCTTACAAAAAGGATATTGTTAAACTCATAGCCGACGAATGCCACAAACAAGGCATAAAGCTGGTATTATATTATTCCTTACTGGATTGGCGACGAGACGATTATTCATACTGGACAGGCAATACCGGGCAGGGGACCGGCAGGACTGTACATGGCGACTGGAACAACTACATTAAGTTTATGAAAAACCAGCTTACCGAGCTTTTAACCAATTATGGTGAAATAGAAGGCATTTGGTTTGACGGTTACTGGGACCAGGTAAAAAAGGGGACAAAAGAACCACAAGTTGACTGGCATACTGCCGAGATATATACCCTGATACATAAGCTTCAGCCTAAATGCCTGGTAGGCAACAACCACCACAGCACACCTTTGCCCGGCGAAGATTTCCAGATGTTCGAAAAAGATTTGCCTGGTGGCAATACAACCGGCTTTGGTGGGGCCGCAGCATCTTCATTACCTTTAGAAACCTGCGAAACCATGAACGATTCGTGGGGCTTTAATATTACCGATACGAAATATAAATCGGTACCATCACTTATTCATTACATGGTTAACGCAGCGGGGTATAACGCTAATTTTTTACTTAACATTGGCCCTATGCCCAATGGCGCTATCCAGCCAGAGTTTATAGATACATTAAAAAATGTTGGCCAATGGATGAAAGCGAACGGCGCTACTATTTATGGCACACGCGGTAACCTGATACCTCAACAAAGTTGGGGTACAGTTACCATGAAGAATAAAACTATATACGTGCATATTTTAAAACCGGTAGGTAATAAACCTGTATATATTCCGAACATCACGCAAAAGGTGTTAACTGCGATGCTGTTCGGCAATAAGCATAAGGTAAGATATGAACAGCAAAACGGTGGAGTTACCTTATATTTGGATGATGTTGTCCCTGATAAAATAGACACCATAATCCAGCTTGAAATTTAAAGTGTACAGACTTAGCCTTATATGAAAAAAATACTTCTGTTTGCAATTATCTGTTTACCTATTATAGCCAACGCCCAAAATCCAGATTCGGCCTGGTTTGTAAATAATTACGTTAAAAAGGAAGTGACTATTCCCATGCGGGATGGTGTTAAGCTTTTTACTTCCATCTACATGCCGAAGGACCAGTCAGAGAAACATCCCATATTGCTTACCCGCACACCTTATTCCGTGGCGCCATATGGTGCGGCATACAGGTCTTACTGGCGTAGTTATATGATGCGTTACTGCCGCGAAGGTTATATTATGGTTAACCAGGATATTCGCGGTAAATATATGAGCGAAGGGATATTTGAAGTTGTGCGCCCTTTCAATCCCAATAAAAAAACCAACAAGGATATTGATGAGGCAAGCGATAGTTACGATACTATTGACTGGCTGGTAAAAAACATAGACAACAACAACGGTAACGTTGGCGGAATAGGCATATCATTTCCAGGCTTTTATGCTACCATGATAGCGCTAAGCGGGCACCCCGCATTAAAGGCTGTTAGCCCGCAGGCACCGGTTACCGACCGCTTTTTTGGTGATGATGACCATCATAACGGTGTGCTGATGCTAATGGATGCCTTTGATTTTCATGTGGGGTATGGTTTTAGTGCACCAAGCAGGGCGCCTTCCACAAAGGGGGCCAGGGGTATTAATATCCGTTTGCAGGATAATTATGATTATTATTTAAAAATGGGCGCTATGCCCAATTTTACCAAAATGAGCGGCGACACCATGAAGTTTTGGAGCGATATGATGAATCATCCAAATTTGGATGCCTGGTGGAAAGCCCGTGATGCCCGCAGCGGGATAAAAAACGTAAAACCAGCTATGCTAATAACCGGCGGATTATTTGATGCTGAAGATGGTTACGGCGCCTGGCATACTTACGATGCCTTAGTTAAGCAAAGCCCTGCAACAAACAGCAAATTAATAATGGGCCCATGGTACCATGGCCAATGGGCCAGTAATAATGGTACCCGTTTGGGTAATGTGCAATTTGGCAGCAATACCTCTGTTTACTATCAAAATATGGAAGTGCCGTTTTTTAATTACTATTTAAACGGTAAGGGAAGCGATACGTTAAGCAAAGCGACTATCTTTTTTTCAGGCGAGAATAAATGGCGCAGGTTTTCTCAATGGCCGGTGGCAGGTATCAAGCCTACGCCAATTTATCTTGAGGAAAATGGGAAACTGTCGTTTAAGGCAGCAAACAGTACAAAACCTACTTTTGATAGTTATGTAAGCGATCCTGCTAAACCCGTTCCGTATGCTGAGAAAGTGCATGCATCGCGCACACGTGAGTATATGGATGACGATCAGCGTTTTACAGCCCGCCGTACAGATGTGCTGACTTATGACAGTGGGATATTAGCAGATGATATTACCCTTGCCGGCCCTGTAGTCGCCGATTTGATGGTTAGCCTTTCAAACACCGATGCGGATTTTGTAGTAAAACTAATAGACGTTTTCCCGGATGATACACCGGTTGATCCTGTTACTAAATATCCCATGGGCGGTTACCAAATGCTGGTACGCGCTGAGATTATGCGCGGCAAATTCAGAAACAGCTTTGCTAAGCCCGAACCATTTGTGCCCGATAAGCCAACACAGGTAAAATATACCTTACCCGATGTTGCGCATACCTTTAAAAAGGGACATAAAATAATGATACAGGTGCAAAGCACCTGGTTCCCGTTAACAGACAGGAACCCGCAGCAATTTGTTGATATCAACCACGCAAAAGATACCGACTTTGTAAAGGAAACAATTAAGGTTTATCATAACAGTTCCAAAATCATACTGCCGGTTATTCAATAGTATCCACAGTTATTTATTAGCTTTCGTGCAAGCTTAACCGGTTGCCATCGGGGTCAATCACCGCCGCGAATTTCCCCCAGGGTGTTTGGTCTATTTTACCTACTGGTATGCCTTTAGCAGTTAGCTCTGCAATTTCGTTAGTGAGGTTATCTGTTTTAATTACAAGTCCATTAATACAACCCGGCGGCATATTATCAAACCAGGTAACCAGGGTAATGCTTACATTACTGTCGGGAAGCCCAAGCTGTATCCATTTCTTATCAGCTTCAAATGTGGCTTCTGCCAATAAGTTGAATCCTAATTGCAGGTAAAACTCTTTTGACCGCGCCTGGTCGGTTACCGGTATGGAAATAATTTCAATTGATTTCATAGATGTTTATTTAGTTATTTAGCAATCAGCAGGTACATTTTCAGAGGTATGAATGCCTTGCACATAATTATTTAACACTATTTTAAATCGCCTGGCAATGCCATTTCTCCAGCCACTGCCCATAAATATACTGGCCAGGTAGTTATGGAAACCTTTAAAGCCTTTCTGTTCAAGTAATAGTTCGGTACCGCCATTTTTGGCTTCCAGTGTCCAGATTACCCGGGTGTCAAGCTTAATAACTCCCGGTTTTGGCCCGCCTTTCCATGAATAGGCGAGTTTTTTAGAAGGTACCAATTCCAGCACTTCGCAATAAACCGTACCGTCAAATCCCATTTTGGGTATTGGTTTGCTATGGAAATTAAACTTGTGACCAACAATTGGCTTAAAATCGTTTTTCATTAGCCACTGGCTAAGCAGGGTAGGGTCGGTTAAGCACTCCCAAACTTTTTGAGGTGGATGTGCTAAAAACCATCTTATGTGGATATCACGCTCCATATTTAACTATACTTCGGTTTTTACCAAAACATCACTCTTTAAATGCGGCTGACCTTTCCCTGTGGTAATAAAGTTTTGTAAGCTATGCTGCAGGAAATAGTTCCAGCCTTTAAAGCAGTCGGTATAACATTCACTCTCAGGGACTAAACCAATATGGGTGAAATGCAATAGCGTTTTGTCCTGTTTTTTAGAAATCTCAAAGGAAATTTGAGTGCCGGTCCATTCATTTTTATCGTTGAGAAAACTTAAATAGCTTTCGGTAACCAGCCATTCCACTTTTTTGTTAGGGATTACTTCCGTTAGCTTCTGTTTGGAATAGTGCATATCTGCAAAACGGACCTCAAATTCATCGTTCAGGTTTTCTGAATGTCCTTTAAAATCTTCCGACCACCAGGCGCGGATATCGTTAATGGCATGAAATACTTCCTCCGGGGTTTGGTCTACGATGAGCGTAGTTGTGAAATCTTGTGTGTTCATGGTTTTATAAATACTTAGTTTGGTAATTCGTTATTTAATAAAGTTTCCAGTTTTTTCAGTTTCGATGTCCAGAACCCGTCGAAATAGGAGATCCATTTCTGTAGTTCGCTAAAGCCATCCTGTTTTAATGTACAATACCTTTCGCGGCCAACATCCTGAATGGAAATAAAACCGGCGGTATACAATATTTTTATATGCTTTGAAACAGCAGGGCGGCTCATATCAAAATTTTCGGCCAGGCTGTTAATGGTCATACTATCTTCAGATAACAGCATTAACATTTTACGCCTGCTCGCATCGGCTACTACCTGGAAAGTATCAAGCGTTGGTATTGGCATGGGTTTCAGCATTTAAGTTAGTACCAATTTTGGTCATGTGTTTCAACCAGCCTTCCTGCATAGAGTTGAACAATGGCAGGTTTTCCATTATTTTGAAGCCATTATGCTCCAAAAGCAATTCGGTGCCACCTTCTTTTGGTATCAATGTCCAGTTTACCACCGAATCGACATTTACGCCACCGTTTATCGAATAGCATTGCCAAGTGTAAGCAAGACGCTCATAGGGTTTTACTTCAGTAACAGTGCAGTCAATTACTCCGCTAAAATCTATGTCAGCGCTGCATCCGGCCGTAAATTGAAACTTGTGACCTACAATAGGTTTGAAATTGTTTTTCATTAACCATAATTGAATTAGGTCAGCATTAGTAAGATACTCCCAAACGGCCTTTGGCGGGTGGGCGAAGAATAATTGATGTTTAATTTTTTGTGCCATAATATGTAACTTGTAAGTTACTCAAATGTATAAGTAACTTTTGGGTTACGCAAATTTTTTTCAAAAAAATTTATAATGCCTAAAAAAGTATATCGGCTATATTAAGTTTATTAATGAAATGGCTGTAACCGGATGCTTTATTTTTGCGTTGATGTGCGGATGATAAGCTTAGGTTTAATGCTGATAGTTTTATTTACATTACTACTATTACCCATTTTATTGTCCATTTGGTCGAAATAAGAATTGGCTATAGTTTTGCCCATTTCCATGCTATATTGGTCGATAGTGGTAATTGATGGGCTGGTAATACTGGTAAAGTCCTCATTCGAATAACCGCATATGCCTAATTCATCAGGCACCTTAATGCCAATAGCTGTAGCCACCTCCAAAACACCAAGGGCAGAGAAATCATCTCTTGATGCAAATATGGCATCCGGCGGGTTCGGCAGACTTAATAATTTACGGACAGCCTCAGTTCCTAGCTCTTTTGTTTTCGCATTAGCTACTATCAACTCGTCTATAACAGGCAGGCCGCTTGTTTTTAAAGCATTAAGGTAGCCGGCTTTACGTTCGCGAAATACATGCAGGTTTTGCGGCCCCTCAAGCAAGGCTATGCGTTTGTATCCCTGGCCTACCATATGCAGCACAGCTTCCATTGAAGCTTGCTCATTAGCGTTGATCACCTTAAGCGTTTCAAGGTTATCGGCCACACGGTCAAACTGGATAAGCTGGATATGATGATCTATTACGTTTTGCAAGTGGGTATAATCGCTACCCTCGGCCGAAACTGATATAACAATACAATCTACATGCTGGTTTATCAGCGTGTTAATACATTGTACCTCTTTATCATGTAATTCATTAGACTGGCATATCACTAAATTATAACCCCGCTGATAAGTAACTGCCTCAATCCCTGCAATTACGTTGGAGAAAAAGTTTTGGTTAATGCGGGGTACCACAACACCAATAGTTTGCGATTTGCCTTTGCGTAAATTTGAAGCCAGCGTATTAGGCTTGTACTTCATTTCAGCAGCTGTTTTTAATATCAGCTGCCTGGTGTTTTCGTTAACGTTTTTATTATTGCTCAACGCACGCGAAACCGACGAAGCTGTTAAATTCAGTTTTCTGGCAATGTCGTAAATGGTAACTCTCTTTTTAGGATTCATGTTCGTTGTGTAATATTAAAAAAAAATAAAGAAATATTTTTTTACAATCGATTGCATAGCAGAAAAATTAAAATTACTTTCGTAGGTGTTATGCCATTATTAAGCCTTTCAAAATAAAAAAGAGGAATACCCATTACATATATGTTACTATTAGGAATTGATATTGGCACTTCATCGGTGAAGGTTTCGGTGGTTGATCCGTCAACGCAAAAAGCATTGGCATCGGCGCAGTATCCCGATACGGAATCGCCTATTTTATCGCAGCATCCCGGTTGGGCCGAACAATCGCCTGATATGTGGTGGGACCAGGCCCGGCAAGCTTTAAAAAAATGCCATGCCAGTGGGAAATATAATCCTTTTGATATTTCGGCTATCGGTATTGCTTACCAAATGCATGGCCTGGTGCTGGTAGATGAAGATCAAAACGCGTTGCGCGATAGCATAATCTGGTGCGATAGCCGAGCGGTTGAAATTGGCGATAAGGCGTTTGATGAGATCGGTCACGATATCTGTCTTTCTCATTTTCTGAATTCGCCGGGGAATTTTACGGCAGCCAAACTGGCCTGGGTAAAACAGAACGAACCGCATATATATGCTAAAATAGATAAGATCATGCTCCCCGGCGATTATATCGCCATGAAGCTAACCGGCGAAATTACTACATCAGTATCTGCATTATCTGAAGGCATATTTTTTGATTTTCTGAATAACCGCCTGTCAGATACCATATTGGATTATTTTGGCTTTAGCGCCGGTCTGTTCCCTGAAATAAAACCGGTATTCGCTGTCCATGGCAAATTGCGGTCATCCATAGCTGAAAAACTGGCCCTGAAAACGGGCATTCCGGTAGCTTATAAAGCTGGCGACCAACCCAATAATGCCTTGTCGTTAAATGTGTTAAAGCCAGGCGAAGTAGCCGCTACAGCAGGAACATCGGGGGTAATTTATGGAATAAGTGATCAGTTGACCTACGACCCGCAATCGCGCGTGAACACTTTCGCGCATGTAAATTATACCGAAACACAAAAACGTTTAGGCGTACTGTTATGTATAAATGGGACGGGCAGTCTTAACCGCTGGACTAAAAATATAGCAGGTTCAAGCATAGGCTATAACGAAATGAACGCACTGGCTAAGCAAGCCCCTTTAGGTAGCGATGGTTTGCGGATATTACCGTTTGGTAATGGGGCCGAGCGTATGTTGAACAATAAGCAGGTAGGCGTCCATCTTCACCATATCGATCTTAATTTGCACACACAGGCACATATATTTCGCGCTGTGCAGGAAGGTATTGCCTGTGCATTCCGTTACGGGCTGGATATTATGCGCGAAAATAACATGAAACCAACTGTGATACGAGCCGGTAAAGCCAACCTGTTTTTAAGCGACCTTTTTACCGAGGCTTTTGTAAATGTAACCGGCGTACCGGTAGAACTTTACGAAAACGACGGTAGTGTGGGTGCAGCGTTAGGCGCTGGCATTGGAGCGGAAATATTCAGTACGCCTGAGGAGGCATTTTCGCAAATAAAAAGTATTAAAACAGTAGCGCCATCAACCAATGGATATGAAACCGTTTATGGTGAGTGGAAGGAATTATTAGCAGCACAATTGAATAATTATAGATAATTATAAATAAAATGAACGTAATAACAGGAGAAAAAGAGTTTTTTAAAGAAATCAACCAGATAAAATACGAAGGCCGCGAAACCGACAACCCATTTGCATTTCGTTGGTATGATGCGGGTAGGGTAGTAGCCGGGAAAACCATGGCCGAACACTTGCGCTTTGCCGGTGCTTACTGGCACAGCTTTGTGGGTAACGGCAGCGACCCGTTTGGCGGGCCGACGCATATATTTCCCTGGGATGTTAAAACCGATGCGGTGGAACGTGCTAAGGACAAAATGGATGCCGCCTTTGAATTCCTTACCAAAATGAATTTGCCTTACTACTGTTTCCACGATGTTGACGTAGTAGATTACACCGATGATATTAGGGAAAACGACCGCCGCCTGCAGGCAATGGTTGAATATGCCAAACAGAAACAGGCAGCCAGTGGTGTAAAGTTGCTGTGGGGTACGGCCAACCTGTTCTCGCATAAGCGCTATATGAACGGGGCATCAACTAACCCCGATTTCCACGTGCTGGCCCACGGCGCGGCTCAGGTAAAGGCGGCATTAGATGCTACTATTGCATTGGGTGGCGAGAACTATGTGTTTTGGGGTGGTCGCGAAGGCTATATGAGCTTATTGAACACCAATATGAAACGGGAACAGGAGCACCTGGCCAAATTTCTGCATACGGCTAAGGATTACGCCCGTAAGCAGGGTTTTAAAGGCACTTTCTTTATTGAACCAAAACCTTGCGAGCCAACCAAACACCAGTACGATTATGACGCGGCTACAGTGATCAGCTTTTTGCAGAAATACGATTTGCTGAACGATTTTAAACTAAACCTTGAAGTAAACCATGCTACTTTAGCAGGGCACACCTTCCAGCACGAGTTGCAGGTAGCTGCGGATGCGGGCTTGCTGGGATCGATAGACGCTAATCGCGGCGACGCGCAAAATGGCTGGGATACCGACCAGTTCCCCAACGATGTTACCGAGGTTACCGAATATATGCTGATCATCCTGCAGGCTGGCGGCTTCCAGGGCGGCGGGATAAACTTCGACGCTAAAATACGCCGGAATTCAACCGATATAGCCGATCTTTTTCACGCGCATATAGGCGGAATGGATATTTTTGCCAGGGCGTTGGTAACGGCCGACGAAATACTGCAAAAATCGGATTACAAAAAGATCAGGGCCGGGCGGTATGCATCATTTGATAGCGGCAAAGGCCAGGAGTTTGAACAAGGGAAACTATCGCTGGAAGACCTGCGGGAATATGCTATTCAAAACGGCGAACCGGCGGTAACAAGCGGCAGGCAGGAGTATTTGGAAAACGTGATAAACAGGTATATTTAAGATTGCCCACATCATAAAAATTTAGCGCTGGCTTTTGGTCAGCGCTTTTTTATTGCTGGTATTTTATGGTCTTACCCGTCATTTAATTGTTACAAGCAGGTTTGCCATATCATCGTATATTAGTTAAACCTGTTTTAACTGATCACCATGCAAAAAACTATCGCGGTACTGGTACTCCTGGTCCTATCCTCATTAAGCTATGCGCAAAAGCAAACTTTTACCTCAGGAGGGAAGCTAAAACCCGAACAGGCTATTATGGATATAAGGCATTATACCATAGCTTTAAATGTAAATGTGCCAAAAAAAAGCATTGACGGCTATACTACCGTTGATGTTATTATGGCACAGCCCACCAAATCGCTGATATTCGATCTGCTCGATTCGTTTAAAATAAGCAAGGTATTGGTTAATAACCGGCCACAACGCTTTAATTATTCACAAAACCTGATCACTATTAATTTAGACAAGGAATTGCCAGCCGGGAAAGCAAGTGTAAAAGTTATTTATGGTGGCAAACCACATGTGGCCAGGCGCCCGCCATGGGACGACGGTTTTATATGGACCAAAGATGATAGCGGTCATCCATGGGTTGAAATTACCGCCGAAGGAACCGGTGGTAAAATTTATTTCCCCTGTAAAGACCACCCTTCGGATGAACCGAACGAGGGTGTAGATATGCTTATTACCGTCCCGGCAGATTTGGTAGTTGCGGGCCCGGGCTTACTAATTAACACTAAAAAACAAGGGACTACTGCTACCTATCACTGGAAAACCAATTACGGGATAAACAATTACAGCATTGTTTTTAATGCAGGCAACTATGCTGTAGTAAGCAGGTCTTATCACACGGTTGATGGAAACACCGTACCTATGCAGTTCTATGTACTAAAAGATGATGTTGATAAAGCACAACATCACCTTGATGTTTTTGAAAAGACAGTCCATGAACAAGAAAAATACTTTGGCGAATACCCATGGGCGAAAGAAAAAATCGGCATTGTGCAAACGTCGCACCTGGGCATGGAGCACCAAACCATGAATGCTTACGGCAATAAATTTAAATATACCAAAGTTGGGGGTGAAGATTATGATGGCCTTATGCACCATGAATTTGGGCATGAATGGTGGGGCAACAAAGTGACTGCTAAAGATTGGGCAGATTACTGGATCCACGAGGGCATCGGTACATATGGTGATGCTTTATATATCCGCGAGTTTGAAGGGCAGCAAGCTTATATTAACTATTTTAAACGTGGAGCTTTTGGTGGGATAAAAAATGATAAACCGGTAGTATTGGGTAAAGATATCGATGAGGAGGCAGCATACAATAGCGACATATATCCTAAAGGGGCTTTTTTTATGCACACACTCTGTTATGTAATGGGCGATGATGTTTTTTTACCGGCCCTGCGGAAGTTTGTTACTGATAAAAGATATACTTACGATAACCTGGTTGTTACCGATGATGTGGAACAGTATTTTAGCCAGACGGCCGGTAAGGACCTTAAACCATTGTTTCACCTTTTCCTATATACAACCGATAAGTTGGAAATGCACATTAAGCAAATGACCAACGACCGGTATGCCATTCAATTAACTAATATAGCTATGCCTTTGCCGGTTGATATTACTACTGATGGAACAACCAAACGTGTGACATTAAGCAATGTGCCGGTAATTATAAGCAGTAAAACTATGCCGGTACTTGATAAAGATACCTATTATCTGAAAAAAGTAGTGATTGATTAGATAGGAGATTAGGTGATTTTTTTTAATTGCTAATCCCTAACTCTACCATCACGTAATTCACAATCACATCGCAGCGCACCAGGTTAAATTCAAATATTTCCTTTGGCTGCCAGTAATTGTTTAATTCCTCCCTTAACATTTCTTTGGCGCGTGCAAGCCGTATCTTAACATTCGATTCGCCCAGTTCCAGCACCTCCATGGTTTCATTAGTGCTCATGCCTTGCACTTCGCGCATTATAAATACCATACGGTATTTTTCTGGCAAGGTTAAAACGGCTTGTTCCAGTATTTGCTTTAATTCTTTGTTCATAAGCGCATCTAAAGGGGTGGTTTGATGGGTACTATGCTGGTGCATACTTTCGGTAAGCACCTTTTCCAATTTTATTTTTCGTTTTTTACGTAACAGGCTTTCGTTAATTAATATCCTGGTAAGCCATGTATTAAAGCTGGATTGAAATTTAAAATTCGGCAATTGCCTGTATGCATTTATATAGGCTGTTTGCATCACATCCTCAGCCTCTTTATTATCATTAACTATAGACATGCTGATGCGGTACATTTGCGAATTATATTTGCGCATCACCTGCTCATACAAATGGGTTTCGCCATTTAATATTCTTGTTATCAGGTTCTCATCACTTATAGCTTTAGCAATAACAGAATGCCCGGGGCTCATATAGCAACTAATTTTGATTGATAGAGTATTAAACTAATAAAACGGTTACAAAAGTGCTGAAAATAAATTTTGTAACCCTTTTTTGTTGAGTAACCTCTAATACATAAAATTAAACATTATGGAAGATCAATCAAAAACAATTAACTCGGTACAAACCTTGTTGAAATTCACTTACGGGTTAGTTCCCATAGTAGCAGGGGCTGATAAATTCACTAATCTGCTGACAGATTGGGCGCATTACCTTAGCCCCTCACTGGCAACAATGCTGCCGTTCAGCGCACACGTGTTTATGATGATTGTTGGCGTAATTGAAATTGTAGCTGGTGTGCTGGTGCTTATTGTTCCACAAAAAGCCGGTTACCTGGTTAGTGCATGGCTGGTGCTTATTGCCTTAAACCTATTGTCAAGCGGCAATTACTATGATGTTGCCGTACGCGATATTGTTATGGCTATTGGCGCTTTTTCGCTGGCAAGAATTTCAGGTGTTACTACCGGAAGAAAATAATAGAAAGCTGGCTGATGGTTATATTTAGTATAACCATCAGCTATTACTTAGATTGTTCCGCTTATTTCTGCTTTCTCCTGGTAATCCAGGTTTAAGTCGGTACCTACTTTATCGCGCGTTGGCTTTATGGCTATAAAGTTCAATACTATTAATCCCGAAATTGCCAGGAAAAATAAATTGCCCGACAACAAATAAGCCACAATGCCAAAAAGCGAAGGGCCTTCCAGTAAAGCCAAACGCGCAATAAACGCACTTTGATAGCACATTAGTTTTTCATTCAGCGTGCTTTTATTTGCAGCCAAATTAAGTAATTGCTTATAAACAATACTTCCCGCCACAAAGCAGCCCAAGGTTGTTATGGGCACCACCAAAACCAAAGGATCGCGGGTGGTTAAATTAAAACCTTTAGCCTGGGTTATGGCAAAAGCAGTTGCGCCGAATAACAGCTGCCCTGCAAGTAAGGCAAAATATATAATAGTCAACAGTTTGAAGAATAAACGGGGGTTGAGGATTGGTGTTCTGTTATAAGTATTCATTTAATTGGATAGTTAGGTTTCCCGATAAAAATAATAAATATCCCGATAGTAACATAAGGGTACTAATCGCAAATTTTCCATACTTTTAAATCATCACATGGAAAATAAAAACAACCCCAAAACCATAAAGGCCTGGGCAATGTTCGATTGGGCAAACTCGGCTTATAACCTTGTTATCACATCTACCATATTCCCGGCTTATTATGTTGCTATAACAGCTAACCCTAAAAACGGCGATCACGTTAGTTTTTTCGGCCATAGCTTTATCAATACCGCATTATCAAATTACGCGCTGGCGGCAGCTTATTTAGTTATGGTGCTGTTGCTGCCTATCCTATCGTCTATTGCCGATTACCGGGGGAACAAGAAGATATTTATGCAGTTTTTCACCTGGATAGGGGCGTTATCATGCTGCTGCCTTTTCTTTTTTAAAGCAGAAAGCCTGGAATTTGGTATCATTTGTTTTGCGCTGGCAGCCATTGGCTATAGCGGCGGTTTTGTTTTCTACAACTCGTACCTGCCCGAAATTGCAACGCTGGATATGCAGGATAAAGTGAGCGCTAAAGGGTTTACTTATGGTTATATTGGCAGTGTGTTGTTGCAACTCATATGCCTGGTATTTGTGTTAAAGCCAGATTTATTCGGCTTGAACGGGGGCAGTGCCGCGCGGTTATCATTCCTGCTGGTGGGCTTATGGTGGATAGGTTTTGCCTACATCCCTTTCAGTATTTTACCCAAAGGCAGCCCAAATGCGCAGGTACATAACCATCATATTATTAAAGGCGGTTTTATTGAACTGGCAAAAGTTTGGGCCAAAGTAAAATCTATGCCTTTGCTGAAAAGGTTTTTGCCTGCCTTCTTTTTTTATAGCATGGGGGTACAAACCATCATGCTGGTGGCTGCAGGCTTTGGCGCTAAGGAACTTAAAATGCCTACCAGCGGACTGATCGAAATTATCCTGATCATTCAGTTAGTAGCTATTGGCGGCGCTACTATCATGTCGCGTTTATCGGGCGTGTATGGGAATATAAAAGTGTTGGCCGGTGTAGTGGTGATATGGATAGGCGCTTGCATTGCGGCATATTTTACTACCAATATTCCACAGTTTTTTGCACTGGCTATTGTTGTAGGCTTAATTATGGGCGGCATACAATCACTATCGCGGTCTACCTATTCAAAGTATTTACCGCAGGATATTCCGGACACGGCATCCTATTTCAGTTTTTACGATGTTACCGAAAAACTGGCTATAGTGGGGGGCATGTTCAGCTTTGCTTTTATTGAAGAATTGACAGGCAGTATGCGCAATTCTGCATTAGCATTATGCGTTTTTTTTATAGTTGGATTAGTTTTATTGATTTCTTTGCTCGTTGCTGAAAAAAAGGTGCGTAAAAATTCAGAATTTAGCGCCGCGTAATTGCTTGTATTTAAATGAAGGTAGAATTATTTATCCCCTGTTTTATGGATCAGCTGTACCCAGATACAGCTATGAATACGGTAAAAGTGTTGGAAAAAGCCGGGTGTACAGTTGTTTATAATCCTGCCCAAACCTGTTGCGGCCAACCGGCGTTTAATGCGGGTTTTTGGGACGATGCTAAAACCGTGGGTGAGAAATTCCTGTCAGATTTTTCGGAAGACAGCGTTATTGTAGCGCCCTCCGCATCGTGCACCGGTATGGTACGTAATTACTATACCGATCTGTTCCTTAATACAACCAAACACAACAAATGCCGTAATATACAAGGCAATATTTTTGAGTTATCAGAATTTCTGGTAAACATACTGCAATTCGATTATTTTGGCGCCGAACTGGACGGTCGCGCTGTTTATCATGATAGCTGTAGCGGCTTGCGTGAGTGCAAAATAAAAGATGAGCCCCGTAAACTGCTGGAAAAAGTACATGGTTTAGAATTAGTCCCACTGAAAGATAACGATACCTGCTGTGGCTTTGGCGGCACATTTGCTGTTAAATTCGATGCGATATCCACAGCTATGGCGCAACAAAAAGTAAACAATGCGCTGGAAGCGGGTGCCGAATATATCCTCTCTACAGATACATCGTGCCTGTTGCACTTACAAGGTTATATCGATAAACAAAACCTGCCCATAAAAACCATGCACCTGGCCGATGTACTGGCACACGGTTGGGGGAATGTTTAGGAAAATATAACTTCATTCACCATCTGCGCCGAAGTTCAAAAATTAATACGGCCAGTATAATTACCGTCCCTGCCCATGTCCAGATTGGCGTCCGGGTTTGCTTTTTCACTTTCTCGTAAGTAAATTTTAATGATGCAGGCATATGCTTTAACTTTAATACCTGCCGGCAATGGTTGCATTGCGATACACCTGTTTTGCCAACAGGAAACATCGGGATATAAAATACGTGCGCATAGCGTTGAAGGATATACATATCCATGGTATGTATAGTAAGGCAATTGGTGCATTGGTTGCCAATAGGCTCGACGATTAGTTTGGTAGACTTAGTTCCGTAAACGATCATTAAAAGCTGATTAAGACAAGGCCTTAGGGTATAGCTAATCTATAAAAATGATATGGTTATGAGAAGCTTTTTTACGATAAATCAGCAAAAAATTGCGTACTTTCGTTCCCGATTACAAGATCACTCCCGTAAGTGATTGACTATCAAATTATTTATTTTTTGAACAAAAAATCATAGTTGTAGATGATTAACATTACACTTCCCGATGGGTCCGTGCGTCAGTATGACAAAGGGATCACTTCCGCGCAAATTGCATTATCCATTTCAGAGGGGCTGGCCCGTAACGTTTTAGCTGCCGAGGTTAACGGCGAGGTTTGGGATGCTACCCGACCTATCGAAAAAGACTCGCATGTAAAACTGTTAACCTGGAACGATACCAAGGGTAAATCAACTTTTTGGCACTCGTCGGCCCACTTGCTGGCCGAAGCTTTAGAAGCTTTATATCCTGGCACCAAGTTTGGCATTGGCCCGGCTATTGAAACCGGTTTTTATTACGATGTTGATTTTGGCGACCGCGAATTTTCATCGGATGACTTTAAAAAAATAGAAGATAAGGTATTAGAACTGGCTAAAACCAAAGCCGAATATATTCGCAAACCGGTAAGCAAAGCCGACGCGATTGAATACTTTACCGAAAAAGGCGACGAGTACAAATTAGATCTGATAAAAGACCTGCCCGATGGTGCCATCACCTTTTATACCCAAGGTAATTTTACCGACTTATGCCGTGGCCCGCATATCCCCAACACCGGCTTTATTAAAGCTGTAAAGTTAATGAATACTGCCGGGGCGTACTGGCGTGGAGACGAAACCCGCAAACAGTTAACCCGTATTTACGGTGTTACTTTCCCTAAGCAAAGCGAGCTGACCGATTATCTGCACCTGATAGAGGAAGCAAAAAAACGCGATCACCGTAAACTGGGTAAGGAACTGGAGTTATTCGCTTTCTCGGATAAAGTAGGGGCAGGCTTGCCTTTATGGTTGCCAAAAGGTGCTGCCCTACGCGAACGCCTGGCCAACTTCCTGCAAAAAGCGCAGGTAAAGGCTGGTTATGAGCAGGTGATTACCCCGCATATCGGGCATAAAAACCTGTATGTAACATCAGGCCACTACGAGAAATATGGCAAGGATAGCTTCCAGCCGATAAAAACCCCGCAGGAGGGAGAGGAGTTCTTTTTAAAACCAATGAACTGCCCGCACCACTGCGAGATATATAAAACAAAACCACGCAGTTACAAAGACCTGCCCGTACGTTTTGCAGAATTTGGTACCGTTTACCGTTACGAACAAAGCGGCGAGTTGCATGGGTTAACCCGTGTCCGCGGCTTCACTCAGGACGATGCACATTTATTCTGCCGCCCGGACCAGGTGAAAGAAGAATTTAAAAAGGTGATTGACCTGGTACTGTATGTATTCAATGCTTTGGGTTTTGAGAATTATACTGCACAGGTTTCCTTGCGCGATCCGGAAAATAAGACTAAATACATTGGTACCGATGAGAACTGGGCTTTGGCAGAAAGCGCTATTATTGAAGCGGCTGCCGAAAAAGGTTTACAAACCGTGGTAGAATTGGGCGAGGCTGCCTTTTATGGGCCTAAGCTGGATTTTATGGTGAAGGATGCCCTGGGCCGCAAATGGCAATTGGGTACCATACAGGTAGATTATAACCTGCCTGAGCGCTTTGAACTGGAATATACCGGCAGTGATAACCAGAAGCACCGCCCGGTAATGATCCACCGCGCGCCGTTTGGCTCGCTGGAAAGGTTTGTGGCCGTGTTAATTGAGCATTGCGCAGGCAATTTCCCGCTGTGGTTATCGCCCGAACAATTTATTATTCTGCCTATCTCTGAAAAATATGAAGAATATGCGAAAAAACTTTCAGATGAACTAAAAGATTCCGATATTTGCGGGCTTATTGATTTCAGGGACGAGAAGATCGGGCGTAAAATACGCGACGCTGAAGTTAAAAAGATACCGTTTATGCTAATTGTAGGCGAAAAAGAAGCTACCGAAGGGCAGGTTTCTGTACGCCGCCACGGACAAGGTGATTTAGGCAGCATGACGATAGAAGAATTGAAAAAACAAATAATTAAAGAAATAACAGTATAACTTGGCATTAAACAAACCATTTAACAGAGGTCCGAGGCCACCTTTTAAAAAGAAGGAAGCCGAACATAACATCAATCAATTTATCAGGGCACAGGAAGTGCGCCTGGTAGGTGAAAATGTTGAAACGGGTGTTTACTCACTCAGGGATGCGCTGGCATTAGCACAGGAGCAGGAATTGGATCTGGTTGAAATATCTCCGAACGCGGTTCCGCCTGTTTGTAAGATAGTGGACTATAACAAGTTCATTTACGAACAGAAGAAAAAGCTGAAAGAGATAAAAAATAACGCCAAGCAAACCGTTATTAAAGAGATACGTTTTGGACCGAACACCGACGACCACGACTTTGACTTTAAGCTGAAACATGCTACTAAGTTTTTGGAATCGGGCGAAAAGGTAAGGGCATACGTACACTTTAAAGGCCGTGCCATTGTATACAAAGAGCAGGGCGAAATATTATTGCTGCGCTTTGCACAGGCTTTGGAAGAAGTGGGCAAAGTAGAGCAATTGCCAAAGCTGGAAGGGAAACGGATGTTTTTAACCGTGGCGCCTAAAGCTTTAAAAAAGTAATTAATTAAACGTGCAGTGATGCACCATATAAAAGAAAACGTATAGGTTAATACGTCTAATAAAAACAAACAGAGTTATGCCAAAAATGAAAACCAATTCCAGTGCAAAAAAGCGTTTTAAGCTTACTGGAACCGGTAAAATCGCAAGGAAGAACGCATACAAAAGCCACATCTTAACCAAGATGTCTACTAAACGTAAGCGTAACTTAGGTCACACCAGCTTAGTATCTGATGCTGACATGGGTAACGTAAAACGTATGCTTTGTATCGGAAAGTAATTAATTAATTTTTAACCCAGGTATTCGAGTTCGACAAGTTCCTGCAAAGGACACTCACTACCAAAAAACAGTAACATGCCACGTTCAGTAAACGCAGTAGCGTCAAGAAGAAGACGCAAAAAGATCATGGACCTCGCAAAGGGGTACTATGGTTCACGCAGCAAGGTTTATACCATTGCGAAAAACACAGTAGAGAAAGGTTTACAATACGCTTACCGCGACCGTAAAACCAAGAAAAGAGAATTCCGCGCTTTGTGGATCCAGCGTATCAATGCTGGTGCACGCCAGTATGGTATTTCTTACTCACAATTAATGGGCAAACTAAATGCTAAATCAATTGGTTTAAACCGCAAAGTATTAGCCGACTTAGCTATGAACAACCCTGATGCTTTCAAAGCAGTTGTTGATGCAGTAAAATAAGCTAACGCTAAATAACATTAAAAACGCCCCTTGATATCTCAAGGGGCGTTTTTTATTTTAATTTAAAATGTCATTGCGAGGAGCGGAGCAACGCGGCAATCTCGTAGTATGCTAATCAAACTACGAGATTGCCACGCTATCGCTCGCAATGACAAAGGCTTTAATCAAACAAAGTCGGCCCTTTATCCCTGTCAATGAACGTAGGCCTCAATAAATTCAAGCCCAAAGCCTTATTCAGTTCATCACTTACATAATCAGCCAGCTCTGGCGAGTAGCGCTCATCATGCTGGTGCATAAAAAACCACACGGATTGCAAGCCCTGGTCGGCCCAGCTTTTAATGCGGGTTACCCATTCATCAACACGCTTGTAATCGGTAGGATCAAGGCTGTTGCCAACAAAACGGATAAACGCATGCGGAATGGGCAATTCCATATGCACACAATCGCGCCGGCCCGAAGCGTCAGTTATAACAGCGCCTATGCCCAATTCTTTCAGTGTATTGAATAACAATTCACGTGTTTCGGTCACGGCATACCACTCTTTATGTCGTACCTCAACAAACACTGGTACATCTTTAGGTAAATGTTCCAAATAGGCTTTTAATTCAGGGAAACTTTTGGGCGTGTAGTTATCGCCCAATTGCAAAAATATAGGCCCTAATTTTTCGCCAAACGCCATAATTCCTTCATAAAACTGCGTGGTAATATCATCAGCATTCTTTAACCTTCGGATGTGGCTGATGCTCTGCGAAAACTTTGGACAAAATTTAAAGTTGGGGTTTACCGTCGCTTTTTCTTTCCATTTGGCAATAGTTTCGGGACCATAAACCTGATAAAAGGTGGCATTAAGTTCAATGCAATCAAAGTGTTTAACATATTCATCCAAAAAATTAGCGTCTTTGGTTTTAGGCGGATATATTTTGCCTACCCATTCCTTGCGGCCCCATTTGGCGCAGCCTACATGTACTTGCACAGTGCCACTACCTTTGGCAGCAGCCAATGTAGCTGTGGTTATAGCTGGGTCGGGGGGTAAAGAAAAATCGGTAAACGGTAGTTGTTCGGGAGCGATGCGGCCAAATTCCATGGTAATAGTATTTAGTTCGAAAATTAAGTAATATTTCGTTCAGATCACCGCTATTAAAAACTTTCGCATAATTTTTTCATGGGGTATCCCCGCAATCGTTTGCGTAGTTTTTTACCTGTTAGTATACACTAACGGGTTTTATTTTTAGCGTTATTTGGGATATATAAACCAAATGATGAAGAAGAACCTGCTAAAATGGCCTGCTACAGCGGCGTTAGTTTCCCTGCTGTTTGTACACTATGCCAACGCCCAGCAATCCACCGGGCACGATATGGAATACTATATAACCCACGCGCCATTTAAAATGCCCGCGGTTACCGAGCCACATTTTAACAGCAAAATTTATAATATAAAAGATTACGGTGCGGTAGCTGATGGCCAAACGTTAAATACCGCCGCGTTTGAAAAGGCGATAACGGCCTGTAGTACAGGCGGCGGCGGTACGGTATTGATTCCGCCGGGATTATGGCTTACAGGGCCAATTGAACTGAAAAGTAATGTAAACCTGCATGCCGACCGTGGTGCGCTGATTACCTTCAGTACCGACCATACACTATACCCAATTGTTAATGGCAAAGCACAAACACTACTATCGGGAACCAAATTGGAAAATGTAGCTATTACCGGCGAAGGCGTTTATGATGGCGGCGGTGAAACATGGCGCCCTTTGAAAAAAAGCAAAGCATCGCCAACACTTTGGTCGGATATGTTAAAGGCCGGCGGTGTTGTAAGTAAGGATGGCAGTATGCTTTGGCCTACAAAAGAAGCTATGGAAGGCGAGGAATACCTGAAAACCCTGAAAGGAAAAGCCAATCCAACCGCGCAGGATTACCTGCCCGCGCGCGACTTTCTGCGCCCTACTATGGTATCGGTACAAAACAGTAAGAATGTGCTGATTGACGGGCCGACATTTAAAAACTCGCCACAGTTTGCCTTGAATCCAAAGAACTGTACCAATATGATCATCCGTAATGTGACCATATTTAATGAATACTGGGCACAAAACGGTGACGCGATAGATCTGTCATCCTGCAAAAACTCGGTAGTGTACCGTTGTACTGTGCATGCGGGCGATGATGGCATCTGCATGAAATCGAGCGGTGGCAAAGGTGATGCGCTGAATGATGCTGCGTTAAAAAACATTGTTATTGCCGATTGTATTGTTTATCATGCCCATGGTGGATTTGTGATAGGCAGCAATACCGATGGCGGTATGCAAAATGTATACGTAACCAACTGTAATTTTGTAAATACCGATGTGGGTATCCGGGTAAAAAGCAGCCGTGGCCGCGGGGGACCGGTACGTGATATTTATATAGACAATGTTTATATGCATGATATACTAAACGAAGCTGTTTTGTTCAGTACTTATTACGAGGATGAAAAACCTGCCCAACCCGGGCAAAAGTTTGAGGTAAACAGCAAAACCCCAATTTTCAGCGATTTTTATATCAGCCACGTTTATGGCAGTGGGGCAAAATCGGCTATATCTATTACGGGGCTGCCTGAGAGGCCGGTAAGCAAAATTCATTTCAGCGATGTAGTACTTTCAGCGACTAAACCGGTAGATATAACCGAGGCATCAACTATTACTATGGATAATGTGAAGATCCTATCGCCACAAAAAACACTGATCACCGCGAATAACGCCTGGGATATCAGCCTGAAAAATATCAGCTTTGATGCCAATGTGAATACGTTGATCAACGCTACTGGCGAAAAAAGTAAAGGGATAACCGTATCGGATACCGATTTAAAGAATGTAAAAGTGGGGGCAGGTAGTGCAGCAGGAGCTGTTAAGGTAAAGTAATAAAACCACCGCGGCATTGCGATTTATATCAAACTCTGTCTGAAAGTAGGCATGCCGCGGCGTTTGGATGCTTGTTCATAGCCATAAGCCAGTTTAATCAGCTCGTGTTCGCTATAAGCTGTACCAATAAAGGACAATCCCATTGGCAAGCCCAGCACTTCGCCCATAGGCACCGTAATATGCGGATATCCGGCCATAGCGGCAGGCGACGAGAACGAAAAACCGGTATCATAATCGCCGTTGATCAGGTCTATGCAGCAGGCCAGGCCGTTGGTAGGGCCAACTATAGCTGATAGTTTATGTTTCTTTAAGATGGTATCAATAGCGTTTCGCGATGTTTCTGTAGATTTTTTCAGGGCATCAAGGTATTCTTTGGTATTCAAATCGCCTTTGGTTTGTGCCAGTTCCAGCGTTTCCTGTTTAAAGAAAGGCATGGCATCATGGGCGTTTGCTTTATTAAAAGCAATTACATCGGCCAGAGATTTTACCTTCGCATTTGCACCGGCTAAGTAATTGTTCACCCCATCTTTAAATTCATATAATAACACCTGGTATTCACCATCGCCAATTTCTTTTAATTGACTAAGCAGATCGATCTCTTTTACCTTAGCACCTTTGCTTTTTAACACCTGTATCGCTTCGCGGAACAAGCTTACTACCGCCTCATTACCTTTCAAAAATGATTTTTCAATGCCTATGCGTTTACCGGCCAACCCGGCGCTATCTAAAAACTTGGTGTAATCAGGCTGAGCTTGTCCTTTGCTGGTTAAGGTCGCCGCGTCTGTAGTGTCTATCCCCGCAAGGGTGGTCAGCAGTATCACCGCGTCTTTTACGGTGCGCGCCATTGGCCCGGCAGTGTCCTGAGTTTTAGAGATAGGAATAATGCCCGTGCGACTTAACAGGCCCACGGTTGGTTTAATGCCCACCAGGCCATTTACTGATGACGGTGATACTACCGAGCCATCCGTCTCCGTGCCTATGGCTACGGTGCATAAATTGGCTGCCGTTGCCGATCCTGATCCCGAACTTGAACCGCTTGGGTTCCTGTTTAAAATATAGGGCATCCGGGTTTGTCCGCCACGGCTGCTCCATGCACTGGTTGACCGGTTACTACGGAAATTAGCCCATTCGCTTAAATTGGTTTTGCCTATAATTACAGCACCGGCTTCTCTCAATTGGGTAATAATAAAGGCATCTTTAGCAGCAATATGCCCGTTCAGCGCTAATGCCCCAGCGGTGGTCATCATTTTGCCGGCTACATCAATGTTGTCTTTCACCAATACCGGGATACCATGCATAGCGCCGCGCACTTTACCGTTTTTGCGTTCTTTATCCATCGCATCGGCCATAGCCAGTGCATCGGGGTTCAGTTCTATGATCGAATTTAGTTTTGGCCCTTTTTTATCTATCGCCTCGATACGTTTCAGATATAGTTCGGTAATAGAACGCGAGGTGTAAGTACCCGCATTCATTTTTTCCTGTAACGTATCTATAGTGACTTCATTCAGTTCAAATTTGTCGTCGAAAACGACATCGTCCCCGCTTTCTTTTTTATCAGATGAAATTAAATTGCATGAGCCGCTTGCCACGGCGGTGATAGCCAAACCGGCTAATGAACTATTTTTCAGGAAACTTCTTCTGTGCATAATAGCAGATATATTTTAGCTAAATTTATGGATTTTCGGACATAATCCCTATACCGCACGCATCGTATAACAAAAAATCATAATTGCTGGTGGATTAATCTTCCATTTTAGAATACTTCCTGGTATCACCCATAGCTATATAAACCACCAGCGAAATAGCGATACAGGCGGTGACGTAATAATAAAACCATTCCTGATGACCGGCATTTTTAAAAAGGAGGGCAAAATATTCAGCAGTGCCGCCGAAAACAGAAACCGCTATAGCATAGGGAAACCCCACGCCCAATGCGCGCACATGTACCGGAAACAATTCGGCTTTAACCACGGCATTAATAGAGGTATAACCGCTGACGATCAAAAGCGCCGCCATCAACAGCCAAAAAGCCAGGTTGGATTGGTGTGTACCGCTTAACGCCAGCATAATTGGTATAGTTAACAGGGTTCCCAAAACACCAAAAGCAATAAGTAAGGGTTTGCGCCCAATCTTATCAGATAGTAACCCAAATAAAGGTTGTATCAGCATAAACACCACCAGCGTAAGGGTTGATATTAGTGTAGCTGTATTCTTACTAAAGCCTGATGTAACCACCAAAAACTTTTGCATGTAGGTAGTGAATGTATAGAAAGCCACTGTACCTCCCAAGGTTAAACCAACAACAGTAAGTACCGCTTTAGGGTGTTTGGCCAACGCTTTAAGTGTTCCGCGGTCGGCGTGGGTTACTTCATCTAATTTGGCCGATTCCTGCAAACTGCGGCGTAAATACATTACGGTAACCGCTAAAAACGCGCCTATGGCGAAGGGGATACGCCAGCCCCACTGATGCAATTCTTTCTCGGTAAGGAAAACGCGCTGCAATAGCACCAATACGCCAAGCGCCAATAATTGACCCATGATCAATGTAACGTACTGAAAACTGGAGTAAAAGCCCCGGTGCTTTTTTGTGGCCATTTCACTGAGGTAAGTGGCGCTGGTACCATACTCGCCGCCGACACTCAGGCCCTGGATAATGCGGGCCAATACTAACACAATGGGCGCGGCAATGCCAATGGTTTTATAGCCCGGCACTACCGCAATCATTAACGAGCCGACACTCATCAGCAATACCGATAGCGTGAGGGCGGCTTTGCGGCCCTTTTTATCGGCATAAGTGCCCATCAGCCAGCCACCAACCGGGCGCATCAGGAAACCGATGGCAAAAATACCCGCACTGTTTAATAACTGCACCACCTGGTTATCCGAAGGGAAAAAGCTGCCTGCAAAGTATAGGGTGAAGGCCGAATATACATACCAATCGTACCACTCAACCAAATTCCCTAACGAGCCGCCAATAATTGACCAGATACGATGGGTGGTGGTTTGTTGTGCTTGCATGGAATGACAGATGTGTTAGGCTAAGATAGAATTTATAAGGTTTAAAATTACCCCCTAAGTTAAATCGTCGCCTAAAGTTGTTAGTTTTGGTTATGCACAAATTATTATCTACGGCTCTTATTTTGCTAAGTTTATCAACCTTTACTGCTCATGCGCAACATATGCCATTACGGTCAGAAATTGACCGAATTGCCAAAGCATCAAGCGGGAAAGTAGGGGTGGCGATAAGCCTGCTGGAAAATAGCGATACCTTAACTTATCATAACCACGACCGCTATGTACTGCATAGCGTAGCCAAACTTGCTATAGCCATGGCTATGATGCACGAGATTGATCTGGGCCATTTTAAACTTGGCCAGCAGATACACATTACTAAAGCCGATCTACCGCCAACTTATAGTCCGCTACGCGATAAATATCCTGATGGGAATGTTGATGTACCGTTGGAAATGTTGCTGACCTATATGGTTTCGCTAAGTGATAACAACGCCTGCGATATTTTAATGAAGCAATTGGGCGGTGCGCAACCCATAGAGAACTTTATACATGGCCTGGGTATTAACCCAATTGCCATTAAAGCAACCGAAGCGCAGATGGCAGCGGCCTGGCCGGTGCAGTATACTAACTGGTGCCAGCCGTATACACAAATACAATTACTGGGATTGATTTATCATGGTGGGCCTTTATCTAAAAAAAGCAATGAATTTTTGATGCGCATTTTGCTGGCCACATCAACCGGGCCAAAACGTTTAAAAGGCCTGCTGCCTGCCAGCACGCCTGTGGCCCACAAAACCGGTACATCGGGTACCAATGATAAGGGCCTGAGTGCAGCTACTAATGATGTTGGGATAATTATCCTACCCAATGGCCATCACCTTGCCGTGGCTGTTTTTATTACCGATTCTTATGATCCTATTACCACACGCGAATTGGTTATTGCCCGGATTGCAAAAGCCGCGTACGATGAATTTGTAAAGAAGTAACACTCCCCTGTGATTTTTAGCTTTTGCCCGATGATGACAGTTTGCAAGGCTTTGGTAAGATCGGGGATAATAATTTATTCATAAACAGCGTAATACCTATTATAAAGGTAATGATTAATGGGATACCAGCCCGGATACTACGTTGATGCTTAACGCTAATATGGCAGTATTAAACGCAAAGGCTATAAGGCCGTGGATCAATGCCAGGCGACGTATGCGGCGGGATGATATCTCTACATCTGATACCTGGAAAGTGGTGCCTAAAACGAAAGAAAAATACACGAAATCAAGATAATCAGGCTCTTCACCGCCGGGGAAATCTAAGCCGCCTAAAGGCTTTTTACCAGCGCCATCGGGGTTGGTGCTATAAAACATGTGCGCATAGCGCATACTAAAAATGGTATGTACCAGCCACCATGATACCACAACCGATATCATACTTAATATCACATGCCCGGTAATTTGTGCTTGTGAAAGCTGTTTATCGGATTTAAGCAAAAACAAAATGGATACTAAACTTACTAATGCCGCGCCTATTACAAATATAAAAATAAGTGTACGGCTGGAATCTTCTATCCGGGCAACATTGCGTACTTCTTTAGGGTGGCAAGTAAATATCAATATCCAATCCATAATAATGACGCTTAACGCGAACGACGACCATGTTAAAAGCACTACGCCTATAGTAGACAGTGATGTACGGATAAAAAAGAATGTAATGACGGCGACTACCAGCGATATATAAAAGCGGTAGTGGGCATCCATAGTAAATAATGCGTGGCGGGTAGGGGCTTTGGTCATGAGCAGATAGTCATGGTAAATAGTTCACAGATTATGGTTATAAAGATAAGTGTTTTAGTTAACCCGAAACTATGAACTATTGTTACAATAGTATATTAAAAATCATCTTCATCTACAATATGTGCTACACGGCCAACCTGCCCGTCTTCTAATTGGACTTTTATGCCGCGGGAATGGTAGGCTGCGCTGGTAAGCAGGCGTTTTACAAAACCACGTGTAAGGGTGCCGGTACGCTGGTCTTTTTTTAGGATGATGTCAACCTCTAATCCCGGATATATGTCTTTTCTGTTTTGGCCGTTCATGGTTATTCGTATATATTGTAGTTAATTTCCCAAATGTCATAAAAATGACGCAAACAAGTTTTAGGAAAATAACTTAGGTGCTACTTTACTTTGTGTTATGGAAAAAAATATACTCGGCACTAAAATAAAATTGCTGCGCAATGGCAAAGGCTATTCGCAGGAGTATCTGTCCGACCTGGCACAATTAAGTTTGCGCACGGTACAACGTATAGAGAATGGCGAAACCGAGGCCCGGGGCGATACACTTAACCGGCTGGCAAAGGCTTTGGAAGTTGGAATAGACGAATTGATAAGTGTAGAGCCATCAATAAGTAGCAATGGCTATATTGCTTTAATGTGCCTTTCGGCATTAGCCTCCTGCTTTGTTTATTTTCCATTTTTAGGTTTGATAATTCCATTAATACTATGGTTGGCTAAAAAAGATACGCAACCTGATATCAATAACGCAGGAAAGAGAATATTGAATTTTCAGCTGACCTGGACTATTGCTTTCCTGATCTGGGTAGTTTTTATCATATTTTTTAGCAGCAGGCTATTTAGCTCACTGTCACCCGACATAGGTTTAGGATTACCCGAACTTCTATTGCTATCTATTATAATATTTCCATTTTATAACATGGTAATGGCTATCATTAATACCGTACGGGTATTAATGCATAAAGAGGTGAAATATTGGCCAGTGATCAGGTTTATCAGGTAACACTTAATTGTCCGTTAGCTATTGGTTTCAGCTGCAATAAGGTTATCAAAACACGTTGTATTTAAGCCGGGACCAATGCCCACGTTTCACGTATCCGGCCCATATTGGCTGCTTGTTGCGACAATTCATCAATAATATCCGGCGATAGGTATTTCAGAGACGATAACTGTCCCTGTATGCCATCTGCTTTTTTGTGAATTTTTAAGCCTTGTTCTGCAAAAAAAGCTTCAGCTTGTTCAAAAGACTCAAACTTGTTTTCTTCAACATTATGCGATCTAAGGAATTGACTGAACTGATCGGAAGCCGTCCGCACCCCATCTATCCTGATATAGATGTCCGCTGTTATCCAATATCCGCCACGTTCTGTTAAAACCTGCCGTATTATATGGCATAGCTGTTTTTTTTCTTCTGTATTAAAATAAACCAGCAAACCTTCATTTAAAATAGTTAGCGGTCCGGGAGGGAAGTGACTGATGGTTTCAGTAACGCTCGCCTCGTCGAGCGCGTTCATAGGCATCACTAACAATTCACCTTGTAAATCAAGTGAGCGGTTTGCGATCAGGTCATTAATAATATCGTTCTTATCTTCAATTACACCGGGCAGGTCTGTATCTATAAAGGTAACCTGGGGATAATGCAAAGCACGATCTAACCCACGGAAGGAAAAGCCTGAGGATATTTCTAATATATTATCCCCTCCAAGGGACTCCAACAAATTGTTTACTGCTTTATAACGCGCCTCGAAATGGATCAGGCGTTTTAAGAACGTAGTGTCTTGGCCTTTTTTGTCTAAAGCTGCATCTGCGCCGTGGCCCCAAACCAGCTTAACTGCATCTGCCATGAAAGGGATATCGGTGAGGCCTTTCATTAATAACAAACCTTTAGCCGAGGGGCTTATTGAACTATAATCGCGCATACCAGAGATTAAATAACAGTTTTAGATAACGTTTTTATTATTAAAGCAATACCGCTTTTTGAGACCTTTCAGTTATCGCTTAAAATATCCAGGCAATCTTTACCCATACTTTTCAACCGCTCATCAAGCGAGTTTAATGCTACCGTATCTCCCATATTTTTGTACAGCGTCTTAATGGCCTCAAGTGTATCGTCGCTTGGGTCGCAGGCCTGTGCTTTTTCCAAATGCTTCAGCGCTTTATTGGCGGCGGCAATATATTGGGCTTTCAGTGTCTTAAAAGCAGGGTCGTTGCTTTTTTTACCGTTTAATTTGGCAGATAATTCATTTGCCGGTGTAAGATAGATATAACCTAAAGCACGGTGGGCCACGTAATAATTAGGCACGGCGGCAACCACTTTTTCATAATAGGGTGCAGCGCGTTCGGGTTGGCGGTTATCTTCATATAGCTTGCCCATGCTATTATAAAAACTGATGCGTATTTTGGGTGATAATTTGTCCACACTGTCCAGCAAGGCTACGCCGGCATCTAAAGCATTTGGGGTATCACCCTGAAACCTTAATAAGTTAAAGTCCACATAGTCCTCATAGGCAGTTTTATGTTCTTGTGCGTGTACAAGGATAGTTGTACAAAGGATAAGCAAAAGAAGTGTATGTTTTTTAAGCATAGATACAGGTTAAACGATCTCGGCCACCACAAAAGTACTGCCTCCTACAAAAATAAGGTCTTCCTTATCAGCCGCATAACGCGCCGCTATCAACGCCGACATAACAGAAGGGTACATGTCGCCGCTTAGCCCAAAATCTGCTGCCTGGCTGCTTAATTCTTCTACCGGGAGGCCGCGTGGTATATCGGGGCGACAAAAATAGTAAACAGCATCAGGGGGAAGCATTTTCAGCACCTTTGTAATATCCTTATCATTCACCATGCCCAATATAAAATGCAGCTTATTATAAGTTATAGCATTAATATTTTTCAGCACCTCGTGTATGCCGTCAGGGTTGTGGCCGGTATCGCATATGGTTAGCGGGTCGTGACCGATAATCTGCCAACGCCCATTTAACCCGGTGAGTGCACGTACTTGTTTTAAAGCTGTTTTAATGTGTTCATCGCTAATGTTAAAACCCTGCAAACGCAGTTCTTCAACAGCAGACAGTATAGTTTTAAGATTTTTTAATTGGTAGGTACCGGTTAGGTCAAGTCTTAAGTTTAAAGTCTTAAGGGTAAAGCCTTCTTTTTTAACATCGACATCGCGAAAGCTATTTTCGCTCAACTTTGGACTTTCGATTTCAGACTCAGAACTTAAAATCCATTCCTCTGAAGCAAAGCTAAGTTTTGTTTTTTCGTGATAGGCCTTTTGGATAAAAACATCAGCCACTTCCGGTTGATGTTCGCCAATTATTGCCGGAACACCAGGTTTTATAATACCCGCTTTCTCACCAGCTATTAAGGGTAGGGTATTGCCCAGCAGGTTCATATGGTCCCAGCCGATATTGGTGATAATGGATAGTAAAGGGTTGATCACATTGGTGCTATCCAGTCTGCCGCCTAAGCCCACTTCAACAATGGCTATATCCACCTGCTGTTTAGCAAATGTGTCAAAAGCCAGGCCTACGGTCATTTCAAAAAAGGAAAGTTTAAGGTTTTCAAAGTCGGTTTTGTGCCGGGCCACAAAGTCTGTCACAACTTGTTCCGCTATCATCTGGCCATTAATGCGCACGCGTTCCCTGAAATCGCGCAAGTGGGGCGAGGTGTACAGCCCGGTTTTATAACCCGCAATTTGCAATATAGCAGCCAGCATATGCGATGTGGAACCCTTGCCATTTGTTCCGCCAACGTGTACCGATTTAAATTTATCCTGCGGGTTATCCAGCAACTTACACAGCGCCCACGTATTGGTTAGGTCTTTGGTCATAGCCGCCGCGCCGGTCCGCGAAAACATGGGCAATTGGCTGTAGAGGTAATCGAGAGTTTGTTGGTAGTCCATGTAATTATGGGCGATGGTAGCGCAAAGTTAAAAGTATTTAAATTATATCATGAATATTTTTTAAGTATATTTGTGTATAAATATTAAAATTTAGGTGTATGCGTACTAATATAGATATTGATGAAGATTTGATGTTTAAAGCTCAAAAGTTAACTAAGATCAAAACGAAAAAAGCAGTGGTTGAAAAAGCTTTGCAATTATTAGTTCAATTAGAGAATCAAAGTAAGTTGCGTGATTTGTGGGGTAAAATTGAAATTGATGACAAGGCTTTCGAATAATGAATATTTTATTAGTTGATACGTCTGTGTGGGTTAATTTTTTTAAAGGCAACCCAACTAAAGCAAGCTTATATTTAAAAGATATTTTGTCTAACACACTTATTGCGACTTGCCCCGTTATTGTGCAGGAAGTATTGCAAGGGATTAAAACAGATAAAGACTTTAAGATAACAGTCAACTTTTTTGATGAAGTATTGCAGCTAAGGGACGAACCATATCAACTGAGTATTGAAGCTGCAACCATCTACAGGAAGTTGCGTCATAATGGAATTACCATTAGAAAGCCGAATGATTGCCTGATTGCGGCTTATGCGATAAAAAATAAGATAGCCTTATTGCATGATGATAGGGACTTTGACTTTATCGCATCAAACACCGATTTAGAAGCAGTGCAATTTTAATCTACCTTAAATATAAAAGCATACTTGCCTTTAGTATTGCCCGAAGCTGGTTTGGATGCGGTAAACCGGGTATTCTTAATAGCATCTATACAGCCTTGCACAAGGTCAAGGTCGGCGCGGGTTTGGGCTTTGTTAGAATGGGCCTCCAATACGTTGCCATTTTGATCGATAGTGAAGTCTATAACTACCTTGCCGGGCACACGGTGGATATTTTTCACGTCCGGTGGGTTTACAAAATGCCAGTTAGGCATGCTTAAGCCGCCATTTCCCGAACCGCCAGGGCCATAATTATCAACCAAGTTTGAACCATTCGGGCTGCCCTGATTGCCAGGTTTATCGGTTGTGCCATCGCCGCCACCGGTGCCGGTTTTGCTTGGGCCTTTGTACAGCGCGTTTTGATTAACTGTAGGTTTAGCCACAGGTTTAGCGACTTGTGTAGCTACTGTGGTGCTCGGTTTCTTAGAATTGGCCGCAACCACGGGCGCGTCTTCAGTATTTTGAGTCACTACGTTCTGGTCGCTTTTTTCGGTAGGGGTAGGCTTATCCGTTGGTGGCTCGGGGGTAACCTTGGTTGGTGCTACATGGTTGGCCTTCTCAGCTACAGATGGTTCCTCCACACTGGTGATATCACTACCTGAACCTTCATCAGTAGTACCATAATTTACTAATATGCCGCCAATACCGTCAGCTTCTTTAGGTGGGGCTTTAAAAACAATAAAATAACACAAAGCCATAAGCACCGCCATAATAATGCCGGTAGCTAAAAACGCTTTTGGATAGTTATTTTCTTGCTGTTGATATTCCATTTAAGTCGTTAGTCAAAAGTCGTTAGTCAAAAGTCCTTACTTGGAACTTAATACTTTATTTCGGCACAGTTGCCAGTACCATTTTAATATTTAGTTTTTGTGCAATATCCATTACCTGTACTACATCCTGTATGGCTACGGTTTTATCAACCGATAATACAATAGTCAATTCCTTAGCTAACGATTTGTAGCCCGATAACGTATTAGAAAGGTCTTCAACTTTTACCGGTTTTTTATCAACGGTGTATTGCAGGTCTTTACTGATAGATACATTAATGGTTTTTTTAGAGATAGATTGCCCGCTTGATGATTTAGGCAACACCAGCTTTACCACGTTGGGGTTGGTTACCGTAGATGCAATAAGGAAGAACAACATCAGGAAGAACATGATGTCGTTCATGGCCGAAGTATGCATCTCGGCCGAGGCCCGCCTGCTTCTTTTCCTTAAATTCATTTGCTCGGTTCTTCTAAAAGGTCGATAAATTCAATAGCGTCGGTTTCCAGTTTCAGGATCACTTTATCTACCATCATGTTCAGTATCTGGTAGCATACATAGGCTATAATACCCACAATTAACCCCGCGGCCGATGTGATCATTTTTTGATATAAACCACCCGAGATAGTTCCCATGCTGATATTGTCTGTTTTAGAGATATCATAAAAGATCTTAATTACACCGGCAATGGTCCCTATAAAACCAAACATGGGCGCAATACCGGCTACAATGCCAATAATGCCAATATTCTTTTCCAGCTTGGATACTTCCAGCTTGCCAATGTTCTCGATAGCGCCTTCAATGTCCTTTATAGGGCGGCCAATGCGCAGCAAGCCTTTTTGCAGCATACGGCCCAATGGTGTATTGCTGTTACGGCAAAGTGCAATAGCCGAATCAAGCTTGCCGGCAATAATGCTGGCCTTTACCTGCCCCATCAGGCTGGATTCATCGCGTGCCGCCTTCCGTATGGTAAAATAACGCTCAAAAAACATAACCAGCGCCAATGCCAGTAGTATACC
Source organism: Mucilaginibacter boryungensis (assembly GCF_015221995.1). Classification (NCBI taxonomy): domain Bacteria; kingdom Pseudomonadati; phylum Bacteroidota; class Sphingobacteriia; order Sphingobacteriales; family Sphingobacteriaceae; genus Mucilaginibacter; species Mucilaginibacter boryungensis. Next base: position 1,432,193 of record NZ_JADFFM010000001.1, read on the forward strand.
CAGCGGTATCATTACCCAACCGCCCTTTAGTAACAGGTCGCCAAAGCGTAGTTCTTCCTGTGGAATAGTCGGCGCGTTTATAGCATGGTTGGCGGTATCAATAACTTGTTTTGCCGTATCGGCTATTAGCATTAAAAATGTCATTTATATTAGTTTATTTATATGGTTCAACAGATAGCTCGGAAGCCCTTAATTTATTGGTACCTAATAATTCGGTTCGTTTGTCCATTGCTTCGGCACGGGTTTTAAACGCGCCAAGTATAACCTTATAGTTACCACCTCTAAAAACCTTATCGGTTAATAACCGGGCTTCGGTAAAGCCTTTGCTTTTTAATTCAACAATGCGTTTATCAGCCTGTGACCTGGTAGGGAACGTTAGCGAATATATCACCCATGATCCTTTTGGTACTACGTCGCCAACGGTGGTATTAACAGGCGGTGCTGTTGCCTGCGGCGTATTAGCCACCGGGGTTTGTGTTACAACTGCCGGTTTTTTTACCTCAGTAACAGTTTCCGTTTTTTTAACACCAGGCTGTTTAGCTGATGCTGTTGATGTATCTGCCTGGGCTGTACTATCGTCAATAATAACGGGTTCTTTAAGTTGTAAAGTATCGTTATCTGCTTTTTTCGTGACCACCGGTTTGGGTGCCTGGGTTGTATTCGACTTGTTAAGGAGGCTAACATACTTATTGAATGTATCGGGCCTGAATTTATATAGTGCACCCAAGGCAATAACAATTACAGTAAAGGCAATAAGGATAATTAGCCAAACACTCATTCCACGGCGCTCGTCTTCGTAATATTCTTCGGCAGGCACTTCTGTTTCAACCGGTAAGTCGGTATCTGGTTGGGTTATTATAGGGGCATGGGTTTCAATTACGGGAGCTATTGGCCCTTCTTCAATTTTTTCCGTTAATTCATCTGTACGTGTTACCGGCTTTTGAGCGGCAGCTTCGCCCACACGGTAAGCGTCAAGGGGTTTGTAGCCAAAAAAAGCCGGGTCATCCAGTTTTGGGTTAGAATGAAAGGCCAATTTTAACCCATCCGAACTGAATGAGCCCAATTGTGCAAAAGCCACATTTTCCACCATAGCCTGGCTTTTCAGGTTGGAAATATACTTTTCAATAAAGTATTTGGCCGATGCCTGCGATATGTTTTTTATACTGGCAATATAATTAGCCAGCGAGTCGTCCTCATCAATTATCTGGGGATCAAATTGTACCGAATAATGCGGCGGGTAAAACTTTTTCTCATGGTTATCATAGTAAGCAGCTGTCCGAATTTGTACAAAGTAACCCAAATTAGGTACTGTTAATTCGCCTTGCTGCCCCAGCAGATCGCTTATATAATAGGCTATATCCATGTGGCTAAAAGTAACAGTAAATTATAAAACATCAAAGGCTTTAAAAACCATAACTTACACCACCAATAATGTTGAACCCATAGTCGGGATAATACAGCCACGATGAGTAGGTTGCATTTAATAAATTGTTGGCCTGTAAAAATATCCCCAAACGTTTATTCACTTTGTATTCGGCACCTGCATTAATATCAGCAAATGATTTTAATGAAACTACCCTGGTAGCACCCACGCCCGATGCAGGGTCGGCAACCAGGTCTTTGGTATCGCCCCTGAACAGCAATGTGCCCATTAACTTTACCTTATCACTGATGTTAATATTGGTGCCTGCGCTTAGTTTAAACTTAGGCAGGTTCCACGGTTGTGCTTCAGTAGCCATTTTATAATCCTTTATTTCTACCCGGCCAAAAATATCTAGGTCATCGGATGCTTTAAAGTCTAATTCACCATTAAAACCAGTAACTGTGGCCTTTCCGCCATCGTAAATAACGTTAAAGCGGTTGTATCCGTTGGTGAAATTGAAGTTGCTGATAAACAGCGGCATATTCTTTACATCGTTGCGGAATACGGTAGCCTTAAAGCCCAATCCAGGCGCTAATGTACCTTTTAAACCTGCGGCAAGGTCTAACTGATCAACCGAGTTTTTAATATTGATATTCTGACCTATGAACGGATTGGTTTCAGAAAAGTCTTTTAGTGATGATTTGTTTACATCACCTTTTGCTTCGGCAAACAGGCGTACATATTTAGGGATGATCTGTACTTCTAAACGTGCAGCTGGGAACACAAATAAGCGCGATGAAAAAACAAATTCGCTTACAATATTGATACCCGCGTCTATCTTATAATTCTCGCCTTGAAATTTCAGGTAGGGGTTTGCCCTTACCAGGTTGTTACCGATGGAATACAAAGAGTCTTTCTGAGTACTCAGATCAACAGAAGCATTTAAGCCGGCATAAAATTGTTTTACGGTTTGATTAATGAAACCGGATAATACTACATTACTTTCTTTAGCATGAAAAGCGTTGTTAAATAAATAACCGTTCAGCTTTAAGGCATAGGTAAAATCCTTTTCAATATCCTTAAAGTTTTTGGTAAGATCTCCTTCTGCGCTTAAGGTATTAAAGGTTTGTTTGGCAGGATTAATTGGCGTAACAGGCGGATCGAATTTATTATAACCATAAAAATAATTTCCCTGACGTTTGTAACCAATGGTGCCATGCAGACTATTTACTTCGCCCACGCTTTTACCAAACACGCCGATCTCATCTTTGCTTTGGTTTTGTTTGGCATAAGTATCACCTGCCTGCGCAAAGTGTTTTACGTATAATCCCGTTTGCAAAGCAGCATCGCGACCGTTGTTCACATACAGTTCGGCATAGGTAGATTTTAGGTTACCTGCACCGGCTTTAACCAGGTTGTTATACAAAGCCGAATCCAATTCTGCAGGCATTTTTACAGCCTCCATTTGTTTAATATCGGTATTGCGTTCCAGACGTTTATCTATGGGCTTGTAAGCCAGCGGGGCTTTAAACGGCGTTTTATCATCCAGATCCGGATTGCGGCGAATTTTCACCGCATCGGCCAGCACCGGTTTGTAGGCCGTGGTTACAATGATCTCCTCGGACAGGCTTTGGTTATTAATGCCGGTTTGACCGGCCTTTTTACTGGTATCCTGCGCTATTTTAGAAGCGGCATCGCCCAGGTTTTGCGCGGCCGACCTTGTTGGTGCTGCTGCTGGTTTTTTAGTTACAGGCTTAGGAGCTGGCTTTTTGGCCACCGGTTTAACTGTAGTTTTGGGTTTTGTTGTCGATTTTTTTTGTTGCGCTTTAGCAGGGGCAAAAAATAATGCCATTCCTAAAATCAGCAGCGCGTATATATATTTAAATTTCATTGCGTGTTTTCCTTCTTTTAGTTATTACCGGTTTTCTTTACCTCGTTCTGTTGCGTACTATCGGCAGGGGCTGTTTTGGGTTCTTCCTTTACACTGCCCGGCGCAATTCTTTGCAGTTTGGCTTTAGCCTCGGGCAGTACGTCGTCATCGCCTTTATAATTCTCTATTACACTTTGTAAGGTGGCTTTGGCCTGGAAATTATCTTTCAATGCTATATAATCATCAGCCAGCAATACAAAGGTTTTAGCTACCCAGTAATCATAGTTAGACAGTTCCTTAGCCAAATCGAAACAAGTTTTTTGTGATGCTTTGTACTGGTGTTTTAAATACTCTATACGGGCCAGGTTGTATTTGGCTTCGGCAGCGGCAACGGTTTTAGTATTGCTAACGGTATAGTCAAACTCATTTACGGCCGCTGTAGTATCACCTTTTAACAGGTAAGCTTTGCCGGCATATAAACCTGTCCTGAATTTATCTTCCTGTGCCGATTTCTCATTACCGCGTACCAGCGTAACATATTTCAGCACATCGTCTGGTTGTCCTATTTGCGAATAGCACAATAACAGGTTATTTATGGCAAACGTATAATCCGCTTTGTATTCCGAATTTGTTTCTAAGCGTTTCAGGAATACAATGGCTTCATTATATTTTTTCTGGTCGAGATATAGTTTCGACATACTGATCAACGCTTTCTCTGAATAGGCGCTGGTCCAGTCGTTTAATATTACATTATAATCCTGTACGGCTTCATCCGGCCTTTTCAAATTAACCAAAGCCTGGGCGCGGATAAAACGCATTTGCTTTTCGTATATCGGTTTTGGGAACTTATCGTAATAAGCATTAACGGCCGCTACGGTTCCCTGCCAATCGCCTTTCAAGTATTGATTGTTAGCGGCAGTTTGCATAATGGCTTCCTGTTCGGCCGAACTATAGTTACCAATAGGGGTGGTAGTGGCGTAGTTGATGAAAGTTTGCGCATCGCCCTTATCGGTATATATTTTCTCCATCTGTTTCAAAGCCTGCCTGGCCTCATCTGTTTGCGGATAATCTTTGATCACCCGTTTAAACGATTCAATAGCCAAATCCTCTTTATCGGCATTGTAATCTATCAACCCAATAGTTACCAGCGCGCGCGGGATATAGCTGCTGCGCGGATATTTATCTATCATAGATAATAAGTCGGATTTAGCTTTATCCCCATCGTTCTTTACATAATAAGTATAGGCGATCTCGAAAGCGGCATCGTCGGCAAAATCTGAGCTTGGGAACTTGTTCAGTACTTCATTTAGGGTACTTATCTTAGCATCCGGCGATCCCTGTAACCCCTGGATCATACCACGCTGAAACATGGCGTAATCTTCGGTTTTATTATGTTTGGCTATAATGCGATTGTAATAATCCATAGCCTTGCCATAGCTTTTCATTACAAAATAGCTGTCGGCCAAACGTGTTAAAGCATCGTTAATTGTATTAGGGTCTTTCTCGTCGCCGTTTAAAAACTTCTCGAAGTAAGTAGCCGCTTTTTTATACTGCTCGCCGTTAAATGCAGCATAAGCCAATGCATAGTTAGCATAATTATATACATCGGTCTCCGGTGCATCGGGCATATCCAGAAAAGTTTCAAACCGTTGTACCGATTCATTGTATTTCCGCACTTCATACATCGCCTCAGCCATCCAATACATTGTCAGCGCTTCAATTTTGCTATCCATCGGATATTTCAACGAACGAAGGAATATGCCGATAGCATTTTCGAAAGCACGTTCGTTAATAAACTCGAGCCCGCGGTAATAGGTTACTTTTTGGTAGGCTACTTTGGCGCTTTGGGTTTTGTTAGGGATGGGTTCCAGTATCTCTACTGCTTCGCGATAATTATGTGAACTTAACAATTCTTCGCCCAGTAAAATCTTCATTTCATCCTGACGGGCTGACCGTGGATAATTCTTCAAATACAAACGTGTAGCTTCCAGCGCCTGGGTATAAAAATCAAGTTCGTAAGATAACTTGGCATATTGGTACAGGGCATCCTCCTGTAATTGCTTATCAAAAGGCAGTTTAGATGCTACCAGGAACGCATTGCGGGCACTTTGTTTATTGTTAAGTTTTAAGAAGGCATCGCCTAAGGTATAATTACCATTTTGGGCGTAAACATCGCTTTTATCCACCATTTTTTCCAATTGAACGGTGGCCTTTTGGTATTCACCAATTTTGTAATAGCCATAACCCATTTGGTAACTGTCCTGCGTGTTTTGTGTACGGCCGTTATCCTGTGCTTCAAATTTTGAATAGTATTTTACTGAGTTAGGATAATCGGATTTGGCAAAGTACGATGCCGCTACAATGCGGAACATCTCCGTCTCATTCTTTTGGTGTGTGCTGTTCAGGATAGGGATGGCATAATTCAATACATCATCATATCGTTTGTCTAAAAAGTAAACAGCGGTAATGTAATAGGGATAGCTGTCCCTGTATTTTTTAGAATCCTTTAACCGTTCGAAATTTACAAGCGCCAGGTGATAATCTTTATTCAGGTAGGCTATGTAGGCAAAATAATAAGTTGCATCCTCGGTAAAAGGCGACCGTTTGTCTTTTACTTCGCTAAATAAAAGCTGGGCGTTCTTATAATCGTTTGTAGCAAAATAGGCATAGCCTTTACGGAATTTGTATTCGGTATTTTCGCGGCCGTTCAAATCTGATGCCTGTACTTTATCGTACCAACGCAGTACATCCTGGTATTTACCCTGTTTAAAGTACGATTTACCTATTTGAAAGTAAGCCAGTTTGGTTAATGGGTTTTCAGGATGCTCTTTAATAAAGCGTAAAAACATGCTCTCGGCATCGTCATTACCCAATTCAAGCGCGCAAAAGGCTTCGTAGTACTGCGAATTTTCCTTTAACAGGGATACCGATGTTTCAAAATCGGGTTGGGTAGCAGTTCCGATCTTAGCTTTTTCAACCAGCCTGAATTGCTCGGCTGCAGCTACATATTTGCCTTTGTCCATTAGCTCGGTAGCAGTATGGTAAGTTCTATATAGCTGGCCCGCAGGGTTTTGCTGAGCATAAAGCATTGACAAGGAAAAAACTGGAAGTATAAAAGCGATGTACTTAAGTTTCATCATATAGTAGGTATGATATAATTTGTGCTAAAATAGCGTTTCCGCAAAGATGTAATCCACAGGAGTAATTCACAAATGTGGAAAACACTTTTTTAACGAACTTAAGTCAACGGATGGTATAAGTGTGGAAAAGTTTATTGGTGTGAAGAAGGATTAGATGTTATCCGGCCACCAGCATTGCATTGACCAGTGCGTTATACAATTTCTCTATTTCGATAGGCTTACGCAGGAAGCCATTAAAGAAACCGGCATATTCATCCTGATGCTCGGCAGTGATATCGGCTGTAAGCGCAAAAATAGGCGTGAAGGAATTAGGATTATTTATTTCTCTGATATTCTTTGTAGCGTCAAAGCCATTCATTTCAGGCATATGAATATCCATCAGTATAAAATCGTAAGCCCGCAACTTTGATTTTTCTACCGCTTCAACACCATTTTTAGCATGCTCGGCAGTTACACCCCAGTTGCTTAGCAATTTGCGGGCAACCATAGCATTTATCAGGTTATCTTCGGCCAGCAAGGCGGTTTTATTAGCCAGTTTATCTAATGGCGCCTGTGGTGTAATAGCTTCAGTAGCTATGCGTTTGGCTTTAATATCGAAGTGGAACGCCGAGCCTTTGCCTACAACACTACTTACATGCACCTTGCTTTTATAAAGCTCTGCCAGTTTTTTTACAATGGCCAGCCCCAGCCCCGAGCCGCCGTGTTTGCGGGTAGTAATAGATTTAGGTTGCGAGAAACTCTCGAAAATTTCAGTAAATAAATTGGGAGGGATACCTACACCGGTATCGGTAACCATAAACCGCAAATAATCGTATGCTTTATCGGTTTTAACTTTAGTTACACTAATATCTACACTACCCGTTTCGGTATATTTTATAGCATTGCCTATCAGGTTACCTAATATTTGCGATAGCTTGGTCTCATCCAGCTCATAGCTTTCGCTTATACCTTTGTCTACTTTTAAAGATAGCTTCAGACCCTTTTCGGTGGCCATGTTTTCGTAAACGGCCAGCAAGTTCTCTACCAGTGTGTAAAAGTTACAGGGCTCAATATCCAGTTGCATTTTGCCTGCTTCCAGCTTAGTAAAATCCAGTATCCCGTTAATAATAAGCAGCAGGTTGTTTGATGCGAATTTTAATGAGTTGAGCATCTTTTGCTCTTCCTCATCCGATTTGTCCTTCAGCAGCGATGTGATCGTGATCACCGCGTTTAAAGGTGTCCGTATCTCATGGCTCATGGTCGACAGGAAATCCTGTTTCAACTTAGCGGACTGTTCCGCGAGTTCCTTTTTCTTGATGATCTCGTCCTTCTCTTTTTGCAGTTTCGCTTCCTTTTCCAGCGATTCCATCCGGGTGATCAGTTCGTAGTTCTCAATGATCTGGAGGGTTTGGGTATTAATAACAGTTTCTTTCTGGCTAAGGTAACGTTCCAGATAATCCAGCGCCATTGTTGTATTACCTTGTTGTTTATGTAGCTGGTAAAGTAAATGATCGCATTTAAATTTAATGATGGCTATATTATAGGTCTCGCTAAAATTTAATGTTTTTTCTAATAAACTCTTTGCCTCTTTTAGCCGGTGCATCCGCATGTACAGGTCGGCCAAACGATGGTAAGCCATGCCCAGGCCCAGCTTTTCGCCTACCTGCTGATGGATATTGATACATTGGTTAAGGTCTTCCTCGGCCAGCTTGTATTGCCCTGTGTTAAGAAATACCTTGCCGCGCCCGTAAAGTGCAAAGGCCAGGCCACGAATGTCGCCTGTTTTATTCTTCATCGCTATAGAGCGTTCTATCAACTCTAAAGCTTCTTTTATTTTACCCTGTTTAAGATAAATACCCGATAGCGGGTTATAAGCATTTGATTCAAGGTTGATATCTTTTGCCTGTCGGGCAGATTCAATAGCGCCTTCGTATGATTTGATGGCATTTTTCTGATCACCAAAGTATTCATAGATGGTTCCCAACGATTTTTGGGTACGTGCCTGGTTATGATAATCTTTGTATTTACGGTAAGTAGTAAGACAATTGATCAGATATATCAATCCCAGGTGGTAATTGTCGGTTTTATAATAGTTACCGGCAATGCTGTAACGGGCATCTGCTATACCCCGGTCATCATTAAGTTCCTCGAAATATTTGATGGCTTCCTCGGCCATGCTGATAGAGCGCTTGTATTCGCCCTGTATCATATAAAAAAGCGAGAGATGGTTAAGGCTTTTTCCAATTAACTCGTGGTTGTTAATTTGCCTGCTAAGCGACAAGGCATGAGTAGCCAATTGAGTGCTGTGGGATAAATCGTTAATACGCCCGGTATACGCTTCATCCAAAAGCGCAGTAATTTTATTGGCATTAACACTCTTGTTTTTATCCACTGAAAAAATATTTTAACCTATCGCTTATTAATTAGTTATTATGAAAATTCAGAGTACAATTATGATAAATTAATAGCTATTTAAAAAGGGGTAATAACTAAAATTAGTAATTTATTATTTATATAATTAAATGCGCAGTAAATATTATTTGTAATACGTAAACCTTAATTTTTTTGTTACCAATGTTAATTGTTTTATATAAAAGTGGCTACCTTCGTTAAGGATGGGTATTAACACTATTGTTTGAAAGGGTTTGCTTAATATTATTCAACATTGTTTATTGAACATACAAAGCAAAACGTATTGCAAGTGTCGGTAATGCAATAACATCCCAGTGTCCCCCACACGCAATTTGCATCTATAACTATTTTTTAATTTAATGTTCCAGGGGTTGTGAAAGTAAATGTAATAGTATTTTTATTAACGATAACCGTTTTAAAATTATATGCCGAAACTGATACCGTACGAAGCGCTACGTTAAAAAATGAAACCGATATCGGAGATATCAGGGCACGTATTTTTCATAGGCCAACAAAATTGGACACTGCTATCTTTAAGTTCAGAAAATTACTTATCCCTTCTTTTTCCTATAACCCCAGCGCTGGTTTTGAATTAGGCCTATCTGTATCTGCATTAAAGTTTTTGGGACATCCGGACAGCACAACTATATCTACCGGCGAAGTTGAAGTTTCAGCATCAACCAAAGGCATATTATATATTAATTACAAGCACAATATATACCTGCCAAAAAATAATTGGAGCCTGCAGGGTAACTGGCAGATAGGCCGTACGCAAGCGTTGGATTATGGAGTAGGTACTGGCCGGCGCAGCGAATATGCCATGTTCAACATCCCGGATGATGTTTACCAGCTCAAATACACCTCGTTCCGTTTTAAGGAAACCGCATACAGAAAAATAAAGGGTAAATTTTACGGCGGTATAGGCATAATTTTAAATGCTTATACAGGTATTGATGAAGAACACCGGGATGATATTAATGCTTATCATTACCAATACAGTATCCGCAACGGTTTCCCGCTGTGGCACTATTTGGCCAATGCAGTTACACTAAACCTGCAGTATGATAGCCGCGACCATCCTAACCGGCCATACAAAGGTATTTTTGCCAACTTACGTTTTAAAACCAATCAAAAAATAATAGGCAGTTCGGAAAACGCAACGCAACTCATAACTGAATTCAGAAAATACTGGGGGCTATCAGATCTTAACCCCGAGCATATATTAGCCTTTTGGCATTGGGGCAGTTATTTGTTGAGCGGAAAAATACCTTATCTTGAACTGCCTGGCACCAGCAGTGATAACGACGGGCGTGGCGGCAGGGCTTACACGGTTGGACGGTTTAAAGGATCTTCTTTTTTTTATTCAGAAACCGAATATAGGTTCCCTATATCAAAAAATAAATTAATAAGCGGCGTAGCATTTATAAACGCGCAAACGGGAAGTAACGAAAATGGATTAACAAAAGTTAAACTTTTTCAGCGTTGGGAGCCGGGTGTGGGTGCCGGGATAAGAATATTATATGATAAATATTCCCGGTCGAACATTTGTGTTGATTATGGTATAGGTAATTATGGCTCGCGCGGTTTTTTTATTAATTTGAACGAGACGTTTTAGGCCTGGTCATTGGGCTTTCGCTTCTCTGCATAAACATAATAGCTTTCTTTGCACTTAGCACAAAACTGCTTTTTTATAGGAAGAAAAAACAGGAAGTTTCTAACAAGCCAGCTTCTATGTAATTGGAAATGATATGGTTGCCCGCATTTTGGGCAGTATTTTCCTGAACTGATACTAAAGATATTTGCCAAAGGCTTTTTGTTTTAGTTTGAAACTGCAAAATAAAACAAATTTTGGGTTTATGCCAACAGATTATTTAGCCCACAAATATCTTTTTTTATTGCACCTGAAACACAAATAGCGCCTGATTGGCAGCCAAAACAATAAGGTTTTTACTAATGGCCCACGCGGTACGCGCTGGTCTACTTTTGTACTGCATTTTGGACAGACAAGAGAGTTAATTGTGGGTTTGTTTGAATTATTTAGAGGGATAATCATTTAAGATTAGTATGCTATTTATATAACCTTAAGCAAATATAATTAATAATAATATACTGTAATAATATATTAATAAATATTGTTATGACTGGGTGTTGTCACGTTCATGTTTTCAATGCCGGATAAAACAAAAAGGCGACGTTCAACCGAACGTCGCCTTTTTGTTTACTTTCTTTGCCTGTTAATTATGCGTCCTGATCACCGTAACACCTTTTGAAGGGTGTGTGATAGTATGATGGCTGCGATAATATGCGCGTTGCGCTGCGCGGCGTTTTTTTGCTACATGCCTGCGGTGTTCGTTACCAATAATGTAACCGCCCCCGGCGCCAATAGCGCCACCTATTAAAGCACCTTTTACGCCATGGCCAATTAGGCCGCCGGCAATTGCGCCGCCAGCACCACCAATTATAGCGCCCTTAGCCTGGCCGCTCATTTTTTTCTTTTCCTGTGCAAGGGTATATTTACTATCCGCAATTAACACGGTAAGTATCATGCATAAACTATAAATTAACTTTTTCATTGATATTTGTGGTTTTAGTTGTTTTACCAATGTATTAAAACAAATACCAGGCCAATAACCCTGAAGTGTATAATTAATTATTTTTGATAGCTGTAACACGCGCACCATTGTTATCTAAGGTTTCAAAAATAATAGTTTTAGTATCCAGGTGCGATACCCAAAACGGAAAGGTACGGGTTTTACCATCTGGCATTTGCTCGGTATAATTAATGTTATCACCATTGGTAGTATATGTCCCGTGCGATAGTATTTTGCCGCCCCAGTTAATATAAAGCTGATTTTTGTTGGTGAAACGAATATATGGAGCAGCGGCTTTTAATGTATCACCGGGGATAGTGTCCGTCATATCATCGCCTTTTGGATGATCGATCTTAATATACTTCCAATCGCCGTACAATAAGTTTTCCTTAATGCTGTGTTTGCAAGCTGTAATTAAAAACAAGGGTATTATGAATAATAAAAGTGTTTTCTTTATCATACAAAAAGTATTGTAATTTATTTAACTGAATGTATTATTAATATCGCATAAATTAAGATAGTGTAAACTATACCGCTTATTGCTTGTTAAGTACGAATAGGCCGCAAAAAAGCTGCTTAATTATATCACCATGAACATACCAAAAAGCGATTCCCAAAATACAGATAAAACCATTAGCGAGCTTAAAGATCTGCAAACGGAATATCCCTTAAGCGAAAAAGATGAGGTTAAAGCGGCCGAGCGTAAAACAGGTAAGCTGCATAAAAAAGCAGCGCAAGCATCTAAAAAAAAGAAGTAATTTATACCTGCTAAGCGGTACTATTTAATCACCTCTGTATTGGATTTTAACTGTTTAATTTGCAATTGTGCATGTCTGTTTTCCAGGTAAAAATAAATAGCCGTAGCTAAAAATATTTTACCTAATATAAATACTGCCGCAAATACCCATTTCCAGCCCTTATGTATATATACATGGCTTGATCTTGATTCTACATTGATATATTGCTGTGTATTACCTTCGGATGGTGCAATATTATTATATGCCTGGAAGGCCTTCGCCGCCTGTTCTTGGACAATTATCTTGTTAATATTAGCTTCAACTTCATCCCTGATACAAGATGACGGTATAAGGGCCATTGATTGGGCTAACAATTCCAAATCTCCTTCCAGTTTAAATAATGCATCGCGTATTTCGGGATACTTTTCTTTCAAATGCAATATCTCGCATTCTTGGGCAGGGGTAACTCCCCCGGTTATATATGCCTCAAGGATACCGCTATTAATATACTTTTCTACATCAATGGTCATGTAGCTTTTCTAATTACGGCAAAAGCCTGTTGTAAAATCTTTTTTATCTCATCTTGGGGCTTATTAAGCTCGGTGGCTAATGTGCCGATACGCTTTCCGCTGTAATATACACTGCAAAATATAAACAGTTCTTCTTTACTCATCCTATCTAAAAATTTATTAGGGCGTATAGGTAAATCGGGCAAGTTATCATTTACGATGTTACAGGCCGGGATGGTTTCAAAAAAGTCGGTTAGTAATTTGCGCGCCAACAGTTGCAGGCGATGATAAATATTTACGCCTGGTTGCGTTATATCATTCAAATGCTCGGGTAATTCGTTAAAAACAGATACAAGGTATTGCTCGGCTATGTTTTTATCCTTTACCACTTCAAAAATATAGCCCAAAAGCATAGCTGCATACTCGTCGTATATAGCTCGTATAGCCGATGACGCATTTATTAATGAAATGTCCTGGTTCAAAACAATAGTTTTACTGTAAAATTTATTAGGCTGGATAAAAATACATAAAAATAAATGACTTACGTTGAAGTTAAAAAAATTATTAGTGCGGAAAATCTGTTTACGGTTTGTTTGTAAAAACAAAGTGGGCTGCTTATTGCTTTAACATGTAAAATAATACACCTATAACCATGAAACAGAAAGCGGTAATGCGCATTTTTAATGGTGGTATGAAGCTGGATGATATTGCGCTAACCAAGTTGTTTTTGAAACAACTTGATAATATCTATTGTATAAAAAAACACCTTTTGGATATACTGCCCCGGTTAGCCGATAAGGCTTCGTTCCCGGCTTTAAAAAATGCTATATTAGAAAATACCGACCAGATAAAAATACAGGTATTGCGCATGGATATGATTTATAAAATATATCAGGCAAAATACCGGCCACACAATTGTATAGGTATTAAAACCATGTCGCTTGAGGCCTATATAGCCGCCAAAGTAGAGGAGCAAACACCGCTTGAACGCGACCTGGCCCTGCTAATACATTTACAGATAACAGAAAGTGTGGAGATGGCTTATTTTAATGTATTAAGGAATATTGCTGATAGTATAAGCGATAAAGAGGTGGTGACGCTGCTGGATCAAAATTTTGATACGGCTATTAAAAGTAAAAAGATGTATGAATTAATTGCTAAAGAATATATTTCATAATAATATAATATATTGGACACTAATAACAAGCATAATTATAACGCGTTTTAGCGACCATGGGAAAAGTGTTATTAGTACTGATCTGCTGCTGTTTAGGTTTTTCAGCATCTGGTCAGGATGTGATAGAAACAGCCAAAGTTATTGATACAAATGGCAAAACCGACCTTATAGATATAGCCCGTTCACTGTTTCATATAAAATCCCAGCGAATGAAAAGCGAATCGGGGAAGAACTTTTATTTTTCCTTTTTACCGCTTTCATCAACTGTGCCGGGTGGGGGGAAAGCATTGATCACATCAACAACCGCAGGCTTTTACCTGGGCCCGCGCGATAGTACCTATCTGTCTACCGCAAACTTTGCACCTTATTTAAATTTTAAAGGCCGCTTTGGGCTACCGCTGCGCACATCGTTATGGGCAAAAGATAATAGCTGGAACATACAAGGCGATACCCGTTTCCTGGTTTATCCGCAATATACCTGGGGACTTGGCGGTAATAACGACGAGCAAAACAATATACTGGTCAATTATAAATACATCAGGTTTTATCAGGCGGCTTTAAAACGTATTAATAATGTTTTTTATGCAGGTATTGGATATAATTTGGACTACCATATTGATATATCGGCCGAAGAAACGAATAAAATAAAAAGCTTTACCGGTTACCAGTTTGGCGCAGCAAACGATAATAATTCATTCTCATCGGGTATTACCTTTAACCTGCTGTACGATACCCGCGAAAATTTATTTAACCCTTTGCCGGGTACTTATGTAAACGTAGTTTATCGTTATAATACCAAGGCATTGGGTAGCCAAAACAACTGGCAATCGCTGTATTTGGATGTGCGTAAATACATCACCCTGAAAAAAGAACGCAAAAAGAACCAATTGGCTTTGTGGGGTTATTATTGGACTACGCTAAACGCCGGCACACCATATCTTGACCTGCCCAGTGTAGGCTGGGACCCCTATAACCGTTCGGGCCGGGGTATGGAACAAAACCGTTACCGGGGACAAGGCATGTTTTATTTTGAAACAGAATACCGCCGGGACATTTCCCGAAATGGTTTGTTTGGTTATGTGTTGTTCGCTAATGCTACTTCGGTCACCGAGGCTGCCGGCCGCAATTTTAAATATATAAACCCGGCTATAGGCGGCGGGTTTCGTATCAAATTTAACAAAGGTTCCGATACCAATGTAGCAATCGACTACGCTTTTAGTAAGGGGTATAATACTTTTATCCTGGGCCTGGGCGAGGCGTTTTAGTACGATAGTAAATATACCTAATCTGTAGTCCGATCAGTAATTAACTACCTATAAATGTACTTCCTTTTTTAGACTTCGTATTACCAGCACTACACTAATTAGCATGAGGAAAGCGCCCAGGATATACGGTGCGCCAGGAAAGTAAATGTTTGAATGCTTATGCGAAAAAAACTTAAAGCTGTATCCCATTACCAGCGGACCAATAATTAAGCTGATGCTGGACAGCAGGGTTAAGCCACCTTGCAGTTCCCCTTGTTCGTTAGGGGGGAATTTGCTGGTGATAAGGCCTTGCAGCGCGGGTCCGGAGATACCGCCAAAGCAATAGGGCACCATAAATACGTATATCAGCCAGCCTTTACTGGCAAAGGCTATCAGTGTAAGCCCTATACCATAGGATATTAACCCTGCGATAATGTTCTTTTTTAAACCCCACTTGGGTATTAAATAACGAATAAGCCAGCCCTGTATGCCAATTAACAGTGTCCCGATAAATATACCCAGGATACCGACACTGGTCATAGTCCAATTAAATTTTTCATACACGTAAAAGGATAATTGATATTCTACCGCTTTTTGTGCAATATAAACCAGCGTAAAAGCTATAGCTAAACCTGCAAGTGCTTTGTATTTACCCAATTGCAAAAACGAACCTATGGGATTAGCACGCTTCCATTCGAACTTGCGGCGGTGCTGCTTATCAAGCGATTCCGGCAAAACAAAATATCCGTATAGTGCATTAAATAGTGCCGCGGCGGCTGCTGCCATAAATGGGAACTTAATATTAATATCGCCCAGAAAAGCCCCGGCAGAAATGCCGATAATAAAGCCCAGCCCTG
This sequence comes from Mucilaginibacter boryungensis, assembly GCF_015221995.1. Lineage (NCBI taxonomy): Bacteria > Pseudomonadati > Bacteroidota > Sphingobacteriia > Sphingobacteriales > Sphingobacteriaceae > Mucilaginibacter > Mucilaginibacter boryungensis. Next base: position 1,448,072 of record NZ_JADFFM010000001.1, read on the forward strand.
ATGCCGCGCCCACTACGCCAAAATTAGCTGCACGTTTATCACCAGTGCTTATATCGGCAATGTAGGCGGTAGCCGTAGCCATGGTAGCGCCTGTTATACCAGCAATGGTACGCCCCACAAACAACCAGAATACAGTAGGGGCAAAGGCCATAAAAGTATAATCGATACTAAACCCAAGCAGGGAGATCAGCAAGATAGGCCGCCGCCCAAAACGATCGCTCAGGTTGCCCATAATAGGCGAGAAGAGCACCTGCATAAGTGCGTACGTAAAAGTAAGCCAGCCGTTAATTTCAGAAGCGGCGGAGTTATCTACATGGCCCAATTGTTCCAGCAGTTTCGGAATAACCGGGATGATAATGCCCAATCCTAACACATCAATAAAGATGGTGACAAAAATAAAGCTCAGCGCTTTTTTAGGATTAAGTGTAGGAATTGTTGGAGCCTGCATCAAGTGTTTAAACCGCTTTTGCTTTAACTTGTTTTTTGAAATTGCGGATAGCCAGCAACGCGCTTAAAATCATCAGTGCTGAACCCAGCAAGTACGGCGCCCCGGGAAACTGAACAGGGGCTTTGCTATTGGTGAAAAAGTAAAAGATCTGCGTCATTACCAGTGGTCCCAATATAGAGCTTAAACTCATTAAGCTGGTTAGGCCGCCCTGCAGTTCGCCCTGGGCATTTTTAGGTACGTTATTGCTGATATAACCCTGTAAGGCTGGCCCCGCTATGCCGCCCAAACAATACGGTAACAGGAAAGCGAACATCATCCAGCCGCGTGTAGCAAAGGCAAACAGGATAAGCCCGATACCGTATAACGTTAACCCCATCCATATGCTGCGCTCGTAACCTAATTTTGGCAAGGTAAGGCGTATTAAACCTCCCTGTACCACTGCTGTAAACAAACCTACGCAAGCCAAAGAAGCCCCTTGCATAGTAGGATCCCAGTTAAATTTTTTGATAGTGTAAAATGTCCATACGCTTTGCACAGCCTGCGCTGCAAAATAGATAAGGAACAACGAAGCGGCTAAACCTATTACATTTTGATACTTCGCTAATTGCTTCAGTGTTCCAATTGGATTAGCACGTTTTAGATCAAACTCGCGGCGGTGTTCTTTATCTAACGATTCCGGCAAAATAAAGAACCCGTACATGGCATTTAAAAAGGCCAGGCCGCCGGCTGCTATAAACGGATAGTGGATATCATACTTACCTAAAAAGCCGCCTATCGCTGGTCCAATAATAAAACCCAGGCCAAAGGCGACACCTATCATCCCAAAGTTAGCAGCCTTTTTTTCAGGGGTGCTTACATCAGATATATAAGCCGACGCTGTAGTGAAACTCGCGCCGGTTAAGCCTGCTACTATACGGCCTACAAACAGCCAGCCAATAGTAGGGGCAAAGGCCGAAAAGAAATAATCAATACTGAAGCCCAGCAATGAACAGAGGAGTACGGGCCTGCGGCCAAACTTATCGCTAAGGTTACCTACAATAGGCGAGAACAAAAATTGCATAATAGCGTATGATGCCGTTAGCCAGCCCCCATAAGATGCGGCCTTGCTCACATCGCCATGTATCAGGTGCTCTATCAGTTGCGGTACAACAGGGATGATAATGGCCAATCCCATCACATCTATAAACAGTGTTGCAAAAATAAAACCAAGTGCCGCCTGGCGTTTAGGTTGCGCAGATTGATCCATAGCCCGCAAAATAGTTATAAAAGGTTAATTTTTAGTTATCAGGAAATTATTTCAATAGCGGGTCTTTCTCTTTGGTAAAGTGGTTGTACACCAGTTTATCTAACAGCGATGGTAAAAATTTACTTAAAAATACCGTTAGCTTCCCGTTTACGGTCATCACCAGCGTGCGCGAACGGTTCTCCACGCCATTGGCAATGCGGCGGGCTACCTCGTCTGCCGACATCATTTTTTGTTCATCTAAACTGCTTTCGCCTTGTTGGCTGCCATCTTTAGCCAAAGCAGTATTGCGTATATTAGATGCCGTGAAGCCCGGGCAGGCGGTCATTACATGTACGCCCGTTTTCAATGTTTCTACTCTTAACGAGTCCAAAAAACCATTCATGGCAAACTTCGAGGCAGAATAACCCGTACGCCCGGGCAAGCCTTTATAGCCCGCAATAGATGATACGCCTACAATACTGCCCTGGGTTTTCAAAATTTCAGGCAACGCATGTTTAGTGCAGTATACCGTGCCCCAAAAGTTAATATCAATAAGGGTTCTTAATACGCCAAGATCAACATCATTAAATAAGGCACGCATAGATATTCCTGCGTTGTTTATTAAAACATCAATATTCTGAAAAGTAGTTTTAGCTTGTTTTATTAACAATGCGCAATCCTCTTCTTTGCTTACATCACATTGCACAGCTACGGCTTTAATGGGAAATTGCTTTTGCAGGTCGTCGCAAATTTCGCATAGCGTAACGTACTGCCGGGCAGCTAATACCAGGTTTGCGCCACGCCGGGCAAATTCATAAGCCAGTGATTTTCCGATGCCTGATGAGGCCCCTGTAATAATAACAACTTTATCTTTCAACTTCATACGAAGGCTGGTAAATAGCCCCCATACCTTTTAGTTGTAAGCGAGGCATCTTTAATAAGTATTTGCCTGCGAAGATAAACATAGCGCCGTAATAATTTTTAATGTACTGCCAGCTATATTTACGTACACTTTGTTCTTTAAAGTGAATGATATATGTTTTTGGAAAGTAGTAGTTTTTAAAGCCTGCCTGGCGGATACGGTAGGAGAGGTCGATATCCTCGCCATACATAAAAAAGCGTTCGTCAAGATAGCCTGTGCGGTCCAGCACCGATTTGCGCATCAGCATAAAGGCCGCGTTAATAATATCAACCTCCGCTGTTTCAAACTCGTCTATCCAATATTTATGGGTACGGTCGTACAGGCGCGATTTTGATAACATTTTTGATAATCCTGTCAGCCTGAAGAAGGTGGCCCATTGCGGTGTCAATCCGCGTTTAGATTCAGGCAGGAAATCGCCCATCGGGTTTATCATACGTACACTCACACCACCGGCAACCGGATGCTTCTCCATAAACTCAATAGTTTTTTCCAGTGTATCTTTTTTTGTAATAGTGTCGGGATTTATGAGCAGTACGTATTCACCCTCCGCTTGCGCCAAAGCTTGATTGTTGGCTTTTGAGAACCCTATGTTTTTGTTGTTAGCTATCAGTTTAACCTCGGGAAACTCTTTCCTCACCATACTGACCGAGTTGTCGGATGATGCATTGTCAACTACAAATATCTCATGTTGTATACCGGCGCAGGCCCTGGTTAGTGTATTTAGGGCTTGCCTTAGCAGCACACATACATTATAGTTAACAATAATTATAGATAGCTTCATATGGTTGATTTATTAGGTAATACGTAAAGCCGATCAGTAATGCTACACGTAACCATTAAAAATACACCAAACGTTATGCCATAATTAATAGTAAGGTAGATATAACGGAATGTTAATAGTTTCTTAACGGACGGATCAACGCGATAAAGAATGTTCGTAAGGGACACGTGTAGTGATAGATCGGCCGAGCGTGATCTCATCTACGTATTCCAGCTCGCCGCCAAAAGCAATGCCCCGGGCAATAGTTGATATGGTAACAGCCGAATCTTTCAAGCGTTTATGCAGGTAAAATATGGTGGTATCGCCTTCCATTGTGGCGCTAAGGGCAAAAATAACTTCTTTTATTTCATCGGCTTTCACACGTTCAACTAACGAATCGATAGTCAGGTCGGCCGGGCCAATGCCATCCATGGGCGATATTAAACCACCCAATACGTGGTATATGCCATTGTATTGGTTAGTATTCTCAATAGCCATTACGTCGCGGGTATCTTCTACAACGCAAACTAACGTGCGGTCGCGCTTGTGTGCCGCGCATATTTCGCAAACTTTACTATCGGATATGTTATGGCAAACCTCGCAGTGCTGTATCTCGTTACGCAGTTTGGTCATGGCGGCACTAAAACGTTCCACGTCAGGCTTATCCTGGTTTAACAGGTGCAATACTAAGCGTAAAGCGGTTTTTTGTCCCACCCCCGGCAGTTTGGCAAACTCGGCCACTGCATTCTCCAATAACTTCGATGAAAAGTTCATTTGTTGCGAAGATAGGGAATAGTCCGGAAGTCGGAAAGACCGGAAGCCGGAAAGAAGAAAGTTTGAGTTATTGAATTATCGCAATATTCTCTAAATTGCCGTCTTAATAACCTCTCCGTTTTTTCGGCTCACCGAATCCGGCTTCCGGATTTTCGGACTTCGGACTTTCGGACTAAATAAAAACCATGACTCCAGGCGTATTACTATCTTTTATTATCGGCTATTTTTTAGTGCTGATATTGATTTCCTACCTCACATCGCGCAAAGCATCAGATAACGATACCTTTTTTGTGGCCAACCGCAATTCAAAGTGGTACCTGGTGGCTTTTGGGATGATAGGGACTGCGTTAAGCGGCGTAACTTTTATTTCTGTACCGGGGAAAGTAGGGGCGCCCAGCGGCGACCAGTTTGCTTATTTCCAGTTTATACTGGGCAACGCGGCGGGCTTTATTATCATCGCTACGGTGTTATTGCCTTTATACTACCGGTTAAAACTGACATCTATCTACAGCTATATTGAAGGTGCTTTGGGCACCTGGAGCTATAAAACCGCGGCGGCCATATTTTTATTAAGCCGTACCATTGGCTCATCGTTCCGCTTGTATTTAGTGGTAATTGTGTTACAGAAATTTATTTTTGATAGTTACGGTGTGCCATTTTGGGCTACTGTACTTATCTGTTTAGTACTTATATGGTCGTACACGTTTAAAGGCGGCTTAAAAACCATTATTATCACCGATAGCTTGCAAACTTTCTTCCTGGTCACTTCAGTATTCCTATCTATTTATTTTATCTGCCGCAGCTTAGATATGAGCATTTTCCAGGCGGCTGAAAGCATTAAGAATAGCAGCTACTCTAAAATATTTTTCCTGAACGATTTTATGAGCAGTAAACTACACCTTACCAAGCAGTTTTTGGGCGGTTTGTTTATTACTATTGGTATGACCGGCCTTGACCAGGACCTGATGCAGAAAAACCTGAGCCTGAAGAATATTAAAGAGGCGCAAAAAAACATGTTTAGTTTTATTGGCGTGTTTGTGGTAATTAATATCTTTTTCCTGAGCGTTGGTGCGTTGCTTTATATGTATGCTGCAAAAAATGGTATCACAGTTGAAAAGACAGACTACCTATATCCAACTATCGCGCTGAAATATTTGGGCGTTTTTCCGGCTATAGTGTTTATGTTGGGCTTAACAGCGGCGACCTTTGCTACTACCGATTCGGCCTTGACGGCGTTAACCACATCCTTCTGCGTGGATTTTTTGAACTTTAGAAAAAAAGACGATATCAATACTAAGAAAGCTATCGCCACCAGGCATGGGGTCCACATAGGTTTCTCTTTTTTAATGCTTTTCACCATTGTATTGTTTAATGCAGTAAATAACGATGCTGTTGTAGGCGCTATTTTCAAAGTAGCATCATACACATATGGGCCATTATTGGGCCTTTATGCTTTTGGCCTGTTTGTGAGTAAACGACAGGTGAATGATAAACTGACCCCGTTTATCTGTTTAATATCCCCGGCTGTGTGCTATTTTTTAAGTACCGAATCAAAAACAATATTAGGTGGTTACGTATTTGATAACGAACTGATAATTGTTAATGGTTTGATCACCTTTTTAGCTTTATGGCTATTTTCCAAAAGAAAGCACCAAAGCAGATTAGCTACAACATAAATTAACAAATTAGAAAACTTTCGTTTAACTTTGACCCCCTTCTAATTTCGGGCAACCGTTTTAGGGGATTATGATCATCTTTCGGACTTTCGGTTTTCGGACGTCCGGACTAATAAAATAAAAATGACTGGAGAAGAAAAAATAAGACGTGCTTTTGAGAATAAAGACTGGCAGGAAATAAAAACATCAGACTCGTGGCAGATATTTAAAATTATGGCCGAGTTTGTAGATGGATTTGAAAAACTGGCTAAAATTGGCCCATGTGTATCCATCTTCGGGTCGGCACGTACCCATCACGATAACCCTTTTTATAAACTGGCCGAAGATTGCGCCCGTTTATTAACCGAACGTGGTTATGGCGTAATATCAGGCGGTGGCCCTGGTATTATGGAAGCAGCCAACAAGGGTGCTTATGAAGCAGGAGGTAAATCGGTAGGGCTAAATATTGAATTGCCTTTCGAGCAGTTCCACAATAAATATATCGACAGGGATAAACTACTGGAGTTTGATTACTTTTTTGTGCGCAAGGTAATGTTCATGAAATACTCGCAAGGGTTTATCGTATTGCCCGGCGGCTTTGGTACGCTCGATGAATCGTTCGAGGCGATAACATTGATACAAACCGGTAAAATTGCCCGTTTCCCAATTGTATTTGTAGGTGTTGAATACTGGAAAGGGTTATTTGAATGGGTTGAAGACAAAATGCTGAATGCCGAGCACAATATCAGCCCGGATGATTTGAACCTGTTTCGCCTGGTAGATACGCCGGAAGAAGCTGTTGAACACATCTTCCGTTTCTACGAGAAATATGTGTTGAAGCCAAACTTCTAAAACTAAAAAAGCTGAGAGCTATAAAGCCCCCAAAAGTCCTATACTCTTGGGGGCATTTTTATGCTTTGTTAAAAATTTAGCCTTAAAGCCACACCTACAGTATTGTTGCGCAAATTATACACCGGTGCAAAAGAGAGGGTTTGAGCTGATTCCAGTTTTCGCAGTTTGCTTTCTGCGTTTAAATAACCGGGTTTATATTTATATCCAACCTTACCAAATTGGGCAATGGAAACAATAGTGCCCACTATAGCCACACCGGCTGCTGCATACGTATAGGTATCCGAGTCGCTTGAGTTTACGCCATCATTCTCTATCGCTTCGTTAGATAAATACATCAGGCCAGCAGTTCCAAGCCCGGTTAATACAAGGAAACCAATTCCTTTGCTCAAATGCGCCTTACTTTCTGCTTTATACCCACTCATGATACTCTTATAATGCCCAATAAGTGCCGTGCGTGCGGTTGAGCTGTTAAATTTAGTAACCATTTGGGTGGCAAAATCTTCAAATCCATAACCCATTAACCGCTGGGCGTAAATTATCTGGCTTATGGCCGTTTCATCGCCGGTTTGTGCTTTTTCTATATTTTGCTGATAAATTAAACTGCCTTTTTGGCGATCAAGTGCGTCTAACCGTTCCTGCCGCTCTTCGCGCGCCGCCTTGGCTGCTGCGTCGGCCCTTATTGCATCACCGAACATGGTCCCGGTAGAGGTAATCGCGTCGCTCATTTTTTGAACTTCTGCCTGCTTTTCATTACGCTGCCTTTCTATTTCTGCCAATGTACGCGCTGTTTCTACCTGTCGCTGGGCCTCTGTAGGGGGCGCTTGTTGCGGCTGATTATTATTTACCGTTCCTGTTTTGCTACCTGAATTTGATGTTGTTGCAGTAGTTGGAGTTCCTGTAGTTGCCGGATGCCCGGCTGCTGACGCGTTTGTTTGAGTTGTACGCACGGTATTTGATGTGGCAGTAGTTTGGCTAACTGCGTTGGCTTTCTGTGCTGCTGCTTTTTCACTGGAAGCTTTGTTTTCTGCTATTTGTGTAAGGTCCTGTACATCAGATATAGTGTAACTTACCGATTTTACCAGGGTAAATCCACCAGCATTATCGGGCAGCCGGCAATCCTTAAAGTTTTTTGAATCTGGACTATTAACAGTATGATCATAATCCTGCGAAGGCTTAAATACACCATTAGGTGGCAAATGAACTGTGCCATTAACACCAATAGTAAAAGATTTACGGCCAACACACGCGAGTTCCATATCAACCTTAATTACCATCCTGTATTCACGCGAGGTTTTGTTTTCTACGGTAAAAAAATAATTTTCCCAGCCCCCTAATGTTGAAAAATGAGATTCTGCACGTACGTTGAAACGCGGGTCGGGCTGACCAAGAACAATCTGCCTGTTTTGTGCTTTTGTGCTCATTCCGCAAAACAGCAGTAACGAAAATGCAATAATTAATTTGGTGAGTTTGTTTGTAAAGTTTAGCATATAATAGTTATTTAATAAATTTCCGTCCTGCTGATTATGATACTTGACTATCACACAAAAACCGGCGATTAATAAGCTTCGCGTAAGTTTTGGAAATCAGCTGTTTAAATAGTTATTTATATGGCTATGCGGGGGGAGGCTATCACTTCACTAAATAAATTGTATTGAGATTTTGAGGCAATACCTATCTTTAGGTATTTTAATATTGGCTAAGAATTATATGGAGACTATCAGGTTCGATCAAGTAAAAAAGTCGTGGCAACAAATAGCTAAGCACGATCTTAGTGATGTGCCGCCCGATTTTGAACTGGAAATTTACAAGAAACTGCTTAACACATTCCATGTAGGTTCCTATTATTACTTCATATTTAACCTGGCAAAAACCGAAGTAGAATTTGTTAGCGATTCTGTAACCGATGTGCTCGGTATCCAACCCAGCGACTTTACGCCTTTGTTTGTATTCAACAACCTTCATGCTCTCGATAGAGATCGTTTTGCTGCCAACGAGCAAAATCTGACTACTTTTTTCAGTCAGGTTGCGCCAGAAAAAGTTTTTAAGTATAAGATAAGTTATGATTACCGGCTAATGCGCAGGGACGGTAAATACATTTGGGTACATCAGCAAATGATGGCGCTGCAGAGTATGGATGACGGCGCTATCATCAGGACAATGGGGGTACATACCGATATAACCCATTTAAAAACAGAGCCAAAGCCTATTGGCATGTCCATATTAGGAATAGATGGCGAACCCTCATTTTTTAATGTTACCCCGGGTACATATTCTTTCCTGTTACCCACAGAAGCTGAAAAGTTTACACGCCGTGAAAAAGAAATTTACCGCTTGGTAGTGAATGGTTACACTACCGCTTCTATCGCAGAAAAACTTTTTATATCTGTACAAACCGTTAATACACATCGTAAAAATATCCTGCAAAAATCCGGTTGTGTTAATTGGATCGAGTTCACATCAAAAGCGCTATTAAATGGCTGGTGATCTCCAAGTTTTATTAACAGGTAACAGAAGTTATTCTGCTTATTGCGCAATGGTAACGTGATCGTGCAGTTTCGACAGATCGAGCACAATGGTACCATCATCATCCCTGTCAAAGGTGGGTTTGAATTTGGCATTCCAAACAATATCGCTAAAATAATAGGCTGCACGTGAGTGTACGGTTTGCGAAAAAGTATCATCGAACGCTTTTAGCAAAACGCTGAAACTGGCTTCAGTTCTTTTCAATTCTTCAGGGGTCATATCGCGCAGCGGGCTGTTATCGTCCAGCGGATGCACAATAGTCCAGCTAATGGTAAGAATGCTTACCTGTTTGCGTTCCAGTTCCAATGGAAAAAAACGCCTGACCGGCTTCCCGTCAACATCTTCATTGTACGAGAAAATAACCTCTATACTTAACCCTATCAAAATGTTCTTCCGCATATTTGCCAGGCGAAACATCAGGCCCTTACCATCACCCTGATAGGGAGCAACCAATATATTTTTACTATAACTGATTTTAGCCGATGGCCTTGAAAAGCGCCCGTATAACAAACCTGTAGCCAGGGCAAAGGCCAGCAAGCCCAGCATCGACTCCAGCGCGGCCACGCTGTTGGCTGCCATTCCTTTAGGACTGATATGGCCATAGCCTACTGTAGACATTGTTTGCGCCGAAAAGAAAAAGGCGTTGAAAAAATGATCGAGCCCGGTACTGCCATCGGCGCCATAAAGGTTGTCAGTCCCCAATGACATATAAATAAAAGCGAAAATGATATTCACCACCAGGTAGCCCGATAATACCAGCAGCCAAAATTTACCCCAGCCCATACGGATAAGGTTGTGATAATTATCGGCGGTGTTGAATATACTTAGCCCTTTGCGGCGTACGTTTACAGAGCCATCGCGATTAAGTAATGGCTGGCTTTTCATCACCGGTTGCGAGCCGAAACCCAGGTCGTCTTCAGGATTGAACTTTTTACGATGTAATATAGCCATGCCGTAAATTTATATAATCTGCTTGCTTTTAGTAAAAACAATTTACATATTTGCTGCATAATAAAAAATGAGAGAATTAAACAACAATTGGTGGTGGCTTAACGAGAGATCGTAAGGCAATCCCGTGTTTGTTTATATATGATATAAAAGGGTTGCCGATGGTAACCCTTTTTTTGTTACCGTCTGAACCGGGATTAAGCAGATTTACAGATAACAGGATTTGTTGATCAAAGCTTAATTGTATAAAGTTCAGGCATTTTTAAATTCGATTAAAAGGTACCCTGTTAATCCTTTAATCGTAAAAATCGAGGTTCAGATATATATGAAAAGCATTTTAAACCACTTATTCGAACATAAAACATTCAGCCACGAGCAATCGAAGGAGATACTGACCAATATTGCATTGGGTAAATATAACAATTCGCAAATGGCAGCATTTATGACGGCTTACTGCATGCGTAGCATCACGGTTGATGAACTGGAAGGCTTTCGCGACGCCATGCTTGACCTTTGCCTGCCCGTTAAACTGGCTGCTGATGAAATAATAGACCTGTGCGGCACAGGCGGCGATGGTAAGGATACTTTTAATATTTCAACATTGGCTTCATTCGTGGTAGCCGGTGCCGGGTACAAGGTAGCTAAACATGGTAATTATGGTGTATCGTCTGGTTGCGGTTCATCAAACGTGATGGAGTTTTTGGGATATCAGTTTACTAATGATACTGATATGCTAAGCCGTAATATGGATAAGGCAAATATCTGTTTCCTGCATGCGCCCTTGTTTCACCCGGCAATGAAAACCGTTGCGCCAATACGCCGTGAACTGAGTGTGAAAACGTTTTTTAATATGCTTGGCCCGCTGGTGAACCCTGCAAGGCCAAACAACCAGATGGCAGGGGTTTATAATTTGGAACTGGCCAGGTTATATGCCTACCTGTACCAAAAATCGGATGTGAAATACACGATACTGAATGCATTGGATGGTTATGACGAAGTATCATTAACCTGCGACTTTAAAACTTTCAGTAACGACGGTGAAAAAATAAATACCATAGATGCTTTGGGGTTTGAAAAACTAAACCCTGCAGAGATAGTAGGGGGGCATAGTGTGAGCGATTCGGCCAAGATATTCAGCGATGTACTGCATGGCGACGGTACTGATGCGCAGAATAACGTGGTGCTATGCAACGCGGCAATTGCCATACGCACAATAAAACCAAACACCACATTTGCCGATTGTTTTTATGAAGCTGAAGAGGCGCTATTAAACAAGAATGCATTAAAGAGTTTTGAAAAATTGATCAATAGAAACTAATGAAAATAAAAGTTTGTGGCTTACGCGAGGCCGGGAATATTGAAGCAGTAGCAGCGTTGAAGCCTGATTTTATGGGTTTTATATGGTATGCGCAATCACCGCGCTATGTTTACCGCTTGCCCGAAACTGTGTTGCGTAGTTTACCTGCCAATATTATTAAAACCGCAGTGTTTGTGAACGAGCACATTGATATTGTGAGGGCTTTGATACATCAGTTTGATTTTAACGCCGTACAACTGCATGGACAGGAAAGCCCGGAATATTGTGCCGAGTTAAAACAGGAGGTGCAAGTACTAAAGGCCTTCGGCTTAGATGAATACTTTGATTTTGAGCAGTTGAAGGCTTATGTTGGGAAGGTTGATTACTTTCTGTTTGATACCAAAACCGAAAAGCACGGCGGCTCGGGTAGGATATTTAATTGGGATGTATTGAACGAATATGATTTGGATGTCCCTTTCTTTTTGAGTGGCGGCTTAAGCCTGGATAACCTGGCCGAAATAAAAAATATTAAACATCCGGCCCTGTATGGGGTTGACCTGAATAGCCGGTTTGAAACTGCACCGGGAATAAAAAGCATTGAAAAATTGAAGCAGGCTTTTGCCTTATTAAAAAGTCAATAGATAATTGTTCATGGTTCATAGTAGCTTCTATTAACTATCAACCATGAACCATGAACTAAAAAATATGAAATACGGAGTTAACGAACAAGGCTACTATGGCGATTTTGGCGGAGCCTATATCCCCGAAATGCTATTCCCTAATGTGGAAGAGTTAAGGCAGCAATACCTTTCTATTATTAATGATGAAAGCTTTAAAGCCGAGTTTAACCAACTACTGAAAGATTATGTAGGCCGTCCTTCGCCACTATATCATGCTAAAAGGTATTCTGAAAAGTATGGCGCTAATATTTTCCTTAAACGCGAAGATCTGAACCATACGGGTTCGCACAAGATCAATAATGCTATTGGACAGATATTATTGGCCGAACGCTTAGGCAAAAAACGCATTATTGCCGAAACAGGCGCCGGCCAGCATGGGGTTGCTACCGCTACCGTTTGCGCCCTGAAAGGTATTGAATGTGTAGTTTACATGGGCGAGATAGATATTAAGCGCCAGGCGCCAAACGTTGCCCGTATGAAGATGCTGGGCGCCACCGTAGTTCCAGCAACATCGGGAAGCAAAACACTAAAGGATGCCACCAACGAAGCCATGCGCGACTGGATCAATAACCCGGTTGATACGCATTATATTATTGGTTCGGTAGTTGGGCCGTATCCTTATCCCGAAATGGTAGCCAAATTTCAATCTATTATATCCTTAGAGACCAAAAAGCAATTGCTGGAACAAACAGGGAACGAATTGCCGGATTATGTTTTAGCCTGTGTAGGCGGTGGCAGCAATGCTATGGGCATGTTCTATCATTTTTTGGATGATGAAAGCGTGAAGCTGATCGCTGTTGAAGCGGCTGGTAAAGGCGTAGATAGCGGCCATTCTGCAGCTACCACATTTTTGGGTAAAGAGGGGGTATTGCACGGCAGCCGCACCATACTAATGCAAACCGAGGACGGGCAGGTGGTTGAACCGTATTCCATCAGCGCGGGCTTGGATTATCCGGGCATTGGACCACAGCACGCGCATTTGTACAAAATTAAACGTGCCCAATATGTAAGCATTACCGATGAAGAATCGTTAGAGGCCGGTTTGCTGCTTTCACAAACCGAGGGTATTATCCCGGCCATTGAAAGTGCCCACGCTTTTGCTTACCTGGAGAAGATGCAATTTAAAAAAGACGATAACGTAGTGATATGCCTTTCGGGAAGAGGGGATAAGGATTTGGATACTTATATAAAATACTTTGGGTATTAGAAAGTCAAAAGACTAAAGCCGAAAGTCCAAAGCTTTCTCTTTCAGACTTAAGACTCAGAACTCAAAACTTAAGACTTAACATGAACCGTTTAAACAAATTATTTTCTGAGAAGAAAAACGATATACTTTCTATTTATTTCACTGCGGGATATCCGGAACTGGGCAGCACAGTTGCAATTGCCGAGGCGCTGGAAAAAGCCGGTGCCGATTTCCTGGAGATAGGTTTCCCATATTCCGACCCGGTAGCTGATGGCCCCACCATACAGGAAAGTTCTGAAAAAGCGCTGGAAAACGGCATGACATTGAATGTGCTGTTTGAACAGTTAAAAGATCTTCGCAGCAAGGTAACCATTCCCATTTTAATGATGGGCTACGCCAATCCAATGATACAATATGGCGTCGAGCGCTTTTGCAAAACCGCTGCAGAGGTTGGTGTAGATGGTATTATCGTGCCAGATTTACCTATGTACGAGTACGAGAATATGTACAAAGATATATTTACAAAATACGGCTTGAGCAACATCTTCCTGGTAACCCCGCAAACATCGGAAGAACGAATCCGAAAGATAGACGAGTTAAGCAATAGCTTTATTTACCTGCTTTCATCCTCATCAATTACTGGTGGTAGTTTAAACGTATCTGATAAAATTGAAGATTACTATAAACGCATAAAAGCTATGAACCTGAAAAATCCGCTTATCATCGGGTTTGGTATATCGGGGAATGCGGCGTATAAAAAAGCTACAGAGTATGCCAGCGGCGCTATTGTAGGCAGTGCATTTGTAAAATACTTAGGTTCAGGGCCCGATTACCTGGAAGGGATAGGGGATTTTGTGAAGACGATAAGATAGTGAAAGCACGACGATAAGTTTAGATAGCTTTTTTCTTTCCTGCTAATTTCAATACCAAATACCCTATTACTGCTGCCAATACCGAAGCGATAAGTATAGATAATTTACCTTCGTCGTGTAATATAGCGTTGCGAAAAGATAACAAGGTTATAAATATAGACATGGTAAACCCAATGCCGCCTAATTGTGCTGCACCCCACAGCTGGCGCCAATTGGTGTTTTTAGGTAAAGCCGACAACCTGGTTTTAATGGCCAACCACGAGCATAGCGCTATCCCGATAGGCTTACCAAAAAGTAACCCGGCAATAATCCCCATGCCCAATGGCGATGTTATACCTTTAACTACCACATCCCACTCAAAATGAATATTGGTATTGGCTAATGCAAATATAGGGATGATGATAAAGTTCACGGGCGTTTCCAGCCAATGTTCCAGTTTTAACAACGGCGATTTTTTATCCTCAGGATTGGTAGGTATCGTAAAAGCCGTAAGTACACCGGCGACGGTGGCGTGTATGCCCGAACTATGTATAAAGTACCATAAAAATACACCCGGGATAAGATAAAAGGCCAGGTGTTTAAATCCCAAAAGGTTAAAAACTATCTGCAAGCCTAATGTAACAGCAGCCAATAACAAGTAATGACTGCTCAAGCCGGCCGAGTAAAATACAGCGATCACGATGATAGCCCCTAGATCATCTACAATAGCCAGGGCCTTTAAAAATACCTTTAGCGATAACGGTACACTTTTACCCAATATGCTTAATATAGCTATAGCAAACGCAATATCGGTGGCCATAGGGATACCCCAGCCATTGGCACTTATTGTACCGTGGTTAAATAACATGTAAATTAAAGCAGGTACCGCCATTCCGCCGATGGCGGCAAATACAGGTAGTGTGGCGTTTTTAGTATCAGATAGCTCTCCGTTTAAAACCTCGCGTTTAATTTCTAATCCTACAAATAAAAAAAAGATAGCCATCAGGCCATCGTTTATCCAGCTTATTACGGGGTACTTTAAATGCGCAAAGCCGAAGTTATACCCCAGGTGCACATTTAAAAGGTGGTTATAGGAAGCTGAGAGCAGGCTATTTGCAATAGCTAAAGAAATGATCACACAGCCAATAAGGATGATCCCGCCAATAGAATCTGAACGCAATAGCTCCTTAATAAAACTTGTTTTATGCTGCATCAGGATCAGATATTTCCTAAAGATAGGAAAAACGATTTACAGGAATTGCTCTAAATCTCCTTTACCTTCACGTAGTATTTCAAAATCGCCGTTAGTGCAATCTACTATGGTTGATGCAATGTTACCTCCGTAACCGCCATCAATAACTATATCTACCTGGTCCTGATATTTTTCATAGATCAGTTCGGGGTCGGTTGAATATTCGATGATCTCGTCTTCGTCTTTTATAGAAGTAGAGAGGATTGGGTTGCCTAATTCTTTTACAATGCAGCGGGCAATAGTGTTATCCGGTACACGGATACCCACTGTTTTTTTGTTACTACTAAGCAGCTTGGGCACATTACCACTGGCATTAAAAATAAAGGTAAACGGTCCGGGCAGTGCTTTTTTTAGTACCCTGTAGGTTGCATTATCAATAGGCTTAATATAATCCGATATATGGCTTAGATCGTAACATATGAAGGAGAAGTTAGCCTTCTCGGGTTTAATGCGCCTCAGTTTAGCTATGGCCTCAATAGCCCGGTGGTTAGTAATATCGCAACCAAGGCCATAAACCGTATCTGTAGGATAAATGATAATCCCGCCTTTGCGCAGTACATCAACCACTTGTTGTATGGTTTTCTCGTTGGGGTTTTCCGGGTATATTTTGATGAGCATAATTATCAATTTCGAAGTGCGGAATGCCAAATGCGAAATCCATTTTACGCAAAAAATCCCGGCTCCAGTTCTCTAGATATAAAGATTAAGCCCAAAAATAGTTTTAATCTTTATATTAACGACGAACACGAAGCCGGGATTATCTTATTTCGAAATTGGCATTCCGAAATCCGAACTAAACTTACGCTTGCTTGGCAAACTGTACGTTGATGATCAGTTTTATTTCTTCACCAACCACAACCGAACCTGCTTCTGTAACGCCGTTCCAGGTTAAACCAAAATCTTTACGGTTAATTTTACCGGTGATTTCGAAACCTGCTTTAGTATTTCCATAAAAATCACCAGCGGTTCCACCATGTTCAACAGCTAAGGTAACCGATTTGGTGATACCCTTAATGGTCAGATCGCCAACTAATGTATAGTCGTCACCATTTTTGGTGAATGAGGTTGATTTGAAAGTGATCTTCGGATATTTCTCTGCGTCAAAAAACTCGGCACCTTTCAGGTGCTCATCGCGTTGGTCCTGATTTGTATTAATGCTATCTACTTCTAAACTAAAGTTGATGTTTGCACCTGTAAAATCATCATTCTCTGTTTCAAGGCTGCCTTCAAAAGTTTTAAATGAGCCTGTTACAGTAGAAATTACCAGGTGTTTTACCTTGAATTGTACCTCTGAGTGCATTGGGTCTAATACCCATTTTGTTGCTGTTGCCATAGTATTAATGATTGTGTTTTTTTAAAGTATGATCAAAGATATGTATAATAGATGTTTAAACATCTATTTATTAATTAAGTTTACAAACCGTAGACATTACAAGTTATAACACCTATATAATTAAAAAGTTAAGGTTATTTTAAAATAATGCAGTTGTCACATCCTTTGATAAATTACAGATCACCGGTTAAGCCGCAGAATTAAGTAAAACGAAATAATTGACCTGATATAATAACAATGGTGACCTATCTGCTCTATATCGGCTACGATAGTAATAGTGCATAAAGTCCGCTTTTTGCCGACTCATCGATACAAAACGCCGGTCTGTCGATACCTTGTGGTTCGGGCATGTACTTTGAACTTGTTTTATCAAAAATTAAACATTAATTAAATATTTTATTATGAAAAAGTTATTATTTGCGGCAATCTTAAGCCTATTTATGTTTGCCTGTAAAAAGGATAATAGTTCAACGGCTGGCAATTCAGCACACGTAACAGTAAAAATGACCGATGCGCCCGGCGCATTCACTTCAGTTATATTAAATGTTAAAAGTGTGGTGATAGTTACCGATGCCGGTGAACAAACCTTGAATGTTGGCGGTGGGCCAATTGATATTTTAAGGTTCCGTTCAGGTAAGGATACTGTTTTAGCCGATCAGGATATTCCGGCAGGTACTATACAACAAGTGCGGCTGGTGCTTAATGATTCGGGCAACCGGGTAATTGTTGGCGGTGTTTCTTACGATTTAACTACACCGAGCGGTCAAACTTCGGGCGTTAAACTTAATGTGCATGATAATTTGACCGCTGGCATAGCTTACACTATGCATCTTGATTTTGACGCGGCGCAATCCATTGTACTTACCGGAAATGGAAAATATATACTGAAACCGGTTATCAGGGCCTACGCCGATGCCGTTTCAGGCGCTTTAACCGGTATTGTTTCACCTGCGGCATCATCGCCTAAGGTATATGCTATTATGGGTACCGATACTGTTGGCGCTGTTACCGATGCTACCGGCAAATTCTATTTCTCCGGATTAGCAGCAGGTACTTATAATGTTAAGTTTGTTCCGGTTAGCCCTTACGCAACCAAAACGGTTACAGGTGTAGCTGTTACCACTGGTGCTGTGAAAGATATGGGCACAGTTACAATTACTCAGTAAAATCCAGTAAATGTTGTGTTAATAAAAAAGAGGTTGCTTTAATAGGCAACCTCTTTTATTTACGGTCAATTAATCTCTAATTAACCAATCACTAATCTCTACTTAAGCCAATACTTCTTTAACACGCTCAGCAGCTTCCATGCACTCGCTCGGCTCCAGCCGAGTGAGTACTATTTCCCGGCCTCTGGCCGCGGTAACAACACTATAAAATTTATATCTTTAAACATGTCCGAGTTACGTAAAGCAAATTCAGATAACCCTTTCTTTGTCACCTTAACGGTAGTGGGCTGGATTGATGTGTTTATACGAAGTGAATATAATGACGAGATTATAAAGAACCTGGAATATTGCAGAAAAGCTAAGGGCCTCAAAATATATGCCTACTGCATTATGAGTAGCCATATCCACATGATAATAGCAAATGATGAGGGAAGATTAGCCGATATACTACGCGATTTTAAAAGCTATTCGGCCAAGAGAATGCTTGAAATGATAACCAATAATCCGCAGGAAAGCCGGAAAGAATGGTTGTTATATATGTTTGAGTTTTTCGCCAAAAGTTCAATTCAAAACAAACAATATCAATTTTGGCAAAAAACAAGTCACCCCACAGAATTAATTACTAACGCCGTTTTTCAACAAAAAATGGATTATATTCATCGTAATCCCGTTGCGGCTATGATGGTAAATGATGAAGCGACTTTTGTTTATAGTAGCGCTAATCCCGATTCGCCACTAATTGTCGATGAGTCTTAACTGCGGCTGCGGCCGGAGGCCGGGAAATAGGTGTCACTCGGCTGGAGCCGAGCGACTGCAAGCCTTATAAAAGAAAAGGGAGCAATTTGCTCCCTTTTCTTTTATATTTAACAGGCTAACTAATCTCTAATTAACCAATCACTAATCTCTACTTAAGCCAATACTTCTTTAACACGCTCAGCAGCTTCTTTCAGTAATATAGCTGAGAATACTTTCAAGCCCGAGTTGTCGATCAGCTCTTTAGCTTCTTTAGCATTGGTGCCTTGCAGACGAACAATGATGGGTACAGGGATGTTGCCAATTTCATGGTAAGCATCAATAACACCTTGTGCCACACGGTCGCAACGAACAATACCGCCGAAAATATTGATCAGGATGGCTTTCACGTTAGGATCTGACAGGATGATATTGAAACCGGCTTTAACTGTTTGCGCGTTAGCGGTACCGCCAACGTCAAGGAAGTTAGCAGGCTCGCCGCCGGCCAGTTTAATAATATCCATGGTAGCCATGGCTAAACCAGCGCCGTTAACCATACAACCTACGTTTCCGTCAAGTTTTACATAGTTAAGGTTGCTTTTGCCAGCTTCAACTTCAGTTGGGTCTTCCTCCAACTCGTCGCGCATGGCGGCATAATCCGGGTGACGGTACAAGGCGTTATCATCAATATTCACCTTAGCATCAACCGCTAATATTTTGTTGTCCGATGTTTTAAGCACCGGGTTAATTTCAAATTGTGAAGAATCGGTGGCGTCGTAAGCTTTGTACAAAGCGGTTACAAATTTCACCATTTCTTTAAAAGCATCGCCGGATACACCCAGGTTAAAGGCAATTTTACGCGCCTGGAAGCCTTGCAGCCCAACAGCCGGGTCAATTTCCTCTTTAAAGATAAGGTGCGGGGTGCTGTGCGCTACTTCTTCAATATCCATACCGCCTTCGGTGCTGTACATAATGATGTTACGACCAGCAGCACGATCAAGCAATACGCTCATGTAAAATTCTTTGGTTTCACTTTCACCCGGATAGTAAACATCCTGGGCTACTAATACCTTGTGTACTTTTTTACCTTCGGCGCCTGTTTGGGGAGTAATCAGTTGCATGCCGATAATGTCGGTAGCACGTTGTTTTACTTCGTCAAGGTTTTTGGCCAGTTTAACACCGCCGCCCTTACCGCGGCCACCCGCGTGTATTTGCGCCTTAATAACTACCCAATCCGAATTGTAATCGGTTTTCATTTTTTTTGCCGCTTCAACAGCTTCGTCCGGAGTGTTGGCCAATATGCCTTCCTGAACTCTGACGCCAAAGCTTTTTAGTATCTCTTTACCCTGGTATTCGTGAATATTCATGTGTTTGAAGAATTTGCGGTAAATCTACAATTTTTTATGTGACATGGAAATGGGATAGTGTAGTTTTAGTGGGCGCGGGAAGTTAAAATAGTCAAGGTGGTTAAAATTGTTAAAATGGGGGCTATATGAAGCCGCCCGGCTGAAACCGGGTGACCTATTATTAGCCGCCTCTGTACGTTGTGAAAAATTAATATTGGCCGAAGCCTAATGATGGCATTATATTATTCATTGTACAATCTGTACAAAATTACCCGCTGTAAAAACGGCTAAAAAAGCGTAAGTCGGCCTAAAACGCTATCAAAAAAGTCTAAAAACGACTAAAAATCACCAAAAATACACTTGTTTTTTAGCTTTAAAATCAGTATATTAATGTAAATGTTCTTTGATAAAATAAAAATGTGAATTGGGATGAAAATGGTTGATTTTAACAGGATTAGCCCTGTTCGCCGCGTTAAACCGGGACAAATAACCAATCAATTTATACCCTTTGTCAAGCAGATTTGATGCTGTTTTAATATAGTGCGGTGTTTAAGGTTATACAGGCCGAAAATTTAAATTGATAAGGTGGTATGATCGTATAATTTCAGACTGAATCATATCCCCATATCATGCGCGCCCCTATCAGGATGCCGCTCTAAATTGGTATCCAAAATATCCGGCTGAATGATAATATATTTCATGAGTTTATACCTTGCTTTCACAGTTTCGCGAATGCCATCTATAGCATTGTTAATTTCTACGGTGTCCAGGCCATCTTTAAATTGAATGATCAGCATCAGCAATATTTCATCCGGGGATTGGTACGTCGACATGATGTGCAGCACTTTTACTACCGATTTGTCCTTTTGCACCATTTCGCAAATGTGCTGTTTGGTTTCGGGGGAAATACCTTCGCCCATTAACAGGCTGCGGCTTTCGCGGGCTAATATGGCCGATACGGCTACAAGTATCAGCCCTACAAGAATTGAGGCGACGCCATCTAACACCGGCATTTGATAACGGTTGTTCAGGTACAGGCATATCCCAACAATCACCAATCCCATTACAGCGGCGCTGTCTTCAAATAACACCAGGAAATTAGACGGGTCTTTGCTTTTTACTACGGCTTCCCAAAAAGGGGTTTTGCCGCGTACTTCTTTAAAGTGTTTGATTGCTATCACCAGCGAGATACCCTCAAATAGTATAGACAAGCCCAACACCCAATAACTCATGGTCGGGTCGCCAAGCGGTTCGGGTTCGCGGATATGCACAATGCCCTGGTAAATAGAAATACCACCGCCCAGGCCAAATATGAGTATAGAAACAATGAACGACCAGAAGTAAAGTTCTTTACCGTAACCAAAAGGGTGTAACGCGTCGGGTTCTTTCTTCGAGCGGTGTAACCCTAATAGTAACAGCACTTCATTAACGGTATCAACCAGCGAGTGTATCGCTTCAGATATCATGGAACCGCTTTTGCCGATAGCCCCGGCAATAAACTTGGTTATCGCAATAAGCAGGTTAGCAATTAACGCCCCGTAAATGGATGTTTTAGATGATGCCATTATGCTATACTAAACAGCAATAAGCACGTTTGTTTGAAATATTTTTCATTACAGTCACCAATTAAATACAGTAATTTGCAGCAGCCAACCACCGTAAACATGGACAACAAACAACTGATCGAAAAATTCTACAGCGCCTTTGCCGCCGGCGACGCGGAAGGCATGGTAGCCTGCTATGCAGATGACATTGAGTTTGAAGACCCGGCGTTTGGCTGGCTAAAGGGGCGCGATGCTAAAAACATGTGGCGTATGTTGTCTGCAAACAACAAGGGCGTAAAAGTAACCGCCAGTAATATCGCCGCCAAAAATGAAACGGGCAGCGCCGACTGGGTGGCCGAATATGTATTCAGTCGCACCGGGCGCAAGGTGGTTAATCATGTACATGCCGAATTTGAGTTTAAAGATGGCAAGATCATTAAACATACAGATACCTTTAACGCCTGGAAATGGGCCGGGCAGGCGCTGGGGATGAGCGGCTACCTGCTGGGCTGGTCGGCTTTTATGAAGAACAAGATACGCCAGCAAACTAAAGGCTTACTGGCTAAATATAACGCTAAGCATGACGGTTAGTATTTTAGGCTGCGGCTGGTTCGGGCGCGCATTAGCCACAGCTTTAATAGCAAAAGGTATCACAGTAAAGGGATCAACTACCAATAACGAAAAATTGCAGGAACTGGCCGCGCTGGGTCTTCAGCCATACCTCGTTAATTTCCCCGGCGAACAGGGTAACGACCCTGCTTTTTTTGATTGTGATAGGATGGTGGTAAGCATCCCGCCAAAATTCAGAAAGGGCGAGGCGGAAGCATTTATTCCCAAGATAGAAAGCATTATTAACGCCATCAGCAGGTATGGTATAAAGCGGGTGATCTATACCAGTTCTACAGGTGTTTATGGCGATAACCAAGGTATAGTAAATGAACTGGACGAACCTAAGCCTGAAGATGAATCCGGCCGGTTGCTTTTACAAGCAGAGCAGGCTTTTCAAAACCAGGCGGGGTTTAAAACGACTGTTATCCGTTTCGCCGGTTTAGTAGGGCCGGGGCGGCATCCGGGGCGCTTTTTTGCCGGCAAAAAAGAAGTGCCTAATGGTTCATCGCCGGTTAATATGGTGCATTTAGACGACGCGGTTGGCATAGCGGTGGTGGTAATTGAAAAGGCAGCCTGGGGACAGGTATTCAATGCCTGTGTGCCAAGTCACCCTACACGGGCGCAGTTTTATACCCGGTTTAGCCGGGAACTAAATTTGCCTTTGCCCGAATTTGAAAACGGAGCAGCAAATTTGAAGACTATTGAAAGTGTGAATGTCCCAACCATATTAGGCTACCGGTATAAATATGATAATTGGTTAAATGTGGTACTTGGCTAAACAATTACTTTTTTAACTTCGTGACGTGGCCGTTGTAAAGAAAACTGTAGTAAAAAAAGCACCCGTAAAAAGAAACACTGCCCCCCGGCGAAAGAAAAGCGGTACCAAATTGCCATGGGGACTCATCGTGGGGTTTCTGCTGATCATACTTTCGCCACTATACTATGGTTACGTGCTCAAAACTTTTAGTGCTACCTGGCGGTGGATAATGGATATAGGCGAGAACCCGCATTATCGTACTTATAAAAGTTTCCAAATACGTATACCGTCAAGATACCACATTCACGGTATTGATGTTTCCTATGCCCAGGGCAAAATAGACTGGCAAAAAGTAAGGGCTATGCAAGAGGATAGTGTGCGCATCAATTTCGCGTTTGTAAAGGCTACCGAAGGCTTACTAAAAGTTGATCCCTATTTTAAGCGTAACTGGCGCGAAGCGCCTAAGGTTGGTATTACCTGTGGGGCTTATCATTTTTTCCGTCCGGAAAAAAATGGATTATGGCAAGCCCGTTTTTTCCTGCAAAATGTAAATATTGAAAAAGGGGATCTGCCGCCTGTAGCCGATATTGAAGTACTTGACAGAACATCGCCACAGGCTATGCGTAAAGAACTAAAGGCCTTTTTAACTTATGTAGAGAATAAAACAAGGGTGCGTCCTATCATCTACACTAATATTAGTTTTTATGCCGATTATCTGGCAGGGCATTTTGATGAATATACATTATGGATAGCCAATTTCCACCAGCCTGAATTAGCTATGGACGAAAAGACCAAATGGCAATTTTGGCAACATTCGGATATTGCCCGGGTTAACGGCATTAATCATACAGTTGATTTTAATGCCTTCAGGGGCGATAGTTTAGCCTTTACTAAATTACTGGTGAGATGATCCCTAAGTCTTCTGCTTTTTCTTTTTAGCCGCCGGGAAAAGCACATTATTTAATATCAACCTATAACCCGGTGAATTTGGATGTAGCGATAAATCCGTTGGTGGTTCGTTAGGACTGTGCTGATAGTCTTCGGGATCATGGCCACCATAGAAGGTCCATTGTCCTTTACCATATTCGCCATGTATATAGCGTGCCTCATTGGCGCTTTTCATTTCGCCCATAATGGTTACGCCGGGCTTTAGTTTGGTTTTATCGAAGGCGGTGGCCAAACCTTTAAAACCCTTAATTACCCGGTCATGGTCCTGCGTCAACATGCTCGGCACCACATCCCATTTGGCCGAAAAATCGAACAAGGTAAAAAAGTCGCGCGTGCGTTCTACATGCCGGGTATCCGAAACATCAATATCGCTAAACCTGCGCGAACGGGCGGTTGTATTTACAATGAAATTTTGAAAGGCCAGCGTTTGACTAAAATCGAGCCTGGCCTGCGCTTGTGGATCGGGCGGGTCGCCATCGTATTGGGTATCTACAATATCGGTATTGGCGGCTGCCAGTGCTATATCAAAGCTATCGGCACCCGAACACATCGCAAACAGGAACCCGCCATTGGTGCAAAAATCGCGGATATGCTGCGCTACGGCCAGCTTCATTTTGGATACTTTTTTAAAGCCCAGCTTTTTGGCCATAGCTTCCTGGGCTGGTTTGCTCTCCTCGTTCTCTATATTGCTAATATTGCTGCCTCCGCCGCCGCGGCCACCAAAGTCGGGACGGCCGCCAATAAAGTCTGCCCCGCCATTAAAGCCACCCATGCCGCCGCCGTAACCGCCGCCAAAGCCGCGGAAGTTACCCATTTTACTATATTGCCCCGTAAAATCCTCGTGGTGTAGGTGCAGCCAATCGTATTTAGCCAGGTCACCTTTTAGTACCTGTTCATCGTAAACTAAGTCGTAAGGTATCTCGGCATATTTTAAAACAAGGGCAACGGCGTCTTCCATGGTGCCTTTGTTTTTAGGGGAATATAAAGCTACCCTGGGGGCCTTTTCCAGCTTTACCACATCCATATTTACGGATGGGTCATTTATTTGCGCCAGGATGTTGCTTACCTCGCTATCGGCAATCACTTCATAGCTCACACCGCGTACTTTGCACTCGTTCTCGGTTTTCTTATCGTATTTGGTCATAAAACTGCCGCCACGATAGTTCAGGAGCCAGTCTACCGTATCCCCGTTCTTTAATACCCAGAAAGCAATACCGTATGATTTGAGGTGGTCTTTCTGCTGGTCATCCATAGGTATTAATATGGATGCGGCCTTTACTATAAAAGGTAAGAGGAAAAAGGAGATAACCAATAAGTGTTTTACTACCAGCCTCATTTATCCCAAATATACCAAACTATATACTTAGGTTTTAATGATTTAAGTGTGATTTGATTGTGACAATCAATCCGCTTCTACGCTTTGCATATACATTTCATCTATCGCATCAGCGTATTTTTTTTCTATCACTTTACGCTTCGGTTTCATGGTAGGGGTTATCTCGCCCCCATCCATACTGAAGGGCGCGCGTTTGATCTTAAAGCTTTTAATACGTTCAAACTTAGCCAGTTCATTGCCAAACTTGCGGATATCCGCTGCAACCCAATCGGTCATAGCTTTATCGTCAATAAATACCTCAGGTTGTTCAAAAAACGCATTATCCAACCCAAATGCTTCCTGGAAGGCTTCCCTTGCGGGGATAATAATGGCGGTTATATATTCACGTTTATCGCCAATTAAAAATACGCCCTCAATTTTGGGGCTTTTTAAATAGGTGTTTTCAACCGGGGTGGGGTAAATGTTTTTACCATAAGCGTTCACCAGCATGTTCTTCAACCGATCGGTAATTTGCAGGTTGCCTTTATAAAAACGACCAATATCGCCGGTGTGGAACCAGCCTTCAGGGTTTATCGCAGCTTTTGTTTCCTCGGGTTTGTTAAAATATCCTTTCATTACACAATGCCCGCGCACAATAATTTCTCCTTCTTCCGATTGATAATCCTCCTTAAAAGTATGGTGTGTTTGTATCGTATATATCTCTTTGGTATCT
Source organism: Mucilaginibacter boryungensis (assembly GCF_015221995.1). Taxonomy (NCBI): domain Bacteria; kingdom Pseudomonadati; phylum Bacteroidota; class Sphingobacteriia; order Sphingobacteriales; family Sphingobacteriaceae; genus Mucilaginibacter; species Mucilaginibacter boryungensis. The sequence goes on from NZ_JADFFM010000001.1 coordinate 1,473,928, forward strand.
ACATTTTGAATGCCTACTTCAATACCCGGAATAATGCGGCCAACGGTACCATATACTTGCCGGTGATATTCGGTAACGGCCATAACCGGCGATGTTTCAGTCAGGCCGAAACCTTCCAGTACCTTAATCCCCAGATCGCCGAAAAACTCGCCGATATTTTTAGGCAGCGCACCGCCACCCGATATCATAAACTTTAAACGACCGCCGGTCTTTTCCTTTATTTTGCTGAATACCAGTTTTTCGGCCAGTTTAAATTGCTGTTCCAGTATCAATCCCGGCTTTTTACCCGCTTCCAATTGCTCGCGGTGCTGGCGGCCGACTTTAAGCGCCCACAAAAATATTTTAGCTTTGATGCCGCCGGCATCTGTACCATTCTTCATGGCTTTGTCGTGTATCCGTTCCAGCAACCGGGGCACGCAGTTCATTACAGTCGGCCTAACTTCGCCCATGTTGCGGGCAAGCAGGTCAAGGCTTTGGGCAAAGGCTATCTGGCAACCCATGGCCAGGCAAATATGATAAGTAGCTGTACGTTCAAACACATGCGATAATGGCAGGAACGACAGGAACAAATCTGTATATTCAATCACCGGTATCTGTTCTAAACTTACGTTCACATTCTCGGTGAGGTTATGATGGGTAAGCATTACTCCTTTGGGGGTGCCGGTTGTGCCCGAAGTATATATCAAACACGAAAGATCTGACGGCATAATAGCTTCACGCGCAATATTTATTGCATCGCGGAACCGATCTACCATTCCTTTGCCTTCAGCTATCAGTTGTTGCAAACCTATTACGCCTGCGTTTAGTTCAATTTTTTCGGTGTATTTTTCAAAGTCTTCAAAAGCGGGTATAATGCGGATCAGCTCCATACAATTATTTGCCACCTTCAGCACCTTGCGTAACAGGAAAGGATTGCCCACCAACAAGGTTTTAACGCCCGAATCGTTCAGAATATATTCAATTTCAGCTTCAGAAAGGGTAGGGTAGATAGACGTATTTACAGCGCCAATTTGCTGCAATGCCTGGTCGTAGTATACATAATCGGGACCGTTCTCTATGATCAGCCCAAGGCGGTCGCCTTTGCAAATGCCTATATCCAGCAACCAGGCCGATATAGCATCAATTTTTGTAAGTGCTTCGCCGTAGCTAATTTCTTTCCATACTTCGCCAACCTTGTGTTTTAAAAAAGTATGGCTTTCGGGATGGATGTACTTAACGGTATTGCGTATAAACTGGGGCACGGTGGCCGACGCTACAGGAGGTTTCATTCAATAAATTTTGGATGATAATTAGTTAAAGCAAACTTAAATTATTTTGGATGAAAATAAAATATCACTTTTAACGGTCTCTGAGAGCAACAAAAAGCCCCCTGAAACATTCAGGGGGCTTTATATTAGTAACGGCGGTGATGCCTGTATACCGGGCGGCGATGCCAACTGCGGTGCACTACTACAGTGCGGTGATAGACCGGCCTGCGTACAACAACGGTGCGATGATGAACCTGCCTTGTGCCAACTGTAGCATGTACACGTACCTGGGCTTTTGCGGCGCTAAAAGTAAACACGGTTACCAGCGCAATAATTACAATTTTTAGAATTTTCATTTTATTTGTTTTATAGATTAGATGATGAATTTTAGTACCGGTTGTGTTCGCGGTCATAATAATTGCCGCTGTTGCGATAATCATGATCACGATGGTCCCGATGATCGCCATCGCGGTCCCGGTCATGGATATTGCGGCTGTTATGCGCCCGGTATTGATCCCTATATTGCACTGAACAGCTTGATATAGCTATAGATGACACAGCCAGCAACGCTATAAATTTTATGAGGTGCTTTTTCATGCTTTTATCTTTAGTTTCTTATTATAAGTTAAACTAATATAATGCGAAAGGGTTTAGCTTGAAGGGTCAGTGTCGGGCATATTGTTACAAAATGAATTAGGGTAAAAAGATCAACTAATTTTTTAGTAGATTTGTGTATGGAGCAATTAAATACTGTAAAATTAGCTTTCAGGTGCCCTAAAGCGTTTAATGAATTAGTGCCCTGTAAGGATGGCTGGTATTGCAATGGCTGCCATAAATTGGTGCATGATATGCGAGGGAAAAATGAAGAAGAGATATTAGCCATCTTTACCAAAAACGGGAAAAACCTTTGCGGATTATTTGAGGCCGATCGTATATCTGTTAAAACCCAAACTTTACCTAAATGGCAAAAATGGTTAGCTATAGGGGCGCTCACCATTGGTTTTACAGGATTGTATCAAACGATAATGGCGCAGCAATTATCCAAAGAAAATCCATTAACATTAGAAGGGAGTAAAAAGACTAATTCCCTTAACAATAATGAAGTTTTTGGAGGGATAGAAGAACAGGCTTCATTTCCGGGCGGGCCGGGAAAATTTTTGAAATATATCGCCACACATCTTGCACCCGATGAATCCTGTGCCCCGGGCTTAAGGGGTTTTTATACTTTCGTCATCGAAAAAGATGGGCGGATAACAGATGTCAAAGTTCTGCGTAGTCCTTTTAGTGCCGAAATGAACAAACGGGTAGTTAAAATGCTTGAGTCTTCACCACACTGGAATCCGGGGCTGCAGAATGGAAAACCCGTACGCAGTCAATTTACAATGCCTGTAACTCCTGTTGCTAAATAATATACACCACTTCATTGTCAATACCCAGTAAATTGCCTGTTGCAAATTATTTCATCTGACGGGTAATAGGTATCTTTGCGGCACCTTAAACAAATAAACCATTTATGCTTAAAGGATTTTTTAATACGCCGCAACCCGCTAACGAACCTGTACTGAACTACGGTCCGCGCAGTGTGGAACGCGCAGCACTTAAACAGGCTTTGGACACAGCCCGTGCGCAACAATTAGATATACCCATGTATATTGGCGGAAAGGAAGTTCGCAGCGGCAACACTGCCGAACTGCGCCCGCCGCATGATCATAAACACCTGCTGGGTACATTTCACCTGGGTGATAAACAGCATGTTACCGATGCTATAAACGCTGCACTTGCCGCAAAATACGATTGGGAAAACCTGCCGTGGGAGCAACGCGCCGCTATATTTTTAAAAGCTGCCGAATTATTAGCCGGCCCGTACCGTGCTAAAGTGAACGCGGCTACCATGCTTGGCCAATCTAAAAACGCGTACCAGGCCGAGATAGATTCTGCTTGCGAACTGATAGACTTTTTGCGTTTCAACGTGCACTATATGACGCAGATCTACGCGCAGCAACCCCCTATATCACCAAAAGGTGTATGGAACAGGGTTGAACAGCGCCCGCTGGAAGGCTTCGTATTCGCGCTTACGCCATTTAACTTTACTGCTATTGCAGGCAACCTGCCAACCAGCGCCGCCATGATGGGCAACGTGGTGGTTTGGAAACCGGCCAATACTCAAATTTATGCAGCTAATGTGTTGATGCAGGTATTTAACGAAGCCGGTGTGCCGCCGGGTGTAATTAACCTGGTTTATGTGGACGGCCCAACTGTAGGCGAGGTAGTATTTAAGCATCCTGACTTTGCAGGTATTCACTTTACCGGTTCAACGGGCGTGTTCAACAGCATTTGGAAAACCATTGGCGATAATATCCACAATTATAAAACCTACCCGCGCATTGTGGGCGAAACAGGCGGTAAGGATTTTGTATTAGTACACCCAAGTGCTGATGTTGATATAGCCAATGTTGCTTTGGTACGAGGTTCATTTGAATACCAGGGCCAAAAATGCTCGGCTGCTTCACGGGCGTATGTACCAGCATCGCTGTGGCCTGCCATTAGCGAACGTATGAAGCGCGACATCGCCAGCTTTAAAATGGGCCCGGTTGAAGATTTTGAAAACTTTATTAACGCCGTTATCGATGAAAAATCATTCGATAAACTGGCTAAATATATTGATGCCGCTAAAGCCGATCCGAATGTAGAGATTCTTACCGGCGGTGGTTATGATAAAAGTGACGGCTACTTTATTGAGCCGACCATAATTAAGGTAAATGATCCTTATTACGTAACCATGTGCGAAGAGTTGTTTGGCCCGGTATTAACTATTTATGTGTACGAAGATGCCAAGTTTGACGAGGTAGTAGATATTGTTGATAAAACTTCAATTTACGCTTTGACAGGTGCCATCATCGCGCAAGACCGTTACGCTATTGCCGACATGACCCAGCGTTTACGTAACGCTGCGGGTAACTTCTATATTAATGATAAACCTACCGGCGCGGTAGTTGGCCAGCAGCCATTTGGCGGCGCGAGAGGATCAGGTACTAATGATAAAGCTGGCTCCATGATCAACCTGATGCGCTGGGTATCGCCACGCACTATTAAGGAAACTTTCGATCCGCCTAAGGATTACCGATATCCATTTTTGGCGAAGGAAATATAAGTTGATTTCGGATTTCGAAATTCAATTTCGAATTAATTCATAGCAATAATGTCTTAAATAGAAAGGCTGCCTAATTGGACAGCCTTTCTATCTTTCCAGATTCGGTTTTTCCGTTTTACAGATTTTCCACTATTTATTAAACCTAAAAACTTCGTCCAAATCGGCAGTACTGTGACTGCTTACTTTAAGATCTTTTATTTTGCCGGTATTTAAGCTATATACCCAGCCATGTACGCTTAACGGCTGGCCATTGCCCCAGGCGTTTTGCACTATAGATGTTTTGCAAAGGTTGTGAACATTCTCAATCACGTTGTATTCTACCAATCTGTCCGAACGTTCGTTTACATCTTCAATGGCATTTAATTCATCGGCATGCAGGCGGTACACATCTTTAATGTGGCGCAGCCAATTATCTATCAGGCCAAATTGATTATTACTCATCGCAGCTAAAACACCGCCACAGCCGTAATGGCCGGTTACAATAACATGTTTTACTTTTAAAACAGAAACAGCGTAATCCAATACACTTAACATGTTCATATCGGTATGTATCACCATGTTGGCGATGTTGCGATGTACGAAAATTTCACCGGGGGCAGTGTTAGTGATCTGGTTAGCAGGCACGCGGCTATCGGCGCAGCCAATCCATAACACCGGCGGGTGTTGCCCGGCAGCCAGCTTGGTAAAATAATCGGGATCTTTTGCCAAGGTATTTTCTACAAATTTGGCATTGCCTTCAATAAGGCTTTGGTAAGTGATGTGGGTAGTATCGTGTGTGTGTGGCTGTTTACTCATAGTGGCACAAATGTACGTGCGATAGTTTAAATGTGGTATTATTTTTTCGTTTCCTTTAATAAATTTTGAATAACCAGAAATACATGCAGGTAATGTGTGTCCATCAGTTATTTTTGCTCTGAAATAACCTGGTTAATTTGTGTAATGCCAGGGGAGAAAGATCGTAGTACAAAATAGTAAGCAAGATAAACGGGATGGCGAAGAATATTTTAAAATCGTATAAATCAAAAAAGTACCCTCCGGCAATACCGCCTATAAAATAAAATGTCAGGATAGTAAGACGGATAATAACTTTGTTTTTAATTACCTGCGAAGCTTCAGTTTTTGGATGCAGTAATTCAGCCATTTCGGCACCCAAATCAGTAAATAAACCCGTGAGGTGTGATGTTTTGATCAACCCGCCGGAAATATTGGAAACCAGGCTATTCTGTAAACCCATAGCAAATAATATAGCGCCAATAATTGCCTCGCGCTCCAGTAGTGTTTCCTCATAAAAATGATTACCGTAAATAGCTACAATGAACAGAATAACTATTTCCAGCATTATCGGCACGGCATGCGCCCGGTAACGGCTTTTTTCCTGTAACGAGCGGACAAGAAACGTTGAAGTAAACGCCCCCGCAAAAAACAGCAGCAGCCAAACAAAGAATACAGAGACCTCCCTGAAGTTTTGCTCAACTACATGCTTGGCCAGGTTGGCTACATGCCCGGTAATGTTTGATGTGAATACCAAAAACGCCAAAACCCCGGCCACATTGGTTACCCCAGATACAAAAGCCGTTGAGGAGGCCAATAACAGGTTTTCTTTAAGTGTGCGGTTTTCTTTGGTTTGACGCAGCATATTTGTAAATATATAAATAAAAAAAGGAGCCCCATTACAAGGCCCCTTTAACTGTATATATTGATTTTGGGATGTAATTAATGTGCCGCTACAGCATCCGCTTTTTGTACCTCGTAAACATAGCCCAGTGTATCAGGGGTGTTGCTGCTTACACCCAGGTCTTTCACCAGACCGGTTTTCAGGTCAATTACCCAGCCGTGTACCTGCAAGTCTGTACGTTCTTTCCAGGCATTTTGTATGATGGTTGTTTTGCAAACGTTATATACCTGTTCGGTCACATTCAGTTCTACCAAACGGTTTACTTTGGTTTCATGGTCGGTAATCCGGTCAAGCTCGTGACTGTGCAAACGGTATACATCTTTAATATTGCGTAACCAGTTGTCAATCAGTCCAAACTGTTTGTTGGTGAGCGCCGCGGCAACCCCGCCGCAACCGTAATGTCCGGCAACTATAACGTGTTTTACCTTCAGTACGTTTACCGCGTAGTCCAGTACGCTCAGCATGTTCATATCCGAATGCACGCATACATTGGCAATGTTACGGTGCACAAATACTTCGCCGGGCTTGGTGCCGGTAACTTCATTGGCCGGCACACGGCTGTCCGAACAGCCTATCCATAATACTTCCGGCGATTGCCCTTTAGCCAGTTTGGTGAAGTAGTCAGCATCGCCGTTTAATTGTTTTTTTACCCATTCGCGGTTGCCTTGTATTAAGGCATTATAGCCGGTAGTAAGGGTTAATTTGTTGTCGGCAGTATCAACGGTTATTTGCCCGTTTTTATGATTTTTAGTGTTTTCCATGATTTTTTGCAATTAATTAGCCTTAATTCTTAACTCTTTCAGTTTGGGTACATCATAGGCAGGTTTAATGTCCTGCAGTTGTACAATAATGCCTTTGGTGTAGGCATTGTGTTTATAGTTGTTGATGATCTCCAGCACGTCCTGATCAATATACCGCGAGTTTGAACCGTCAATAATCACGGTCGATTCTTTTGGGATACTGGTCAGGGTTACTTGTATGGCGGCCTTATTCAGGAAGGAAACTTCCTCGGCCAGTTTAATGCGGATCACTTTTTTATCGCCATTTTTCTCAATATGGTAGAAGTAGGGATTGCGCAGGTTGGTACGCAGGATATAAAATACTCCTACCAGCATACCAATGCCCACACCAATCAGCAGGTCGGTAAATACTACGGCCACTATGGTGACTACAAACGGGATGAATTGATCCAAGCCTTTGTGCCATATGTGTTTGAATAAACTGATGCGTGCCAGTTTATAACCCGTCATTAAAAGTATAGCTGCCAGGCATGATAAAGGTATCAGGTTGATCAGCGATGGGATGAACAGCAATGAAATCAACAATAGGATACCATGTGTTACAGCGCTGGTTTTGGTACGAGCCCCGGCATTTACGTTAGCTGACGAACGGACGATAACCGCCGTCATAGGCAGGCCGCCTAATAAGCCGCTTACAATATTGCCAGTACCCTGTGCCAATAATTCGCGGTTGGTGGGGGATACACGTTTAATAGGGTCTATCTTATCAACCGCTTCTAAACTCAACAATGTTTCGAGGCTGGCTACAATGGCGATAGTAAAAGCAGTTATCCAAACCTGCTTATTAGCAATTTGCCCAAAATCGGCCATTTTAAATAGCCCAAAAAATTCTGAGGCGCTGTTAACAATGGGGATATGCACAAATTGCTTATCGCGCAAAGCGAAACTTGTATTATTGAATAAAAGGCTTAATCCAATCCCCGCCAATACCACCATTAACGCAGCAGGTATGCCAGCCACTTTTTTAAATTTAGGCCAGTAGATCATCAACCCAATAGATACCACGCTGATAATTACCGCGCCGTAATTTATTTTAGCCAGTGCGCTGAATATCCCCGAAAAGGTATTGTTCTTATCAATCTGGTTAAACTCCTCGTCGCCAACAAAATCGGCATCGTAGCCAACCGCATGCGGGAACTGCTTTAGTATCAGGATAATCCCAATAGCGGCCAGCATGCCTTCGATAACTGCTGAAGGGAAGTAGTTGGCAATGGTACCTGCTTTAACCAAGCCCAGAATGATCTGAAATACACCGGCAATAACCATGCTTAATAAAAATGTTTCGTAATTACCAAGCGTAGTAATAGCGTTTAATACAATAACGGTTAGGCCCGCGGCAGGTCCTGCAACACTAAGTTGCGAGCCGCTGAGAGAACCGACCACAATGCCGCCGATGATCCCCGTTAAAATACCTGCAAAAAGCGGTGCGCCCGAGGCCAGTGCTATACCCAAACAAAGCGGCAGGGCTACCAAAAACACTACTATACTTGCCGGAATATCCTTTTTTAAATTTTTGGCCAAAAAATATTTACCCAGGTTTAGGCCACCTGCAGCAATCCCATGTTGCTCCATAAAAAATGCAATAAAAATAGAATGATCAGAATAAATGAATTAGTAAAGACTCCCGGGCCTGGATGGTCCGGGGTAACATTCATTTACGCGTTGGGAGGTGGGGTGGGGACTACGGGATGGAAGGTTTGTACATACAGGCTGTGTTCCTGATTGTGCAAGATGTTATTCTCAATTAAAATGGGGGTGAGGGTATAGCAGTGGAAAACGATATCCTCGTCAAAAAACTTTTTATCCTTCATAAAGTCTTTTTCCGAGGCGTCTTTTTCATCCTTGCCTTCCAGCTCAAGCTGCATAATTACAGCGTTAACCGTTTTATTATTCAGCATTAAAAACACCGGCGCAACAGATATTGACATCTTTACTAAAAAGATGCCGATAAACATCAGGCTTATCAATATGCTATTTCTGCGTGTTTTCACCGGGGGCAAATATATAATTTTTAACATGTAATGCTAAAGCTTGTTTGGTTAAGGTTTTGTAAATTTTGCTGGCCGGGTTATTTTTATACGCAAAGGTGGTGTGCTTTTGTAGTTAAATATTTGACTTGTGCATTCCCATACTAATTGTTTATTTTTAGCCCTTTACTAATAAACCGAACTTGGAGAAGAAAATAAAAAACCTGCTGCATAAGCGCGAACAGGCGCTGTTAGGTGGTGGACAAGCCCGTATAGATAGTCAGCATAAAAAAGGGAAATTAACAGCGCGCGAGCGTTTGCATTTTCTGTTAGATGAAGGCTCGTTCCAGGAAATAGGTATGCTGGTAGCACACCGCAGTACCGATTTCGGGATGGAAAAAGAACATTACCCCGGCGATGGTGTAGTTACGGGTTACGGTACTATTGCCGGTCGCACCGTTTATGTTTTCTCGCAGGACTTTACCGTGTTTGGCGGCTCGCTTTCTGAAACCCACGCCGAAAAAATATGCAAGTTAATGGATATGGCCATGAAGAATGGCGCCCCTGTTATTGGCCTGAACGATTCGGGCGGCGCCCGGATACAGGAAGGTGTAGTATCGCTGGGCGGTTATGCCGATATATTTTACCGTAATACTATGGCATCGGGCGTTATCCCACAGCTATCAGCCATTATGGGCCCTTGCGCCGGCGGCGCGGTGTATTCACCGGCCATTACCGATTTTATTTTGATGGTGGAGCATACTTCATACATGTTTGTAACCGGGCCTAACGTGGTTAAGACCGTCACACACGAGGAAGTAACCTCCGAAGAATTGGGCGGCGCTATGACACATGCTACCAAATCGGGCGTTACCCATTTTGCCTGCGCTAACGAGATAGCGGCTATACAGCATATTAAACATTTGCTAAGTTATATGCCGCAAAACTGCGAGGAAAAGGCACCGTCGTTACCATACGAAGGCGGCAACGAATTGCGCCCATCACTGGATAGCTTTATGCCTGAAATAGCTTCACAGCCTTATGACATCCGCGAAATTATTACCCAGGTGATAGACGAGAATTCGTTTTTAGAAGTACATAAAGATTTTGCCGAGAATATTGTAGTAGGTTTTGCCCGGTTGGCCGGTCGCAGCATTGGTATTGTAGCTAACCAGCCGGCATTTTTGGCGGGTGTGCTGGATATTAATTCATCAACCAAGGGCGCGCGCTTTGTGCGTTTTTGCGATAGTTTCAACATCCCTTTGCTGGTGTTTGAAGATGTACCGGGCTTTTTGCCGGGAACCGACCAGGAGTGGAACGCCATTATCACCAACGGCGCTAAACTACTATATGCGTTTTGCGAGGCTACCGTGCCGCGCATTACCATTATTACCCGTAAAGCTTACGGCGGCGCTTACGATGTGATGAACTCCAAACACATTGGTGCCGATATGAACTACGCCTGGCCAAGCGCCGAAATTGCCGTAATGGGCGCCAAAGGTGCGGCTGAAATTATTTTTAAACGCGAGATCAGCAGCGCAGAAGATAAAGAAGCTAAATGGCTCGAGATGGAGAAGCTGTATTCGGACAAGTTTGCTAACCCTTATAGAGCCGCAGAGCGCGGTTTCATCGACGAAGTAATCGAGCCATCGGAAACCCGCTTAAAGCTGATACACGCCTTTAAAATGCTTGAAAACAAGGTGGTGAATTTGCCAAGGAAAAAGCACGGGAATATACCATTGTAAAATAACCACTGTCATTGCGAGCGTTAACGCGGCAATCTTCTCGTTTGATTTGCAAACTATGAGATTGCCGCGTCGCCCCACTTCACACGCCCGGCTTGCTCCTCGCAATGGCAAATTTTGAAGTTTATGAAATCATACCTCTTCGGTTGGAACCCTTTGAAGTTTGAATGGGCTGATATAGCTGAAGATATCAAACAACTAAAATCTACAGGCGTCTATGAAGATAATTGGAGTGTAGTCAGTCATAAAACCATCAGGCCGGGCGATAGGGCGTATATTGTGAGGGTAGGGGTTGAACCCAAAGGCATATTTGCATCAGGCATTATTTCATCTGAACCCTATGTGGCTTTTCGTAAAGGGCGGCATTATTACCGGGTGAATATTCAGCTGGATACCTTGCTAAACCCTGACGCCGAACGGATACTGACGCTGGACATTTTGAAAACCGGTAACCTTACGGCCCAAACCGGGACACCGCAGGCCTCCGGCATATCCATACGTCCTGAATTGGTTGATGAGTTGGAAGGCGTTTGGCAGGACTTTTTGGAAAACGGTAATAATTAAAACTTTAGCGTAGCGGGCAAATATTTTGCTACCAGGTCTTCATAATAAGGGCGTAGTTCCTTCCAGTTTGGCGCTACAGGACTTTTAGAATAAAGGTCATAAGGATTAAACAGGTCAACTGCTTTAAACAGTTGATGATCGTGCGCAGTCATTAAATGGCTGTAAGCCTTTTCCCGGTGCTGCGGATAGAAGGAGTGGTAGCGCAGCATATACAAAGCCTGCTCGGGCAAATAAGGCTTCATAATATGATAGATGTATTCATCGTGCCCCCAGGTCATATGCACATTTTCCAAACCGCAATTAGGTTCGTAAATACCATATTTAGTGTTATACCGCGGGTCGTGATGATCTTTATTATCTTTAAAATATTCTGAGAAAACAATTTTATCAGAAAAAGCACAGCCCACCGGGTAGCTGTCGCCAACTACGGCCCATTGCGGTTCGCCGAACAGGCACAGCACCTTACCCAAATCGTGAAACAAGCCGGTAAGTACCATCCAATCGGGGCGGTTATCATTACGTATGGCTTCTGAGGTTTGCAATAAGTGTTGTAGCTGATCAAGATCGGTATCCGGGTCTGAATCATCAATCAGTTGATTCAGGAAATCGAAAGCTTCCCAAACGGTCATTTCTGCGCGGTCAAACTTTAGATATTCCGCCTTTTTTTGCAGCACAAAATCATAGGTTTGATTGATATGCTGCAAACGGTAAAACTCGCGTACCGAATCCTTAGTCGTACTTTCATAATCGCGGTAAGCCTCCGTGTCACGACCGGCCGCTATCGCGTCTGAATCGGGATAGCGTACTAAAAGATCATTTTCCCATTCATCTAATGAAGTTAATGGGTTGTTTCCGGTGATATCGCTCATATAATGTATTGATTTGTCCTTAATCAAATTTAAATAGTTTTAAGTACAAAACCAAAGAATGTATGAATGTTCATACATTTAAAATTCCATTAATATATGTTACGGTATCAAACTGGTCTACTCATCATCTTCGGCACCTTTTAATTTCTTTTTCAGATCACCTAAAACCGCGCTGTTTTTGGCTTTAATGTCTTCCTGGTTTTTTAGCTCATGAAGCATAAAATCCGGTAATTCTTCGGTGTAATAAATAATATTCTCGGCTTCTAAAAAAGCCATCAGCTTCTTTTCTTCTTCAGCAGTGGGATGGATAATGTATTTCATAATTGGTGTTTTATACAAAGCTATCAAAACCTTAGTTGTTATGATCGTATTGCGTTAGCTTGTAACGACAAAGAGCCACGAACGGAATGTGTACTCTGGATACTTACGAGTTTTTCAGATCAGAAAAGTCGCATTGCAGGTTGCTGTTCCAGTTCCCTGTGCGTGCGGCAGCATCATAGGTTGATTGCATAAATTGCAACAACGTTTTTTCGGGATTGGCTGCTTGCTGCACAACATCATAGGTTAAAAAGAATTCGCCCATGGTGGTATCATAAAAAGCCTCGGGCGGACTAACTTTCTGGCTGCCAAAATCGCCGGGTGTTGGATAACAATAGGAGTAGAACGCCGGTTGCGGAAATTGATCACTACCCGGCCAAAAACCGCATGAACTAACCTCGTGCGAATAAGCCTCCTGCATTACTTCCAGCGGGATATTTGGTGCACCGCCTGGATGCTTAGGCGCAGTGCGGCCTGAAAATCGTGTCACAGCCAGATCAAAAGCTCCCCAGAACAAATGTACCGGGCTGCATTTGCCGCTAAAGCCCGCCCTAAACTCCGTAAACACATTGTTTATTTTTACTAAGGCCTGCCAGTAATTGTTCATAACCCCGGCATTATAAGTAGCTGGCTGGTTGTTTTCCCGGAAGGGTATAGCCGGATCGACCTCATTTGGTATAGCACTTATCTCTACGTTTATACCAACGGTTTGTAAACTGTTAAATAACTGGTCATAAAAGCTGGCCACTGTAAAGGCGCCCAATTTAAAATGACACGTTTTGCCGGTACTGGTTGTGATATGTAATTGGTGGCTTATAAAGTCCAGATCGATCTGAAAGGTGCCATCATGATAGGGTATGCTGCCTGTGGTTAATCCGGTGGCGCTAATGTACAGGGTTACATGCCACGAGTGGTTTATCCAGGGCGTTTGCACTAATCGTATTTTGCCTATCATCTGTGTCCACATGTGCACATTGGCAATGGTATCTTTTAAAGTTTCGTAGTTAAGTATTGGCCATTTATTTACACCTGTGTTGCTCATAATATAAATATATAACAAATGCCTTAAACAACAAAAGCCCCGACTTATCGGGGCTTTTGTATGGTATTTTGATCTTCCGGTACTATCACACTTTGATCTCAACTTCAACACCGCTTGGCAATTCAAGCTTCATTAAAGCGTCAACAGTTTTTGAGTTTGAACTGTAAATGTCCAGTAAGCGTTTGTAAGAGCATAGTTGGAATTGCTCGCGTGCCTTTTTGTTTACGTGCGGTGAACGCAAAACGGTGAAAATTTTCTTTTCAGTTGGCAACGGAAGTGGTCCGCTAACTACAGCGCCTGTCGGCTTTACTGTTTTTACGATCTTCTCAGCTGATTTATCAACCAGGTTGTAATCGTACGATTTTAATTTAATTCTGATTCTTTGGCTCATCTTGTTTTTAATTGTGGGATTTCACCGATTAAGGATGATTTCACCGATTTGTTAATTTGACGCGCCTAAGAGCTATTTATTAGGTCGCGGCAGTTATCTTAAATTACACCGATCAATCTGTGAAATCACAAACTAATCGGTGTAATCATTTTCTTAGTTATTACCGGCAGCTTTTTTACCTTTTGCTTTGGCAACTACTTCGTCCTGTACGTTACGCGGCGCTTCAGCATAGTGATCAAACTCCATGGTTGAAGTAGCACGGCCCGAAGTGATGGTACGTAACTGGGTTACATAACCAAACATTTCTGAAAGTGGTACGGTAGCTTTAATTACCTGTGCACCTGCACGTGAGTCCATACCTAACAGCTGGCCACGACGACGGTTCATGTCACCGATAACATCACCCATGTTTTCTTCAGGGGTAAGGATCTCGATCTTCATGATCGGCTCAAGCAACATTGGTTTACATTTTGGCAATGCCTCGCGGTAAGCCATCTTAGCAGCTAACTCGAAAGATAGCGCGTCCGAATCGACTGCGTGGAATGAACCATCAATTAAACGTACTTTTAAGCCGGTTAGCGGGTAACCTGCTAATACGCCATTCACCATTGAAGCTTCGAAGCCTTTCTGTACAGATGGGATAAATTCACGCGGGATAGCACCACCAGAGATCTCGTTAACGAAAGTTAAACCTTCTTTACCTTCATCATTTGGCGACAGGATAACCTGTATATCGGCAAATTTACCACGGCCCCCGGTTTGTTTCTTGTATGTTTCGCGGTGTTGTACAGTACCTGTGATAGACTCTTTGTAAGCTACCTGTGGCGCGCCCTGGTTAACTTCAACTTTAAACTCACGTTTCAAACGGTCCATGATGATATCCAGGTGAAGCTCGCCCATACCGCTAATTACGGTCTGACCGGTTTCTTCGTCTGAATTTACACGGAAGGTTGGATCTTCTTCAGATAATTTACCTAAAGCCATACCCAGTTTATCAACGTCGGCCTGTGTTTTAGGCTCAATCGCTAAACCGATAACCGGCTCAGGGAAGTTCATTGACTCCAATACGATAGGGTGTTTCTCATCGCAAAGGGTGTCACCTGTTTTAATATCTTTAAAGCCTACTACCGCAGCAATATCACCTGCACCTACGTTAGGGATAGGGTTCTGCTTGTTAGCGTGCATTTGGAATATACGGCTGATACGCTCTTTGTTGTCAGAACGCATGTTGTGTACATACGAACCGGCTTCAAGGTTACCAGAGTATACGCGGATAAAGCACAGACGGCCTACAAACGGGTCAGTAGCAATTTTAAATGCTAAAGCTGCAAATGGCTCTTTAACATCCGGTTTACGTAATATTTCAGCGCCAGTTTCAGGGTTGGTACCAATAATACCTTCCACATCCATTGGTGAAGGCAATAACTCCATCACGTAATCAAGCATGGTTTGTACGCCTTTGTTCTTGAATGATGAACCGCAGGTCATCGGAACAATTTTAGCGTCTAATACAGCTTTACGTAAAGCGTCAAGCACTTCGCGCTCGGTAATGGTTTCAGGGGCGTCAAAGAATTTCTCCATTAACGACTCATCATACTCAGCTACCGATTCCAATAATTTTTCTCTCCACTCGGTTGCTTCTTCCAGCATATCGTCAGGGATAGGCACTTCAGTAAAGGTCATACCTTTATCATGCTCGTTCCAAACCACACCGCGGAAGTTGATCAGATCAACCACACCTTTAAAGTTCTCTTCAGCACCAATTGGCAATTGCAATGGTACGGCGTTGCTGCCCAACATGGTTTTAACCTGTTTAACAACATTTAAAAAGTCGGCACCGCTACGGTCCATTTTGTTAACGAAACCTATACGGGCAACGTTATAGTTGTTAGCAAGCCTCCAGTTAGTTTCAGATTGAGGTTCAACACCATCAACCGCGCTGAATAAGAATACCAAACCATCTAATACACGCAGCGAGCGGTTTACCTCAACGGTAAAATCCACGTGGCCCGGGGTATCAATAATGTTGATATGGTAGTTGTGGTTCCTGTATTTCCAGTTTACAGTAGTAGCAGCCGATGTAATGGTGATACCACGTTCCTGCTCCTGTGCCATCCAGTCCATGGTAGCTGCACCTTCGTGCACCTCGCCAATTTTGTGGCTAACACCGGCATAATAAAGGATACGCTCGGTAGTAGTAGTTTTACCGGCATCAATGTGAGCGGCAATACCTATATTTCTTGTATATCTTAAGTCTCTTGACATTTTTGTTGTTTTTTGATTTCACCGATTTGGAAAAGATTTCACCGATTTATCTTAAAATCGGTGAAATCTCTCCTTGATCTGTGTAATCCTATAATAATTTTAGAAACGGAAATGTGAGAACGCTTTGTTGGCTTCAGCCATTTTGTGCGTATCTTCTTTCTTTTTCACAGCAGCACCTTCGCCTTTAGCAGCAGAGATGATCTCGGCAGCTAATTTCTCCATCATGGTTTTTTCGCCACGACGACGTGCATAGCTGATCAGCCATTTCATACCCAAAGCCACTTTACGCTCAGGACGAACTTCAGTAGGCACCTGGAAGTTAGCACCACCTACACGGCGGCTTTTCACTTCAACAGCAGGCATTACGTTGTTCAGCGCTTTTTTCCAGGTATCTAAACCGTTTTCGCTGGTTTTCTTTTCAACAATATCAACTGCGTTATAAAATATAGTGTAAGCGGTAGATTTTTTACCGTCGAACATCATGTTATTTACAAACCTGGTTACCAAAACATCATTGAATTTTGGATCAGGAAGAAGGATTCTCTTTTTTGGTTTTGACTTTCTCATTTTTACTATCCTCCTTTAATTATTTCTTTTTACCTTTTGCAGGGGCTGCAGCAGCTTGTCCTGGTTTAGGGCGTTTAGTACCATATTTAGAACGACGTTGGTTACGACCGGCAACACCTGAAGTATCCAGTGCACCACGGATGATGTGGTAACGAACACCCGGTAAGTCTTTAACACGACCGCCACGGATCAACACGATAGAGTGCTCCTGTAAGTTGTGACCTTCACCAGGGATATAGGCATTCACCTCTTTACCGTTGGTTAAGCGCACACGGGCAACTTTACGCATTGCTGAGTTTGGTTTCTTAGGGGTAGTGGTGTACACACGGGTGCACACGCCTCTTCGCTGTGGACAGCTGTCCAACGCTGGTGATTTACTCTTATCAACCAGAGCTACTCTACCTTTTCTAACTAATTGCTGAATAGTAGGCATTTTTCCTTTTTTGTATTTATTTGTTTTTACCCTTTTATCCGCCAACCCGGCGGACGGTTTTCGGGACTGCAAAAGTATGAACTTTATTTTTGATTTTCAAGATGTTGGGTAAATATTTTTGCGCTTTGGAAATGTTGGTAGGTTGTAAGGTTAAATTGCTGTGAAGATTGTGTGAAATAAGCAGTTAGCTATAATTGGAAAAGATAATATACTAATTCAACGGACGTATAGATATACTTATGCCGGCGGGTTCTATTCCATAAGATGTGTTGCCACGAAAAGAAACTTTTTTATAGTCGTTAAGCGTATCATCAAACAAGGCGTTATGTATGGTGCATTCTTCGGGATAACTAAAATTGGTTATCAATCCCTGTAAGTATATAGAGCCAATCTTGTAAGATAAAAAATGATGCTGCGGGTACTCTTTTTCTATTTCGGTACGCAGATAGTTAAAGTCCTTTTCGAATTCGTTGTACGGAGATATCGTTATTATATTAATTGCACGATAACTGCGCAAACCGTCACTCTCCTTTATGAAAGTTTCATCAACTCCATTAATAGCAAAATAGGGACTAATAAAACTCACAGAAAAAGTTATTTTTTTAACCCGAATAAGCGTGTCATCTTCGTATCTGTCCAAAATTACTTCTGCACTAAAGGCCCGGTTTAGGGGATTACAGGTGTTTGCAATTTTACCTTTTATTCCATCTGTAAGCTTGATAAGAAATCTTTTCCACGATGCATTAAAGTTTTCGTTATCATCTACATTTTTAGCAAGAATACTATTCATTTTTACAATACCAGGATACGCATTGTATTCCGCTGATAGCGGATCAATGCCGATAGGATAAATCTCTTTTATAGTATCAGCAATGTCGGCTAAAAACTTATTGGGGTTTGGTAAGGGGAGGTAACGTTGCATCTATTGCTTAAGGTTTATAGCGTAGAAAGATACATTAATTGCAGGACTTATTGAGCTTTTTAAACTGCGTAAGTCCTACACCTATGTATTACACAACCCTCATATGTCCCGGCGGATGTGGCGGGCCATGCCTGCGGGCGGCACATCCGGTAACTAATGTGGCATTTATTGCAAGCAGCAATAGCAACGCAAAAAATCTTGTCTTCATATTGGTACTTTTAATTGATATAATAACCAGTTAAGCGCGATTGTTTTAAGAAATTATGGTTATTCTCACCATCCATTTTTCCAAATAAAACCCCATCTTTAAAATCTGGAAACCAAAAGTAATATCCGCTCCCGGGAAATGTGTTTTAAGCAGGTTTGTTTTAATATTAAGGCGCTCATCAGTACCGTATCATCACAGGTTTATTTTTTACTTGTTTTAGCCGCACTGCTCCAACCTGCAAGTGCATTGGCCCAGGTTAAATATGTGGTTAGCGGAACCATAAAGGATGCCCGGACCGGTGAGACGCTTATTGGCGCTACTGTTACAACTTTAGCAACAAACCAAAAAGGCGTAACCACTAACGATTTTGGCTTTTATTCCATTACCCTGCCCGAGGGCGACCATACCTTGCAGATCAGCTACGTTGGCTATAAAACCATCACCCAAAAAATATCGCTTCATCAAAACCTGGTACTCGATCAATCGCTTGGTACCGATGTGGTGCTGAACGAAGTAGTAATAAAAGACGTCTCGGGCGCCAACGACCAGATCAGTAACCCGCAAATGGGCCTGAATAAACTGGATGTTAACCTGATGAACAATGTCCCCGTTTTATTGGGCGAAAAAGATATCCTGAAAACTATTCAGCTGCTACCGGGCGTAAAATCAACAGGCGATGCCAATACCGGTTATTATGTGCGTGGGGGCGGGGCCGATCAGAACCTGATATTGCTGGATGGCGCGCAGGTTTATAATGCCACGCATTTGTTCGGGTTCTTTTCCATTTTTAATTCGGATGCTATAAAGGATGTAAGTTTATATAAGGGTGGCATGCCGGCATCGTACGGGGGCAGGCTATCGTCGGTACTGGATGTGAAAATGGATGAAGGGAATAACCAGGACTATCATTTCGAGGGTGGGGTAGGCTTGATCTCGTCCCGCCTGAAAGCCGAAGGGCCGCTGGTGAAAGGGAAAAGTTCTTTTATGGTCAGTGCGCGGCGCACCTATGCCGATGTATTCCTGAAGCTATCCGGCGATTCCAGTTTAAAAGGCAGCAGCTTATATTTTTACGATCTGAACGCCAAACTGAATTACCAACTGGATAATAAAAACACCTTGTACCTCTCGGGCTATTACGGGAAGGATAATATCGGGCTGAAAGATAACTTTAATACCAATTGGGGTAATACCACAGCATCGTTCAGGTGGAACTACATTTACAGCAGTAAGCTGTTTGCCAATACATCGGTAATTTATAGTAATTACAACTATATTATAAATAACTATAGCGAGAATAATGTTTTTAACCTGGCTGCCCGCATTAAGGATTTTAGCGTTAAAGATGATTTTACCTGGTTTGTCAATGGCAGCAACAAGGTTAGTTTTGGTATAGATTTCACTAATCATCACCTGGTACCGGGTAACATAAAATCAACCCCTACAGCTATTTACAATTCCACCCAACTGGAAGACCGTAGCGCCTATGAAATTGCAGCTTATATGGCTGATGAATTAAGAATAGGCCGTAAGTTTAACCTGGTATATGGCGCACGCTTAAATCTGTTTACCCTGCGTGGCCCCGGAACATTTTATACTTATGATGCTAACGGGAACGTAAATAGTACGACCAATTACGGATCAGGCGAATCGGTTAAAGATTACCTGAACCTTGAACCGCGTATTACCGCCAGTTATACTATTAACGATCAGAATTCCGTTAAGGCATCATACAATCATAATTCGCAGAATATCCATTTATTATCCAATTCAACAGCCGCTTTGCCTACAGATATTTATGTATTAAGCAGTAATAATATTAAGCCCGGCATAGCCGACCAGGTATCCCTGGGTTATTACCGCAATGCCGGGAAAAATATGTTTGAAATGTCGGGCGAGGTATATTATAAATGGCTGGGCAACCAGATAGATTATAAGAATAATGCGCAGTTGCTGGCTAATCAGAATGTGGAATCGCAGTTGTTGTATGGTATTGGACGGGCCTACGGGATAGAATTATACCTGAAAAAGAAATACGGCAAGCTTAACGGTTGGATAGGGTACACGCTATCGCGGGTGGAGAATAAGTTTACTGGGATAAACAACGGCGCCTATTTCCCGGCCCGGCAGGACAGGACACATGATATTTCGCTGGTAAGTATCTATCAATTGAAGCCACGTGTTACCGTTTCTGCCGTATTTGTTTATGGCACAGGCAACGCGGTAACCTTCCCGGATGGCAAATACAAAGTTGGCGGGGTGACCACTTACTTTTATTCAGCCCGCAATAGTTATCGTTTGCCTTCAGATAATCGTTTAGATGTAGGTATTACCTTTGATGGTAAACTGCATAAAAAATATCATTCGGGCTGGACGTTTGGCGTATATAATGTGTATAATCGCAAAAATCCGTACAGTGTAGTCTTCAGGGATACACATGATAACCCGCCGCGTACAGAAGCAGTAGAAACAAGCCTGTTCGGCATTATACCATCAGTAACCTGGAACTTTAAATTTTGATGCGTGCGTAAGTATTGGTTCATATATCTGTTAATATTGCTGGCTGTCACTTCTTGCCAAAGGGTGATAGATATTAGCATTAACCCGGGGGCTACTCTGATCGTTATTGAAGGCAATGTAGTGAATGTAACAGGTGTGCAAACGGTAGCTATATCAAAAACAGTTCCGTATAACGATGCTAATGTATACCCGGCAGTCACAGGGGCTACCGTAACCATCACGGCTAACAACGTTACCTATACACTTAAGGAAACCCAGCCGGGCCAGTATACGGTAACCAATATGAAGGTTAAAACCGGCCAGGAATATGTGCTCAGCGTAAAATCGGGCGATAAGGTCTACACATCGTCCTCGGTTATGCCTGCCCAGGTGTTGTTGGATTCTATAGGCATAAGCACTATTGCGATTGGGAATAAATCAGTTAAAACGGTTTCAACTTTTTACCATGATCCGCCGGGAGTGGCAAATCAGTACCGTTTTGTAATGTATGTGAACGGGGTACAGGTAAAAGCGATATTTGCATTAAATGACGAACTGACCGATGGCCGCCTGGTTAACACGATGCTTTACCAGGATGATATAGTGTTAAAAACAGGCGACAAAGTTGAGGTGGAAATGCAGTGTATTGATATGAATATGTACAATTACTGGTATACCTTAAGTCAGCAGGGCGGTAACGGGCCAAATAATTCGGCTACACCATCCAACCCAGCCTCAAACCTGACTAATGGCGCATTGGGTTATTTCAGTGCGCATACAACGCAAAAAAAGAGCATCACTGTTTTGTAAAATCGAAATGCCAAATGCGGAAAGTATAATTTCGCATTTGGCATTTCGATTTTCGCGTTGCTGCTTATTTCTTCGCTAATAAATCCCTTATCTGGGTTAACAGTATTTCTTCTTTGGTAGGTTCAGGTGGGGCTGCAGGTGCTGCCTCTTCTTGTCGTTTCAGGGAATTAATACCTTTTATCAACAGGAAGATCACAAAGGCAACAATCAGGAAATCTATTACGTTATTTACAAACGCACCATAAGCTACCGCCGTTTCCGGCTTCCCGTTCTCGGCCGCTTTAAGTACCCATTTTTGTTTGCTGAAGTCGAGCCCGCCGGTTAACAGGCCTATGGGCGGCATAATTACATCATTAACTAACGAGGTGACTATTTTGCCAAAAGCAGCGCCAATGATGACACCTACTGCCAGGTCGACTACATTGCCTTTAACTGCAAACTCCTTAAATTCTTTAATTATAGACATAGGCTATGGTTTTTTATTATCAGCTAATTATTTATACTAAAAATGAAGTTACAGCATTATTTATAAAAACCGAAAACAAATAAAAGGTTTTATCCTTTCACATTTATCCCGCCATTTTTATGTTAAGGTTAATTGATGTAATTTTGGCACTGATCTATATATGCTTAAACAGAATCTTCAACAAAAACTATTACAGAAACTATCTCCGCAACAAATACAGTTTATTAAGCTGTTGCAGGTGCCTACGGTGTCGTTAGATACGCGTATCAAGGAAGAATTGGAAGAAAACCCGGCACTTGAAGACCTGAGCCTGACCAATATGACCGAACCGGAAGAGCAGTACCCCGATCGTGACCCGGATGAGGATACTTATAACGGCGATGATGAAGGCAGCAGTGATGAGTTTAACATTGATGATTACCTGCAGGAAGATAATGTGAACGACTATGGATCGCGCTATGACCAAAATGGCGAGGATGAAGACGAGCGTAAAGAGATACCCATTGCAGTGCAAAGCTCATTTTTTGAAAATTTGCAGGCACAGTTGGATTTGCTGCCTTTATCTGATAAAGATTTCCGCATTGGGCAGCAAATTATTGGCAGTTTAGATGATGACGGATATCTGCGCCGTTCTATTACCTCGCTTACAGACGACCTGGCTTTCTCGCAAAATGTAATGGCCGAGGATGACGAGGTGGAGGAAATGTTGAAGGTGATACAGGAGTTTGACCCGCCTGGTGTTGGCGCGCGTACTTTACAGGAATGCCTGCTGATACAACTGCGTAAAAAAGACCAGAATGACCCTATCATAAAAAAAGCCATTAATGTGGTTGAGCATTATTTGGACGAATTTACACGCAAACACTACGATAAACTGGAGAAATCGCTTAACATGGATTCGGAAGAGTTACGTGGCGTAGTGAACGAGATATTAAAGCTTAACCCTAAGCCCGGCGATAGTAACGAGGTGAACACCAAACAAATGCAGGTGATCCCTGATTTCCATATCATTAATAATGATGGGGTGCTGATCCTAACCCTGAATGCAAAAAATGCGCCCGAACTGCGTGTAAGCCGTTCGTACCAGGATATGTTTGAGCACTACGATAAGGCAGCGCAAAAAGATAAAAAACTGAAAGAGGCGGTTCAGTTTGTAAAGCAAAAGCTGGATTCGGCTAAATGGTTTATTGATGCCATAAAGCAGCGCCAGCAAACCTTGCTGAAAACCATGAATGCAATTATGCAATATCAGTACGATTTTTTTCTTACAGGTGATGAAAAGAGCCTGAAACCTATGATATTGAAGGATATTGCAGATAAAATAGGTATGGATATTTCTACGGTTTCGCGTGTGGCCAATTCTAAATACGTGCAAACTGAGCATGGTACCTTCCTGCTTAAATCCTTTTTTAGTGAAGCCATCCAGATGGAAAGTGGTGAAGAGGTTTCCAATAAAGAAGTTAAGAAGATACTGGAAGAACATATTGGCAAAGAAGACAAACGCCATCCCCTGGCTGATGAAAAGCTAACCGAAATATTAAAAGATAGCGGCTATAACATTGCCCGCCGTACGGTAGCCAAATACCGCGAACAAATGAACATTCCGGTAGCAAGGCTTAGGAAAGAATTGTAGTAAGAGAGGCAAGCCAAAAGCTTGCCTGCCTTAGCTTTTCTGCTTAAGCTGAATATTTAAAAAGTATAGCTTAAAAACTATGTTGCGGGCAGCGTACTTTATAACGGTTATTTAATAAAATCCCTATTACAATCTCGTGCGTTCCGTTACTTACTGTACGTAATGCAGATGTAGTAAAATCGTAGGAATAACCAAGGTTTATGGTCGAACTGATGTTTATGCCGGCCAACGCGCCGAATGAATCGTCTTTACGGTACGAGGCGCCAAGCCAAAAAATATCACGAAATGCCATTTTTAAGTTCACATCATAAGTGGTTGGTACCGGTTGTATCACCTTTACCAATACCGATGGCAATAGGGAGACATCATCGTTCATAGGTAGTTTTACACCAGCTGTGAAAAAATAATGCGGTACTGTTTGGCTTTGCGTTACGTTTGAAGTGGTATTAAAGTATAAATTTTGGCGTAGTAACTGTTGTACCGATACCCCAAAGTAGTAACTGGCTGAATAAGCCCACACACCGGCCGAGATATCGGGCTTCCATTGGCTGTTATTACCGTTGGATATAGCAGGGTCTAACGGGTTTTCCAGCGTAATTTCTGAAGTATTTAAGCTGATATGATTAACACCTGCTGCTACACCTAGGGCAAGGTTAAGTTTTGGCGCCAACCCTAAATGATAAGCATAGCTTAAATTCATATTAGTTTGGCTGATGGGGCCTGTTTTATCTGAAACCAGTGCGAAACCTACACCATGATGAGGCTCTGACGCCATGTACTCCTGTGTGTAAGACCTACTGTAGGGGCTTTCAGCGCCGGCAGACATAGCACCGGCATCGCCCTGGACGAAATTTTGGCCAAGCGGGGCGTTGATAGTAATATAGCTGGTAACCGGCGCGCCATCCAGGCCGGTCCATTGGCTGCGGTACCCTGCCTTCAGGTCAACATAATTTTCTATGCCACTTACTGCCGGATTAAGCAGATAACTGTTAAATACATATTGGGTATACTGCGGGCGCTGTTGTGCAAATGTAACTTGCAGGCCCGCCAAAAATCCCACACACAAAAATAAAATTCGTTTCATTAATTAACCTACCTGATAATTGTTATACTGCCCGTAATTACTTTTCGTCCGTTTTTGGGATTAATAATGTAATAATAAGTACCCACCGGCACATCGGTTCCCTTAAAGGTTCCGTCCCATGCTATTGGATAACCAACAGACGAATATAGCTTTTCTCCGTATCTGTTGTATACATCAATTGTACAATTTGGATAAGTATCTAAATATTTTATTTCCCAGGTGTCGTTCACCCCATCGCGATTAGGTGTAAAGGTGTTAGGCACAACCGGCGCTTTTAATACGGCGATACTCACTTTTGAAGAGGCCGTGCATCCCTCGGCTGATGTTACCGTAAGCAGATAAGTAACATCATCATTAGGCGATGCGATAGGCGTAAGGACATCATCATGATTTAACCCTACCGCCGGACTGCCATCCATCATGGTCCATTTATATTTCAGCGGTTGTACGCCACTGGCTGTAGCGTTAATGGTTATAGTGCCGCCCTGGAGCAAATGCAAATCGCCACCTGCATCGGCTTTAGGGGTGGGGTAGACGGTTACCGGGAAGGATGTGCCATAGATACAGCCGGTTGCCGCTGTTATAAATTTGTAGGTAATAGTAAAAGTACCCGGGCCTGATTTCGCCGGATCAAACAGGCCGAGCGGCGATACACCCGTGCCGCTACAAACGCCGGTACCGTTACCATATTTTACGATAGCCTGAATTTGTGTCGCCGGCGATTCCTGGCATAGCGGGGGTAATGGCGTAACATCAATAAATGGGTTTGCATATACCGTAACATTGGTAATACCTGTTACACTTACACATGTACCGCCCGAATAAGCTTCCATTTTAACCGCGTAGGTTTTGGATGAAGGTGTGTTGAACAAACTGTAATTATGATGGTATATGCCATCGGTAGGAAAGTCCTCTTTGTTATAAGTTTGGCTAACAGTTGGGTTGTTGTTATAATCAAAATACCAAACCAACTTGGTAATATTGCCAAAATTAACAGTAGAATTATCTTTGAAAAGGACATCGTCTGTACTGCAATAAGTATTGCCTAAGTTATTTACAGTAAATGCAGCATTGGGCGTATCGCCATTTACCGTGAATGTTTGCGATTTCACAACCACGCAGCCGTTATTTGATGTAGCTGTTAAGGTAACTGTATAACTACCAACCTGAGTGTATTTGTGCTTTGGACTAACTGCTGTTGATGTGTTAGGGTTTAACGCTGTCGACCGTGCCGCATCGCCAAAATCCCAGATGTAGGTCAATTGCGCATCCGTGCCATCAGATATGGTTGTTTTATTGGTAAACTGGGCAAAAGCATCAGAGAGACAAACATCCGGCAGTGTAAAATCAACTACAGGCAGCGCATGCACAACAACTGTTTGCGTTGCCATATTGCTGCACCCTGTATTACTGGTAACTGTAAGCGTAACGGTATAGGTACCCGGCACTTTATAATAATGCTGCGGGTTTTGCGCTGATGTTGTATTTGGGTTGTCGGGATCCGCATTGGCATCACCAAAATCCCAGGCCCAAGTGGCGATCTTATTATCAGGAGATATCGCAGTCTCGGGTGATGTTGATTGATCTGTAAAGGCAATAAGTTTAGTTTCACAATCCGGATCGGATGCCATAAATGCAGCTACAGGCGGTTTATTTACATGTACCACTTGCACGGGCGAGGTGTTAGAGCAGCCATTCTCGTTAACAAGCGTGACGGTTACGTTATAATTGCCGGGTGTGGGGTAAGTATGTTTGGGGTTTTGTGTGGCATTGGCCGTTGTACCTGTAGTGCCGTCGCCAAAATCCCAAAGCCAGGTTTTAGTATTTATGCCCTTGGTATCGGTTTTATCAGTAAAGGTAATTTCGGTTCCCGGGCAAATATTTAAAGCCGATGCCGTAAAAGTTGCGGCAGGAATATCAGAAATAGTATAATCAAACTCAATTTGCTCATCCGATCCGCAATCATCGGCGGTTGGGTTTAACACCGTAGCCACAATGGAATAACTGCCGGATGTTGTATAAGTAACAGTATTGGCGTATTCATAAATATAAAGTGTTTGTGTGCCCTTTACCACTGTACCTTTTAAAATCGGGCTATTATCAACAACAGGTGCTGTCCCATCTTTCAAATCCCAGCTTATTTTTGTGGTTTGATAGGGGATACTGATCTGCGGCTTATAAGTAATATTCACACAACCCGATGAGGAGGTAGCATTGGTTGCAGGGTCTTTTAGTTCAATAAATTCATTAAGATTCTTCAAATCAGTACCAGCAGCGTAACCATACGATTCGACATTCCCGAAGCCATAGGCTATGGCATTGAAAGGTAATGACGCGCTAATAGTATGTGTACCCGAGTTAACTTTTATTTGAGCATATGAATAGGTTGTACCTGTAACCGCAGAGAAATTATTATAAGCAGTTCCGTCATAAATAAAGGTAGAAACCGCGCTGGTTGGCAAAATAACGTTAATGTAACTCTGCGTGATATTTTGTTTGTTGGTTGAATAAAGCGTAACATGATCAAGCCCCTGTTCAATTGGCGATAAAAATATCATTTCAGGGTCTCCTACATTTTCGGTATTAATTGTACAGTCCACATTGCTGCCTTGTGTAACAGCATACTGCACTACCTGGATGGGTTTATCGGATGTAATGCTGTTAGGTTTACTGGAAGTAAACTCGTAATAAAGATTATTTACCAATGCCGATTGCGGGATAGCGGTACCGTTAAGTTTAACTATGGCGGTAGGATCGCTGTATACGATGCGAAACACATCATAATTTCTCCCTGAAAGCGGGGCTGTAACATAACTTTTCCCCCAGGAAGCAGTAGGATATGATTGCTGAAATAAATTATCGGCCGAAGCTTTAGTAGTACAGGTAATAGCTATCCACGAACTTCCTGAGTACACGGCAATTTTTTTACATCCCTCTGTACCTGTACTCACAGATTTTATATGCGTGCCGGTTAAATCTGTTGATGATAAACCCTGGTAAACTTCTCCTTTTTGCAGCGTAATAGTAAATTTTGTGTTAGCAGCCTCGCCAGTCGTCAATTTTGCTGTGGGGGTAATTTCTACAGAAGTATTATTTTCCGTTGCTACTACACAAAATGCAGAAAATGCCGTAGCGGGTTTTTGAGTATAGTTGATAGAATAATAATCTTTCCCCATTGCATTAACCGGTAATACCAATGTGGCCCCCGACCTGGCATTAGCATAAATATGGGCATATACCACAATGTTTTTTAAAGAAGTAATATGTATGCCTTTGCTAAATTTGCCCCCTGCAGCCAGGTAAACACTTGTGGGGATGTTGACCACCGTAACTGCGTTTGCTGTAACCGTAAAAGGGATGGAAGCAGTAACCCCATCAATAAAATCAACCGAACCGGAGGTATTGCTGTCGCCCGTAATATAAAGGCTCATGTTGCTGCCTGTGTCATCCTTATGGTTCATCCACACCGTCCAAAACTCGGTACCTTTGTTGGATGTGCTGCCTTGTGCCAAAGCGGTGGCAGGGGCAAAGCCCAGCAATAGCAGTAGTACAACAACCAGGGGTATTGTTTTCAATGCATCAACAGTATTTAATTAGTGTGACAACTATATTTTATTAGGTAATATATAGCTGTGCGCTAAAAATACGTAAACGCTTAATTAGTAGGAAGTAGTATTTAAAATTAAATTTTAATTTTCGAAAGTAACTCCAGTTCCAGGTTAGCCAGTTTTAGCTTATGGGCCAGCTCTTTGTTTTCCTTGCGCAGGTTGTAAAGCTCAAGTGCATTTTGGATATACATTTTCAACTCATCATCCTGCCAGGGTTTAACCAGGTACTTGTACACCTGCCCGCGGTTAATAGCGCCCATTACGGCGTTAATATCCGAAAAGCCTGTTAATAAAATCCGTATCGTATCGGGATAAATTGGGAGTATGGATTCCAGGAATTCTATACCTGTTTCGCCGGGCATGCGCTGGTCGGTAATTATCACACCAATCTCTTCATTCTCCAGCACTTTACGGCCTTCCCTGGCCGATTGTGCTGTGTAAATATTAAAGTATCGTCTAAAAGCTGCTTTAAAACTGTTAAGGTTATTTACCTCATCATCAACATATAGCACACCTATCTGCATAGTGATATTATTTAGGGGTTTTTATACCAATAGTTTTAAACGAATTTAATTGATTAAGGTTTAATTATCGCTGAAATTTTTTGTAAAATTATTGCTGTATTGCATAAATCCTGTAAATGAAAAAAATTGCGGTTATGGTTTGTCTGTTGTTTTGCGGCTTTTGCAGCCATGCAATAGATACGCTAACCATCCACAAAAATCAATCGGTGCTTTTAACTAAACGATACTTTACCCAACTGGAAGATATCGGTGGCAATATGAGTATTGGCGATATACAGGTAAGCAAGCAATTTCATTCCACTCATTTTGAATTCCCTTTTATAAGATACGCTGATTCCGCGCTTTGGGTTAAGATGATCCTTCGTAATAAAACCATCGAACCTTATTTGCCTGTAACCATAAGTTCAGGCGTTATTGATGGATTTGATATGTATGATGTGGGCACTACCACCAAACACATCATACACTTAGGGTCAACCGATGTGCAGGAGAATAGTAATAACACCAAGCAAATTAGCCGGGTAATTAACTGCCCGGTACTGCCCGACTCGGTTTGTATTATTTATCTGCGTATTAAAAGCAACGATTCGATGGCGATACCGATAAAAGTACAAAGCGCCGATTTTTACCTGCATAACAGCATATTTGAGAACCTTACCCTGGGCTTTTTTATGGGGATAATTGGCATTATGATATTTTATAACCTGATGTTATATGTTTTGGTTAAAGATAGGAGCTATTTATTTTATATTTTTTATATCGTTTTTTTAGGGCTAACACAAGCCCAGATACGCGGCCTTGGCGTTAATATACTACCTGTAAATAAATTGTTGTTAAACAATTATCTGATCCCTATAACGCGGATATGTTTTTGGTATTCTATATTGCTTTTTATTCATGAATTTTTGCAGCTAAAGCAAAATTTGCCCAGAAAATACTACGAATATTTTATTGTATTAGTTGTTTTATCGGGCCTGCCAGTAATAGCTATATTATTTAAGCAAACTACCCTGGCATTTAGCTTAATAACTATATCAGCTTTTATTAATTCAATTATATTATTAATAATAGGTGTTTACTTGTATTTTAAAGGGTTTAAGCCTGCCAAGTTTTTTATGATGGGCTGGGGTTTATTTCTGCTTACTATACTTGCTACTATTGCACGTAATAAAGGCTTAATACAGTATAATGATTTTACGGCCAATATTATACTTTACAGCTCGGCTTTTGAATTGATCATGTTCTCTGTAGCATTGGCCGACCGTATCAATTTTTATCGCGAACAAAATAACCAGGCGCAGGCTACCGCGCTGGCTATTGCCCGTGAAAACGAACGGTTGATAACCGGGCAAAACTTTATTCTTGAGAACAAGGTGAAGGAACGCACCCAGGAATTGATAGAAAGCAATCATAACTTATCGGTCACTATCGAAAACCTGAAGTCGGCGCAGATACAATTGATAGATACCGAAAAGATGGCCTCGCTGGGGCAACTTACGGCTGGTATAGCGCACGAGATAAACAACCCTATAAACTTTGTAAGCGCCAATATTAAACCTTTACGCATGGATTTTGTAGAGGTGTTTAACCTGATAGAACTTTACCAGGAACTGGAGAAAAACCCCGGCGATATTGAGATCCAGAAAAAAGCCGAAGCTTACGCTAAAGAAGTAGATATTGATTTTATCAGGGCCGAAATACTAACCTTACTGGAAGGTATTGAAGAGGGCGCAGGCAGGACGACCGAAATAGTACAAAGCCTGCGCACCTTTAGCCGCACTGATGAACCGGTACTGAAGCCGATGGACATTAACCGGTCCATACTAACCACACTGGTACTGCTGCGCAGTACTATACCCTATGGGATAGAAATTAAACCATTGCTGGATAAACTGCCTTTAATTAACTGTTATCCCGGCAAGATGAACCAGGTTTTTGTTAACCTGATCAATAATAGTATACAAGCTATAAAAGCAAAGCCGGTGCATAATAATGAACATGTTTTAATAACTACCAAAGACAGCGCCGAAAACATCATTATTGAAATTACCGACACGGGCATTGGTATGACAGAGGAAGTAAAACAACATATTTTCGATCCGTTTTATACCACTAAAGATATTGGAGAAGGTACGGGATTAGGGCTTTCCATCGTATTCGGGATCATCGAAAAGCACAAGGGAACCATCAATGTTAAATCATCGCCAGGGCAGGGAACTACGTTTACGGTGACACTACCAAAGGATTTGCAATAAAATAAGTCTAATAACCGTCATGCCGAACTTGTTTCGGCATCCCACATGTAAGGTTTGGGGTTGGTCATTCATCATGAGATCCCGAAATAAATTCGGGATGACGCTGAAAGAGGCTTAATCCTTAAAAAACCTGTCCGGGTTCGGAATAAAATTCAGGAATGCCTCGAAGTTTTCCAGGTAGTTGGATTGATCCAGCTTATAATAAAATGCGCCTTTTTTTGAAGATAGCTTCTCCTTTTCGGGGAGTTTTATCAATAAACCGGTTGAAAGTAATTTACGGCTGAAATTACGGTCATCTAACTTAGATTGATAGATACCCTCGTACAGGGCCTGTAATTGCGGTATGGTAAATTTTTCGGGCAGTAGCTGGAATAAAATAGGGTGAAGGGCTGCTTTATAGCGTAATTGCTTTTTAGCCATTTTAACCATTTCATTATGGTCGAATATCAGTTCGGGTAGTTCGTTCAGTTCAAACCACTCGGCATGATGCTCATGTGTCAACTGTTTCTCGTATTTATGAATATCAATTAAAGCGAAATAAGCGATTGATAATGTACGCTCAACCGGGTCGCGGTCAGGCGCGCCGAATACGTGCAACTGTTCCATATACACGTTTTTTAAGCCGGTTAAATCTTCCAGCACACGGTTGGCAGCTTCATCAGGAGTTTCGTTTTTTTGCACAAAGCCACCCATTAAACTCCAATGGTCTTTCATAGGCTCAAGTCCACGATGTATTAATAGCAGCTTAATATTTGCGCCGTCAAACCCGAAGATGATACAATCGGCAGCTAATAAAAATCGTTCCTGTCCGGTATATTTGTGCATGTGATTATGGTCTTTTAAAATTTATTCGCCGTCATGCCGAGCCATACAGTTGATGTACAGCATGACGTTGCTTTGCTTATTAATTCTTTTCAAATATATCACCTTTATTCCAAGTTGGGCGTTGCGGATCATTTGCTACCAGATAACCTATCAGGAAGTTCAGCTCCGCATATTTTTTACCTGCGTCAAAATCAAAGATACCGTTAATATCATCTTGTGGCTTATGGTAATATTTAGCGCGCCATTTTTGCACAAATTCGTTCAGGTTGTTTTTACCATCAGGCGTGCGTGCGCCATATTTAATATGCAGGGCAGGGATGCCATGCAGCACAAAGCTATACTGATCGCTGCGTACAAACCTGTTTTGTTCGGGTTCGGGGTCGGGTTCAACAGTCATGCCCATATACGCCGCAGCTGCATCCACTACCTTTGATAACGACGAATGTTCAGCACCCAGCGCAGTAACCGATAATAATGGCGCAATAATGGTTGGCATATCCGTATTCACATCGGCTACCATAGCTTTTACAGGCACAGTAGGGTGGCTGGCAAAATAACCCGAACCCAGATCGCCCAGTTCTTCGCCGGTTACCATTACAATAAGGATAGACCGTTTGGGTTTTTCCTTCAGGTTATGATATATTTTGGCTATTTGCAATAAACTGGCTACACCGGATGCATTATCGTGCGCGCCATTGTAAATAGAATCGCCTTGTATAGGGGTACCAACGCCCAGGTGATCAAGGTGTGCGCTGTGCACTACATATTCATTCTTAAGTTTTGGATCGCTGCCCTCAATTTTACCTACAATATTAAAACCTGCAACATCCTGGTAATCGAAAGATGCCCCGGCGCTAATGCTGGCCGGGATATTAAACGACATCGGCTTACCAGCTTTTATTGAGGTAAGAAATTCGGCAGGGTTTTTACCGGCTGCTGTAGCCAGTAGTTTCAATGTTTTATAACCTACCGCGCCCAGCATGCTGACGCCTCCAAAGTAGTTGCGCGATACTACAGGCACTCCTTTTTCATCCAATACACTGTATAAACCACGGCGACCGGGATTAGCTAAAATTGGACGGGCAGTTGAATCACCAACGGCAATAATAACACCTTTGGCGCCATGGGCGGCAGCATTCCTTTGCAGGTTGATGAGGTCCATAGCGTGTGATGCATCAGAGGATGGAAAGCTTTTTGGTGCGCCACGGGTGATCACCACTATTTTACCTTTCACATCAAGCCCGGCATAATCATCGTAACCTAATTGTTTTTCGGTGATGCCATAACCGGCAAATGCTAGCTGACCGCTGCCACTTACTTCTTTATGTACGGGGTCGGGGTATATGAAAATGTCCGCGCCGTATTTCAGGCTATCGGTTTTGCCGTTAATAGTTAGTGTTGCCCAGCCTTGCTTACCGGCAAATGTGCGGCGCAGGCGTACCTGCTGTGTCCAGCCACCATTCTCGCCGGCGGGTTTTACACCATAACCTTTTAATTGATCAATTACGTAATCGGCAGCCATTTGGAAGCCGGGCTCGCCGGGTTTGCGGCCCAGTAGTTTATCATCGGCCAGGTAAGTGATACTGGCCTTTATTTCATCGGCGTTGGCGGTTTGCATGGCAGCATCCACGGCTTTTCCGACATTTGGTTTAGTTTGCGCACCCGCACTATTACCTATCAAAAGCAAGGCACAAGCAGCACCTGCTAAAACAAACTTCATTTTCATGTTTAATGTAAAAATTGGTTGCACAAGATAAGTAAATCCTTAATATTTAATTAACGCGATAGTAATTTACGTCCTTAGCGTTGCACAAATTTCCAGCCAGCACTCATTACTATTTATAAAACAACAGCACGTCATTCTGAATGAAATGAAGAATCCCCTTTTTGCATGGTTGCCATGCGAAAAGGGGATCGTTCGCTACCGCTCACGATGACGAGCAGGATAGGTATATCGACGCTTTACTTCCCTATCCGGTAAGCCGCATCGTTCCAGAATATCTCTTTCTTAAATTCCGACAGTTTAGTGTCTTTACCGATGGCCAGATGTTCAATATCGGCCATGTCGGCAAAATCGCTTAAGTGTTCGTTGGTCAGGTTTTGACTATAGCAGGTATGGTGTGCACCACCGGCGTAAATCCATGCCGCGCAACCGTCCTTCATGTTTGGATATGGTTTCCAAAGTACGCGGGCTACCGGTAGTTTAGGCAGATCGTGTGTTGGTTCAATCGCTTCCACTTCGTTCACTATCAAACGGAAGCGGTTACCCATATCCACAATCGAGGCGTTCAATGCAGGGCCAGCAGCAACGTTAAATACCAAACGCACCGGGTCGGCTTTGCCGCCTATGCCCAGCGGGTGTATCTCTACATTGGGTTTAGTGCCCGCGATAGAGGAATCTATTTCCAGCATGTGCGAACCTAATACCATGGAGTTATTACCATCGAAATGATAGGTGTAATCTTCCATAAAGGCGTTACCACCCGGCAGGCCGCTGCCCATCACTTTCATGGCGCGCACCAAAGCGGCGGTTTTCCAGTCGCCCTCACCACCAAAGCCGTAGCCTTCGGCCATCAGGCGCTGCGATGCAATACCCGGCAATTGTACCATACCGTGCAGGTCTTCAAAAGTATCGGTGAAGCCCTTGTAGCCGCCATCCTGTAAAAACTTGCGCAGACCGATTTCCTGTTTTGCAGCTTCGCGTAAAGAATTGTGTTGCGCACCGCCTTTTTGCAGAGCAGGCACTATGTTATATAAGCTGGCATATTCTGCTATCTGCTCGTCAATCTGTGCATCGGTTACTTTATTGATCACCGCAACCAAATCGCCAATACCGTGGGTATTTACCGAGAAACCGAATTTTAATTCAGCTTCAACTTTATCGCCATCGGTAACAGCTACAAAGCGCATGTTATCGCCAAAACGTACAAATTTAGCACCCTGCCAGTCGTTCCAGCCTGCGGCAGCACGGCTCCAGGTGTTGATCTGGTCAAGTACTTCCTGTTCCTGCCAGTGGCCAACTACAACCTTGCGGCGTATGCGCAGGCGCGACATCATAAAACCGAACTCCCTGTCGCCATGGGCGCTTTGGTTCAGGTTCATAAAGTCCATATCAATTGATGACCATGGGATCTGGCTATTGAACTGCGTATGCAGGTGCAGTACCGGTTTGCGTAAAATCTTCAACCCGTTGATCCACATTTTAGCAGGCGAGAAGGTGTGCATCCAGGTGATGATACCGATACAATTTTTGGCCACATTGGCTTCCTGTATCAGGTTGTAGATCTCCTCCATGCTTTTAACGGTAGGTTTAAACACCACTTTTACAGGGATCTGCTTAGCGGCATCAAGCCCGGCGGCTATTTGCTGCGAGTGTTCGGCAACCTGCTTCAGGGTTTCTTCGCCATAAAGATCCTGGCTACCGGTTACGAACCATACTTCAAAGTTTTTTAGGTTTATCATATTGTTAAATCTGTTGCTGTTTTATTTGACAGTCAGCATCAATAATGCCGCGCCGTGTTTATTTATTTGTTGCTGATAATTGTTGGTGAAGGTGCCCGCGTCCTGCTTTTTCCAAAGATCGCGCACGGCGATTTTGCTATTCAGCCCTAAATCAGAAAAATTAAGGCTAATGTTTTTTGATTCGTCGCCGGTATTAAAAATTCCTACATACAGGTTCTTGCTGCCGGGAATATGGCTGTACCACACCATAGCGCCATCTTTGTTGTAAAGCTGCTTAGGATTTTCACCGTGTTGATTTACGGCCAATACCTCATCGTTAGTAAAAAGTTTCAGTTCAATATCCCTGTTCTCGGGCATGTTGCCGCCAATCATCAGCGGCGATTTATACAGGCACCAAAAACTCATGTGGGTATACAATTCATCTTCGGTGAAACGACTGTAGCGTTCCTTGCCAACCGGGCCGCGTTTGGATAGTTTGCCAATTTGCAGCATATCACAATCGGGCCAGTGACCGGGGCCGCCTTTGCCTTCCCAGCGCTTAGCGTATTCAAACATGTGGGTGACCTCTTTCCAGTTATCCCAAAAATCATCGGCCATACGCCACATGTTACCATGCTGTTGCACATGCGCTGATTGAGCCACCGGTGTTTCGCCTGGGGAAAGACTGAATACGATAGGCCTGCCGCACTGGTCGATAGCTTTTTTGTAACCTTCAACTTCGGCGACGCTATAGGGGCGGGACAGGTCATCGACCTTAATAAAATCTACACCCCAACTGGCATATAAATTCAGGATAGAATTCAGATAAGCCTGCGCACCCGGTTTGCTCATATTTAAACCGTACATATGGTTCATCCACGGGCATTTTGAGGCGGTATCGGCAATCATATCGGCAGTTATGCCCGGCGCGCCCAGAACCGGCGATTTAGCCCATACAGCCTGCCGAGGGATGCCACGCATTACGTGGATGCCAAACTTCAGGCCTTTGCTATGGACATAATCGGCTAACGCTTTAAATCCTTTACCACTAAAAGCTGACGGGAATTTGTTGGGCTGGGGGAGCAGCCGGCCATATTTATCCATGGTTAGCCACGGCACAAAAGAGCCATCCTGCAAATTTTTTTGAAACGGGTTGCCAATATTACTGCCCGGCGGGTTATCATACGACCATAAAAAATCGACCACGATGTATTGCCAGCCGTGTTGCTTCAGATTTTTGGCCATGTAATCGGCATTGGCGCGTACCTCATCCTCGTGCACTGCTGAACCGAAACAGTTATAGCTGTTCCAGCCCATGGGCGGGGTCTCCGCTACTTTTACCTTGGTCTGCGCAAATAAATGTGCAGCCGACAGTAATAATAAAAAGCAACAAAAACGTTTCATAGGATAAGGTTACCTGGTTTATTGTCCGTAATAAGAATCGGGGCCGTGTTTACGCTCGTAATGCTTGCGTATCAGCGAATCCTGTAAACGCGGCGCCTGCGGATTGATCTGTTCGGTTAACAGAGCCATTTTGGCTACCGTTTCCAGCACCGCGCTGTTATGCACGGCTTTGTCGGCAGTTTTGCCCCAGGTAAAAGGGGCGTGGTTGCCTACCAGCACCATTTCCACCTCGCGATAGTCCATGCCTTTTTGCTGTAGGCATTCGATAATTTGGAACCCGGTTTGATACTCGTAGTTACCCGCTATCATTTCAGCGCTCATAGGCGGTGCGCAGGGAATGTTCACTGTATTATAATCGGCATGGGTAGTACCATAAATTGGGATATCCCTTTGGGCCTGTGCCCAGGCAGTGGCATAAGTAGAATGCGTATGTACAATACCGCCAATCTCCGTAAAGTGCTTATACAGTACCGCGTGGGTCTTGGTATCCGATGATGGACGCAGATCGCCCTCAATAATGTTCGCGTCAAAATCAACGATCACCATTTTTTCGGGTGTAAGGTCTTCATACGCTACACCGCTTGGTTTAATAGCAAAAACGCCTAATTCACGGTCAACCGCGCTTACATTGCCGAACGTGAACAGCACTAAACCTAGTTTAGGAAGCTGCATATTGGCGTGGTAAGCCGCTTCCTGTATATGCTTGTATTTATTACTCATATTAATGCGAGGTTGTATTTTGTTCGATATAGTTACCCAGGTTTTGATATTGCTGGTAACGTTTGCTGTAGAAACCGGCTAACTCTTTATTCGGTGTGTATTCCACATCAAAACCGCCGCCCATGGCTGCCATGGCTTGTTGTACATCAGGATAAATCCCTGCCACAGTTGCCGCGAACATAGCCGCGCCTAAAGCACAGGTATGCTCAAACTGGTGTATGCGGATAGGCATTTGCAGTACGTCAGCCATCATTTGCATAATGTAAGGCGATTTTTTAGCCACACCGCCAATACCGATCAGGCCTTTAACCGGTACGCCTTCTTTTTCAAAGCGTTCTACAATGCTTTTGGCGCCAAAACAGGTAGCCTCGGCCAGGGCACGGAATAGCCGTGGCGCATCGCTGCCCAAATTCAGTCCGCTGATGCTGCCTTTTAATAATTGGTTAGCATCAGGCGTGCGGCGACCGTTAAACCAGTCTATAGCTAATTCCGCGCTATCACTTAAAGGCAATGCCGCGGCTTGTTTGCTTAGTTCAGGAATAATTTTGGCTGATATTTCATCGGCTAAGGCCTGTGCGGTTTCGGCATCTACCAGTTTGGTGTTCAGCAGCAGGCTTTGTGCCGGCCATTCCAGCAGTTTGCGGAACCAGGCATACGTATCGCCAAAGGCAGATTGCCCGGCCTCTAAGCCAGCCATTCCCGGGATTACCGAGCCATCAACCTGGCCGCAGATGCCGCGTACCAGCTTGTTGTTCATATCGGCATTAGGGGCTACTAAAATATCGCAGGTTGAGGTACCCATTACCTTGCTCAGATAATACGGTTCAATCTGACCACCCACAGCGCCCATATGCGCGTCGAACGCGCCTACGCCAATTTGTACGTCGGTGCTTAAGCCCAGGCGTTCGGCCCATTCCTTGCTTAATGTTCCGGCAGATACATCGGACGTGTAAGTGTCTTTATAAAGTTTATCGGTGATGCCATCCAGCAGCGGATCAAGCGATGCAAAAAACTCGTTAGGGGGTAAGCCGCCAAAATCAGCCGACCATAGCCCTTTGTGCCCGGCCGAACAACGCCCGCGCATAATCTGTTTGGCATCGGTGCCACCTGTTAGCAGGAATGGTACCCAATCGCAATGCTCCACCCACGAATGCATGGCCTGGCGCACGCGCTCATCAACACGCAGCACGTGAAGCAGCTTAGCCCAAAACCATTCTGATGAGTAGATGCCGCCTACATATTGCAGGTAATTGGTATCAAATTTTTCGGCATGCGCGTTTATTTCGGCAGCTTCTTTTATAGAGGTATGATCTTTCCATAGCACAAACATGGCGTTTGGCTCGTCTTTAAATTCAGGTAATAAGGCCAGGGGCACACCTTGCGCGTTAACCGCTACGGGGGTCGATCCAGTAGTATCAACCGAGATAGCTTTTATTTGCGCGGCAATTTCAGGGCCGGCTTTCTTGACGCAATCCTTAATGGTAGTTTCCAACCCGTCGATATAATCCTGCGGGTGCTGGCGAAATTGGTTCTCGGCAGCGTTACAGTATAAACCCTGCTGCCAGCGGCGATAATAATATACAGATGTGGCTACTTCCTGCCCGTTGCCCGCGTTTACAATAACAGAGCGTACCGAGTCGGTCCCGTAATCAACACCGATCACAAATTTATTTAGGTTATTCATGGTTATAAATAATTGTTAAATTAACAGTTATTTTTTTATTTAATAAAATAGTTAATGAAATTTTTTTGACTCACCCCGCGACATTTCATGCGCGACCCTCTCTTCGCGTTCCGCGTAAAGAGGGTTAGTTTTGGGCTTTATATTTATAGCTTTAGGCTTCGCAAGTCTTTTAACTACCGACCCTCTTTTTACCGCAGGTAAAGAGAGGGTGGTCCAGCGGTAGCGCAGACCGGGTGAGTCTGCGGCAATGGTTATTCAAACACTTCAACCGGTTTCATATCCAAAACCGTGATGGTATCACCCACATGTAAACTGCCTTCCCCGTTGTGGATGAGGTTTTGGCCCAGGTAAACTTTATTGTTTTTACGCCGGTAACCTGCCATGGTTTTTAGAGGTTCTTTAACGCGCTGGGCGGTGTTTTGGTTTATACCGGGGATGGGGCAGCGCGCGCAAATTTTTACCCCGTAAAAATCA
The DNA here is from genome assembly GCF_015221995.1 of Mucilaginibacter boryungensis. Classification (NCBI taxonomy): domain Bacteria; kingdom Pseudomonadati; phylum Bacteroidota; class Sphingobacteriia; order Sphingobacteriales; family Sphingobacteriaceae; genus Mucilaginibacter; species Mucilaginibacter boryungensis. The sequence continues at coordinate 1,513,516 of NZ_JADFFM010000001.1, forward strand.
ATAGCGCCAATGGTGAAGTGTGTCATACCGTCTTCCATATAGGGTTCGCCACCGGTAAATACAATGTTGGGGCGAAAACGGTTTATGGGTATCGGTTCCCCGGCGCGTGCTGAAAGGTCGTCGATTGAGGCCTGGCTGATTACCAGGAAAGGATAGGCATCAGAAAAAGAAGTGAGCTTGCCATCCGGCGCATAATCAGGGTCAACGGGGCGGTGAATATTATCGGGCATATAAACCAACCTGCAGGGTTCGCCTAAAGCATTACTAAACCACTCGTCGGCAGCGCTGCTTACCAGCTGGCCCATGGTGGTATCATCCCAAACGGTTACCTCAACCATTTTATTTGTTAAGGGCTGGTAGGGGATAAGCAAAGTTGAATTATTACGCAAATTGGTAACCTGTAAACCTTCAGGCATGATTGACGGCCTTAAAAGCGCCATTTCGGGATGTTCGCGCTGCGAGATAAAACGGTTGTTTTGATCAATAAGCATCCAGCGGCGGTCACACTCCAATCCGCGATCGGTAACTTTTGCCGTGTTTAGTATTATGCCGCCTAAAGATTTTATTGGATATATGTATAAAGCGCTGATCTGCAACATGGCTAAGCTTATTGATTACACCGCTGCAATTTAGACAATAGCCATACTATTTGCAATTGCTTAATGGTTCAGCTTTTGCGCAAAAAATAAATTTGTTCCTAATAGATAAAAACCAGATATTAGTCATTGAAAATCTAACCTTTATCTACCATGACCTCCGAACAAAAAATTAAACGTATTGGCGACCGGCAAACCATTGGTTTAATGGTATCCTATCTGATTGTACTTATGGTTGCCTTTTTGGTACTGGCCTTTATTTAGGTAAGCCTGCAAATATATTATAGTGCTATATAACAAAAAAAGCCGCTTGGTTAAGCGGCCCTTCTATTTTGATATTATTTTTTCCTTTTTTATACCGAGAAGCTTTCGCCGCAGCCGCAGGTACGCGTTGCATTTGGGTTGTGGAAGTTGAAACCCTTACCGTTTAGCCCGTCCGAGAAATCCAGCTCGGTGCCGGCCAGGTATAAAAACGATTTCATATCCAGCGCTATGCGGATACCGCGGTCTTCGAAAAACTGGTCGCCTTTTTTCTCCTCGTTATCAAAATCGAGGTTGTAAGATAAACCCGAGCAGCCACCGCCTTGCACCGATACCCGTAAAAAATACGAGGCATCAAGCCCGGCATCCTGCATCAGGTGGTCAATTTTGCTTTTCGCTTTATCTGTTATAGTAACCATTTTAAATCGTAAGTTCTAAGTTTAAAGTCTTAAGTAGTCACAAAGCACCCAAAGGTACTTTAGACTTATTACTAAAGACTTTAGACTAATTAGTGATGCGTTTTTTCGCTTTCAATTGGCTCCATACCGTTTTTAACGCGGTAATCGTTAATGGCAGCTTTAATCGCGTCTTCGGCTAATACCGAGCAGTGAATTTTTACCGGCGGTAAAGCCAATTCCTCAACAATATCCATGTTATCAATTTTCATGGCATCGTCAATGCTTTTACCTTTTAGCCACTCGGTAGCTAATGATGATGACGCAATGGCCGAACCACAGCCAAAGGTTTTGAATTTGGCATCGGTGATAACGTTGTTATCATCAACCTGTATTTGCAGGCGCATTACGTCGCCGCACTCAGGGGCACCCACCAGGCCGGTACCAACTTTGTGGTTACTTTTATCTAAAGTACCCACGTTGCGCGGATTGGTGTAGTGATCAATTACTTTATCTGAATAAGCCATCTCTTTAAGTATTAAGTCTTAAGTTATAAGTTCTGAGTCAGGAAGACCTGCTCATATTTTAATATCAATTTTCAAAAACTATTCCAAAGACTTAAGACTTACGACTCAAGACTTTGAACTTTCTTCTTAATGTTCCGCCCACTCAATCGAGTTAAGGTCGATACCCTCTTTAAACATTTCCCACAGCGGCGAAAGTTCGCGCAGGTGGGTAACAGCTTTCAGGGTTACTTCAATAGCATGGTCAACCTCTTCGTCGGTAGTGAAACGGCCTAAACCGAAACGGATGGAAGAGTGTGCCAGGTCATCTGATAAACCCAGGCTTTTCAGCACGTACGATGGTTCTAACGAAGCCGAAGTACAAGCCGAGCCCGATGATACCGCCAGATCCTTCATGGCCATCATCAAACCTTCGCCCTCTACATATTTAAAGCTGATATTGGTTACATGCGGTAAACGGTGTTCCTGGTTACCATTCACATAACTTTCTTCTAAAACGGTCAGTGCGTTTTGCAGGCGGTCGCGCATGGCCGAAAGGCGTTTTGCTTCGCTTTCCATTTCCAGGCCGCAAAGCTCGCAGGCTTTACCTAACCCAACAATACCCGGAACGTTCAGCGTACCCGAACGCATCCCGCGCTCGTGACCGCCGCCATCCATTTGGGCAGTAACCTTAACCCTTGGGCCTTTACGGCGCACGTATAATGCACCAACACCTTTAGGGCCGTATATTTTATGTGCTGATAGCGCCAGCAGGTCAATACCATCAGCGTTTACATCAACAGGGATCTTGCCTACAGCCTGTACCGCGTCTGTCATAAACAGGGCGCCGTGTTTGTGGGCTATGGCCGATATTTCTTTTATAGGCTGGATAACCCCGATCTCGTTATTGCCATACATAATTGAAACCAAAATGGTTTCAGGGGTCATGGCGGCTTCCAGTTCGGCAAGGTCTATCAGGCCGTCTTCCTTAACATCCAGATAAGTAACGCGCGCACCCAGTTTCTCTACGTGTTTGCAGGTATCCAGCACCGCTTTATGTTCGGTAGTGGCGGTAATAATGTGGTTACCTTTTTCCTTGTACATTTCAAACACACCTTTAATAGCCAGGTTGTCGCTTTCGGTAGCACCCGATGTGAAGATGATCTCTTTCTCGTTAGCGCCAATAAGTTTGGCCACCTGTTCGCGGGCATAGTCAACAGCTTCTTCAGCCACCCAGCCAAAAGCGTGGTTACGGCTGGCCGCATTACCAAACTTGTTGTTAAAGTAAGGCAGCATAGCCTCGAGCACCCGTGGGTCCATTGGCGTAGTCGCGTTGTTATCTAAATAAATTGGGAATTCCATAGCAAATATTTAACCTTACAAAGATAAGTAAACTTTTAATTTAAAATCATTCTAAGTATCAACAGCAGTCATTAATTTGCAATATTTGTCTATGAAAAAGGTAGAACATATTGGTATCGCGGTAAATAGCCTGGAAACAGCCGGAGATATCTACCAAAAATTGCTGAATACCGGCATTTACAAGGTAGAAGAAGTAGCCAGCGAAGGCGTAAAAACTGCCTTTTTAAAATGCGGCCCCAACAAAATTGAACTGCTGGAAGCCACCAACCCCGACAGCCCCATTGCCAAATTTATAGCCAAAAAAGGCGAGGGCATACACCACATAGCCTTTGATGTGGACGACATTGTTGCCGAAATGGCCCGCCTGCGCGCTGAGGGTTTTATACTACTGAACGACGAACCCAAACGCGGCGCCGATAACAAGTTGGTTTGCTTTGTGCACCCTAAAAGCGCGGGTGGGGTGTTGGTGGAGTTGTGCCAAGAAGCTACGCCCGGAGATTAGTTAATTGGAGATTGGAGATTAGAGATTAGTAAACCAATTTGTCATTGCGAGCGGTAGCGTGGCAATCGCACACCCGAAGAGCGGCTATGCTTGCGTTTGTTTTATAACGAGTGCTTAAAATTGTTTTTAGCGATTGTATCGCGCATAAGCGTCACAGACGCTCAACCACTATAAGCACTCGTCGCAGACGAGCGCAAAAATGATACATATTATAGGTATTAATACGCCAATTGAAAGCGCAAATTCCACGATTTATTTACACCGCAAAAATGGCTTTTTGCAATAGCTATTTTTAGTGCTATTTCACCGAAATTTTACTTGACTTTTTAACGTTAAAATTGGTAATTATAAAAGAATAAATTATACCAGTTTTTGATGCAATAATTTGACGCTTTATGGGTATTGTTTTATAACAAAAAGTGTTACATTTGTTATATCAAATTTGATGCATCATGTTTGATAAAAGAAAAGCCCCAAAGATCTCACCTTCGGGGCTTGGATACTTGTTTAGCAAGGAAAATTGGCCATAACATTTGGCAAGAAGCCCCAGATTGGATCGAAATCGAGTTTATATTTAAGCTCTGCTTTCCTGTTTGGGGTTTTCCTTTGTATCTATTTAAAGATAATCAATATTCATATTAAAAAACTGTATTTTATTATTTGATCTAACTATCTCATTTTAAATCAAATAGTCTAGAAATAGTTATTTCTTTAGCTGCATAATCAACAACGCAATCGTCGTGTAATTATATCGCGACAACGACTTGGTTCACTATACGATCCATATTATGAGATTCACCTACACAGTATCTACATCATATCAACCCTGAGTAGAAGTAATAGCATTAGGAAATTATAAAACTTACCTTAGTTATTCATTTCCCAAACAAGAACTATCAACTTCAATAGTGGTTTGGGCGTTATTAGAATGTGCTATTTTATGATGTTTGTAAACGGTGTTTACATGTATTGAAAGTTGCAATTTGATTGATTAGTAAGGTGTGATTTTCATGGAATTTAGTCTTTAAATTACCGATGAAATATGCAGTATTTGTTTACTTATTAAATCGCATTTAAAGCATGCAAAAAATGTTGTTAATTTTGGTGTCTCTCTTGTACATGCAACCCACCTGCATAACGGGAGACGCAAAATCTTGCATCTTCACAGTAGTACCCATTACGGCTTAATAGCACCCAAAAATCATGGTTTACACATTTTTACATATTTTTTTCATAACTATTTAATATACAATTAATTAACTCAATGTAAACCCCGATTTTTGTAAACCATGTAAACCATGTAAACCATGTAAACCATGTAAACCATGTAAACCATGATTTACGCCCGACCATGCCCCAATGACAGCGCCAGCGAATGACTAATGACGCCCCAGCCACAATAGCAAGAATCGGGTTAAAACAAATGGCTGCCAGCCTTACTTTTGTGGGTATGCAACTGACTAATATACTCCCTTACGATGGCACGGTGAACTACTACGGCAAGGTAATGCCGCAAGCCGGGGCTGACAATTACCTGCAGGCCTTACTGCAAAATGTGGAATGGAAAAACGACGAGGCCCGCATCTTTGGCCGGCATATTATCACCAAGCGTAAGGTGGCCTGGTATGGCGATAGCGACTTCAGCTATGCTTACTCGGGCGCTACGCGGATAGCCTTACCCTGGACGCCGGAACTGCTGGAACTGAAAACCTTAACCGAACAACTTACCGGCGAGGTATATAACAGCTGCCTGCTAAACCTGTATCACACCGGCGACGAGGGCATGGCCTGGCATAGCGACGATGAAAAAGCGCTGGGTAAGGATAGCACCATTGCCTCGCTCAGCTTTGGCGCTGAGCGGAAGTTCAGCTTAAAGCACAGGATAAATAAAGGGGAAACCAGCTCGGTGTTATTAGAACATGGCAGTCTGCTGGTAATGAAAGGGACTACCCAAAGCTATTGGCTGCATTCGCTGCCTAAAAGTAAAAAGGTTACCACCCCGCGGGTGAATCTGACCTTCAGGACGATGATACCGCAACAGTAGGGTTAGGCCGTTACGTTGCGCTTTGGTCAAACAGGCAGCGCATGGTCAAATGCTTTTTACCGAAAGCGGCGCCTGTGGCTTCGTGGATAGCCAACATTTTATCGTTAAAATCGCCCACCCACGATAGCTCCAACTCGTCGTACTGGTTTAGCGGTAGCACATACTCTTTCAGCTTAATAAACATAGCCGATTCCAGTCCGTGCTTTTGGTATTTTTGCTTGGTGCCCATTACAATGGCCCGCATCCGCGAAACCCCTTTCCACTTGTGATAAAGGAATTTAAGCTTGCCCATCAGGTTTAGCTTCCCGTTAAGCGGTTTTATCATCTGGTTAGCATCGGGCAGGATAATAATAAACGATGCCGGTTCATTATTAACATAGGCAAACCATATCAGTTTCTCGTCCATTATGGCTTTCATCTTTTCAAAGCTCTCCATAATAGTAGCCCTGTCTATAGGGACGAAGTTCTCAAAGTTCTGCCAGGCATCGTTGTATATCTCGGCAAAGTCGTTCGCAAACTGCGCAATTTCCTTCACCTTTAAATGTTTAAAAACATAGCCGGGTTTTTGCGCCACCCACTGCGCTATTTTGGTAAAGCGCTCAGGAAAAGGTTTGTGTACATCTAAATGATTGGTAATTTGCTGGTATAGGGTTTTAAACCCGTAATCCTCAAAAAACGCCTGGTAATAAGCCGGGTTATACGTCATACCGTATGAAGGCTGGGTGAAACCCTCAACCAGTAAGCCCCAAAAGCTGTCGTTTTCGCCAAAATTAATGGGGCCGTCCATGGCTTTCATCCCTTGTTCAATTAACCACTGCTTAGCGGTATCGAACAGCTTAAAAGCGCATGCCTTGTTATTTATACATTCAAAAAAACCGATACCGCCGGTAGGCTGCTCGTAGTTATAGGCTTTCAGATCGTTTACAAAAGCCGCTATACGCCCAATGGGTTGCTGCTGTTCATCAAGCAGTATCCAGCGGGTACATTTGCCGTGTTTGTGGAAATTGTTTTTTACTGGGTCGAACACGGCCTCTACTTCCACGTCGAGCGGGCACACCCAGGCAGGGTCGTTTTTATAGATCAGCCGGGCAACATCCAGGAATATTTTTTTTGATGCTTTGTCTTTAACTTCAATAACGGTCATGCTGATCTTTTAAAATGCATAATTATAAAAAAAGCATCCTGTCATTAAAACGGGATGCTTTCCTGTAATCATATATCAGCGATTAAAAATCATCGTCATCAAAATCATCCAGATCGTCAATCTCCATGTCATCTAAAGGCATGTCAAAATCATCGTCGTCGTCGTCAAATTTCTTTTTTGCCGATGGAGTGATGGCATCATCATCATCATCCAGATCATCATTATCCGATTCGGCTTTCTTCAAGGGTTTTTTGGGCGTTTCCATAAGCGTTACCTTTAATTCTTATCAAGATAAATTTACTACAAATCTTTTTTTTGAGCAATAGTATTTAATGTATTTCAAAAATAATTAAAATCGGTTTTCGGCAAAAACTATTTCAAATTTATTCCTGTTGTTCGCCAATGCTTACGGCGGTGTCTGTAAAGTCCTTTATTTGAGGTAATTCAGCAATATCGTTAATCCCAAAATAGTCCATAAACAGCGCACTTGTAGTATATAAAAGTGGTTTTCCCACACTTTCAGACTTGCCGGAGATAACGATCAGCTCCTTTTCCAGCAGTTTTTGGATAGAATATTCGCTGTTTACGCCGCGTATTTGTTCAACATCAAGTTTGGTTACGGGTTGTTTATAAGCAATAATGGCCAGGGTTTCAATAGCGGCCTGGCTTAACTTCTTTTTTGATTGCTGTAGTTGCAGCTGATTGATGATAGGGTGATAGTCTTTTTTTGTTAAAAACTGATAGCCATTTCCCGTTTTTACCAGTTCAATGGCCAGGGTACTGTTTTGGTATTTTGTTTTTATAGCGTTTAAATGCGCAGTTATTTCCTGCTGACTAAAATCCTGCCCGAATGCTGCTTGCAGGCAATACATAATTTCTTCAACCCGTATGCTCTGCTCGGATGCGAATACCAGGGCCTCTATATGTTGTTCAATATTAACTGTCATGTTCTCAATGCTATACTGGAAGCTGTTATTTTATAGTTATAAATTAATTAATAACCCGCTCGCGCATCTTCACCGCAGGGTTACCCTGGTAAATGCCATATGCATCCAGGTTTTTATTGGCTACCGACCCGGCAGTTAACACCGAGTGCGATTCGGCGATAACCCCCTGGTTAACGATAGCCCCACCACCAATCCATACGCCATCGGCCAGCGTAATGGTGCCGGTTATTAGGTTAAATGTTTGCTTTTTATAATCGTGGCTACCGGTTAATAACATGGCGCCTTGCGAAATGCAGGCATTGGCGCCGATATTGATAAGCACTAAGCTATCCAGCCAAACCCCCTCACCAATCCATGCATTTTGGCCTATGGATAAGTTCCACGGATATTTAATATTTACACAGGGTTTTATAACTACTCCTTTAGCTATGCGTGCCCCAAATAAGCGTAATAATCCCCTTTTTACAGCACTGACCGGCACCAGGCTGGTTTTAAAGATCAAGGCATTTATATATAGCCATATTAACCGTTTAAGCCCATTGCCGCCGGGGTTATACTCCGGGTTTGTATATAATGAAAGGTCAGTTTGCGGCATTATGTTTTGTTGTTAATGGCTTGGTCCAAAAATACAGACTTACAACGATAGCTATATAAATGAAAATATTAAAAAGTGTATGATGGTCAATTACCTGGCTGTTCCGTTTATCCCAAAACAAGGCCAGGATTACAAATCGTACCACATTTAAAAATTGTATGCTTAAAAGCCCGCCAATCAGGAAGACCAACTTAGGTTTTAACGGTTTGGGGTAAGCAATTACAAATGCCGCGAAAAAACTCATTACCCCTAAACCAAGGCAAGTGTATACCAGCTTTATTATCCCTTTGCCGGCTACCAATAGTTCGTATTTATTAGTAATGGCTGTATAACCAAACAGGTGTAATATTATTGCACTGCATTTTAACAGCACCCAGCGAAGCCAATCGATATAGTTAAGGTTATTTGCTAAAAAACCGTTGTAATGACGGCCCGGTGATGTTAACCCAAAAAATACAATATTGAAATAATAAAAGACCAAGAACAGTACAAGGAACGTAACAACAAACCTTATGGGTTCTTTATTTTTTTGAGCCGGCATTATTATTTTCCTTATTTAAAAGTTCACCAATTTTAATGTCGACCACCATCCTAAACCAAAAGCCCTGCATAAAGTGAAACATCCGGCCAGTCCGGCCATCTAAAAAGCCAAACTTAAAAATAAACCGGTGAGTAAAATATAAAAATGGCCTTATGTACCTGGGTGTTTGCCACCATAACCTTTTTAACCAGGCCGTGCGCTCATCGGGCGAACCGTTGAATTTAGGCTGTACACTTTGGGTGCGCAGGTTTTTCATGCGCTCTACTTCTTCCTGTGCCAGCAAGTCGCTATAACGGTTGTGTTTGGCTATCCAAAAACTAATATCGTTCTCTTTGTAGTTCTCTTCAATAATGTGTCCGTCTTTCCATATTAAAGTTTTGCCGGGTACCACAAAACGGTGGTCCATATTTTCCTGCAGATCGGAATAACCAACCCCGTATTTAAACATTTTTAATAGGTAGAATGGAAAATAACCACCGTGCTTTACCCACCTATCCTTAAAAATAAACTTCCGGTTAAAATAGATCCCATCGTATCCCGAAACTTCCGATGACCTAAAGGACATTAATTTTTGTTTAAGCTCGGGGGTAACCATTTGGTCGGCATCAAGGCATATTACCCATGGCGTTGTGATGGCAAATGTTTTTAAAGCATGGTGCCATTGTTTAGGATGGTTTTCAAAAGCATGTTGCTGCACTATTGCACCATAGCTTTCGGCAAGTTCAACAGTACGGTCGGTGCTGCCTGAATCCAGCACAAATACAGGCGCCTGCAATTCAGTAATTGACTGCAGCAACCGAGGAAGGTGCATTTCTTCGTTAAAAGTTAAAATAATGAAGGAGAATTCCGTGTTCAAACCAGCTGCGCTTTTATGATCATCGATTTCCAAAAATAAGGGATACGCCCACAGCCTTTAAATGCAATTACCTTAAATCCGGCATCAGTTAAAAGGCGGCTCAGCGTAGCTGCCGACCATAGTTTGATATGCCCACCCAGCCATAAAGGGTTGGCATGGCTGTCCCACTTATTAAATAAAGCCAGCATTAAATTTTTCCAATAACCGTGATAGGGGGTAGAGATGATAAGCTCGCCGCCAGGCGCTAAATTATTTTTACAAAAATTAACAAACGCTTCGGGATTGTATAAGTGCTCTATAACTTCAACAGCGGTAATAGTATCGATATGTAACCCCTGTAACTGCGCCGGTAATTCATCGGATGACAGGTCCTGCACAAAAAACCTTTCAGCATTTGTTTGTCGCGCTATGGCTATACCCTTTTCAGATGCGTCGGTGCCATAGGCATTGTACCCTAATGATAAAAGATAGTTTACTAAATGCCCGTTACCACAACCAACATCTAATAGGCAGGTGTTTTTATTTTTATCCAGCAATGATAGTAAAGGCGTATGCAGATAAGCAAAAGCATGGCTTGCTTCGGCATTGTTATATCCATAATCCTGGTAATCAGCCATGATGTGTAATTTGCTGGTACATACTAATATATTGCTTTGCTAATTCAGCTTCATTGAAATCCTGTAGGATTTTCTGGCGCGCGCGTTGCCTAATTGCTTTAAGGGTGCCTTTATCGATACGATTTATCGTCTGCGCAATGGAATCCGGTTCAGTTTTGCATATCCAGCCAAAATTATTTTCCGCAACATAAGCAGCCAGTCCTACATGTTCGCTAACTAATACTGCGGTGCCCACGCTAAGGCTTTCAATCACCACATTGCCAAAGTTTTCATCGTACGAAGGTAATACTAACACATCGGCTTGTGCCATAATATTAAATTTGTTTTCGCCCTGAAAACCTATCCAGCTCATATTTGCCGACACGCCATTTTGAATACCAAGTTGTTTCAGCGTTTCAATATAATCCGCTTCGCCATTACCGGCTATAGTAAGGTGATAGGGTACTGATATGTTGGTGAGCGACCTGATCAGTATATCCAGCCCTTTTTTCTCTTCTATCCGCGAAAAGAATAAAAGTTTTAGCACATCGTCGTTCCGGCTATCGTCCCAATAGGCAGTGTTCCCCAGCTCAATAAAATTAGGAATATTAATAATTTGCCTGGGCCTGATTAATTGAGCAATTGCTTCTGCTTCGTGCGTTGAGGTAACATGTACAAAGCATTTGTTTAATAAAGGTTTGCCCAATAAACTATGGATGCATCGTTTAACAAGAGCGTTTTTATTGTGAAATGAATAGCTGCTTAAGGTACCCCTGGGAGATAAAACCACCGGTACTTTGCGTATCACCGCTATCAGGCAGGTTAGTACTGACACCAAATTCCACCACGCGTGAATATGCACTACATCAAACTGTTTTACCTGCTTCCACACCGCCCGTAACAGGCCCGGCGAAAAATGACTGTGATCTTTTGTGATACGCGGAAAGTAATTTACCTGTACGCCATCAACCAATACTGTTTCGCGTGTATGTACAGGTAATTCAGTTTGGCCATTTGCCGTAGTTGTGAAAACCCTGACGCTATTGCCCATCCTTCCCAATACTTCACTTAATTTAGAAACCGACATGGTTGGGCCGCCATAAATATAAGCTGGTTTATAGGAAGCATTAACTTGTAATATCTTCAAGCTTTTTGGATGATATTTTTAGTTTTCAATATGTAATGGATAATAAGCATAGTAACAAAACTCCAGAACACGGTATTCGCAATAAATTCAAAGCTAAGCCCGCGCCAAAATATTTGGAATAAGCCAGAAAAAATAAGCGCAGTACCCAATAAATACCCCCCAAATAACTGCTCGGCTTTTTGAGAAATTAATTGCGCTATGGCCCCATAAATAAACAGGGCTATAAATATGCCAAGCTGCCCTCCGGATAAATAAGCATCTACCACATAAGCGGGCTTGGCAGAAACCCTGGACCCACGGTAAATTACCCCGGCATCGTATACCCGTTCCATTACTAATTCCTCAGTGCTGGGTTTGGATGGCCAAAAAATGCGGGGGACGATAACAATTGCTGATTGCTTTACAAGGTCAAAGCCATAGTAATCAACCTTTTCGGGGGTAGATTGCACAAATTTAATGAACATATCTATTTCGCTTAAACGATACACCATAAACCCCCAATTGGTGCTATCCAATTCCGAATCAGGATCATTACCCAAGGCTGAATTTAAGGCCAATTGCGCGGCTTCATCTTCGGAAGTTATGCCTTCCCAGGCATTTTCCCGGAAAATACGGGCATAAGTAGGCAATAATAAAAACAATACAAAAAGCAACGGGATAAAGGTTAGCAATACTACTTTTTTGTAGTTTGGGTATAAGAATATACCCAATACCAGAACACTGATAATGATAGGTTCTTTAAAACCGGATATTAAAGCACTGTAAAAGTTTGAGAAGTATAAAAAAAGGCAAATAAGCGTATTCAACACCTTTTTTTCGGGTATGGCGAATGCCAGGGCAAGTGTAACCGCTATAAAGCTTAACGAACTGAACTGGTTGGAAAATTGCGATAAGCCCGGCAGTTTGTTAAATAACAAGTATAAGGGAAAGGTAATTATCGCCATATAAAACAACAGGCTGATAATGCGGCTGTTATCATACATAAATTTTTGCTTTTCAGGGTATTTCATAAATACCAGTATCCCCGAAACAAAGGCAGTGTGGGCAAGTAAATAATACCGCTGACATTGGGCTACTGCGAACAACCGGTTTTCGTCAAGCAAAAAATAAGAGCTTGGTTTTTCAAAATAAGTGTAGCCGAGTGTATCCATTAAATAAAATATGGAGGTGCAACACATATAACCGGCAAAAATTATCTGCACCAGTATAAGCGGCCGCATTAATTGTTCCCCAAATCTAAGATCGGTGGGGAGGGGTTTTACCCAGCCGGTAAGCGTAGCCCAAAAAATTAAAAATGAGCCCAGCCATGCAATGAAATAGGAAAGTACAGCATCACTACTAAGCAATGAAGCCAGCGCCCAGGGGATGTAAAGCACTAACAGCCGTTCGTACGATATTTGTTTATGCATTATTTACTGGCAAGCAAAACAGGTTACCATTGGTTATATACGCAGCGCCTTTTATTAATTCGCAACCTACCTGCGTTATTTGATATACTGTATAGCCAAGTTCAATTAAAAAATCATAACAGGCAGTAATTTGCTGATGAGTTGCCGACCAGTAATTACTATCATATTCAAATATTAAACGTGGCCTGTGTTTTTGCAGTGTTGCTTTAAGGCCGCGTAAAACATGAAATTCAAATCCCTCAACATCAATTTTTACCAGGTGTAGTTTAGCTAACTTTTCAATTTCTTCAACCTTATCCCCAATTTTTACGGTTAATTGCTGCTTTTTATCACCACCAGTGGTATGGTTAAGACTAAAGGTGCCCTGATTCCAATTATTCTCATTAATTGTTATATCGATAACAGTTTCATTATCCGACAACGCGAATGGGAGCAGTTTAACATTGGTACAATTGTTTAACGCGATATTTTTCCTGAATTTTTCCTGAAGATAGTTCAACGGTTCAAAAGCAAGTACGATGCCTTCATCACCGCAGCATTGCGACATCCGGATGCTTTGCAAGCCAATATTAGCCCCAATATCCAGCGCCACATATCCTGGTTTTAAACATGTACGTATCAGTTTGCCTATTTCCGCTTCGTAAGTACCTGTGCTTAATATGGCGTATTCAATATAATTATCGGCAGTGGTGTGTATGGCAATATCTTCATCGGTTAACCACACTATCCCGTTTTGCAGCGATACTTTTAAATCTGCCGATGTTTTTAGCAGGTTAGCCAACCTTTCTTTACCGGGCAGCCGCCAGTTACGGGTAAAGTCCAGTTTTATACGATCAGCTCTTTTCATTTATCAGTTTAGTTTCAATTGCAGCAGCAATATGCTCAAAATCCCAGTCTTTTATCTTCAAGCCCGATGTTTTGCCCATTTCAGTCAGCAAATTACCGTTAGTTATCATTTTTTTTAAACCTAAGGTTATTTCGTCAATATTTTCACTTTTGAAAATGATGCCATTGTTTTCTGTTACCAAATCAATTGCGCAACCGCATTTATCTGATATGATGACCGCCTTGCTGCATGCCATAGCCTCGTTAACTGCCAGCCCCCAGGTTTCATCAGGGCCTTTTGATGGCAGGCAAAAAATATCGCAAGCCTGGTATAGTACCGGCATTTGGCTTTGATTTTTAAAATCGGTAAAGTGAATATTAGGGTTTGATCCTGCTTTTTGCTTTAATACTATTTCCAGTGGGCCGTTACCTGCAAACAGTAAATGTGTGTCTGGCGTATTCAATCTTATAAAAGCATTTAACAATAATTCAGGTGCTTTTTTGTCCTCCAGTTTACCTGCAAATAATATCAATACGGCATCAGCCGGTATGTTTAAACTTTTACGTAATGCTGCTGCTTCGGTATCATGGTTTATGGCAAACCTGTCGTTATCAACCGCGTGCGGGGCAAAGCTTAGCTGTTCATCCCCTAAACCATATTTTTTAAAGTATGCCCTGTTATTTGTGCCCACATAAAAAGCATGATCGATATGCCGGTATACCCACTTTAAAAAGAGGCTTTTTAATACGGAACGGATGCCCGTTTGCTGATCTAACAGCGTTGAATCTCCCCTGAAATATACCGGTACTTTGTTTTTAAAATAACGCAGCACTTTTAAGTGGCTATGATAAGCCCAGCCAAATACTAACACGGCATCGGCTTTGTATAAGTTGATCTGCTGGATCAGTTCGGGGTTCACTATCCCGTTAAAATGGTGAGAGCCGGGTTGTGCAGATGTGTTCTTTACCCATTCATAATCATACCCATCCAACAAAGGTATATCCCATTCAATTTGCCGGTTAAAACCGGGATCGTGTTTGTTTATAGCGCTATCACCCCAGGTATAAAAAATTTTTATACTGATAATGCCGCGATGGTTTAACAGCTTAAACACCGGGGCATAATATTGTATGGGATGGGTTGTAACGATAGCCAGTCGCTTCATTTTGTACATTCAAAAGCTGCTGCTTTATAAAAGCGGCTTTCTTCTTCAACCAATGAAAAATTTGGGTCGGCACAATCGCCGAAAACACAGGGCCTGATGTTTTTGAACCCGGCCTGTTGCAATTCATGTTGTAATGACCGGTAATCCCACATCCACAGATGCTTTGAGTTACCGTACAGGTTTTTAAATAAACCACCCAGGCCCCGGTTACGGTCAACTACACCCAGCATGGTATTGTTCATCAGGTCGCTGGCGGGCGATGGCGAGGTGTCCTGCGCTTGCATGTAATCTGTAACCGCAGCTTTCAGATCGGGCACCACACCACGGAATATACCACCGGGTTTTAAAAGGGTATAGGTGTTTTTTAAGGCTTTTATAAAATCGTTATAACTTAAATGTTCCAATACGTGCGAACAATAAATACCATCGCAACTATCGGGCTTTTCGGGCAGGCCGACTACAATATCGCCATATTTAACACTGGCGGGAAAACGTTGATTATTTCGGGTGTATAACTTACCTAATAATGGCATGCGCTCAAACTTTAATGTTGGCGATGCATCGTAGTTTATCCAGCCGTCCGGCGCAGTAAAGCCGCAACCATATTGTACATATCTCATCTGCTCACATTGGTTAATACGCGGTTAAATAACTCGCACTGTTTACCGGTAAGGGTTTTAGCATTATAATCTTCAATTTCTTTGGTAAGGTTAATAGGTTCAAACAGCCGATTTGCCCAATTTTCTAAAGTTTTATTCAGCATGCCATTTACTTTAGCCGTATCATCGCCTAAGGTTAAAACAATAGCATGCCCGGTGCATTTTTTTAGGATACCAACTGCATTGCTATCGGGATGAAAGATAGCTAATAAGGGCTTCTTCGCTAACATATAGGCATATATTTTCGACGCGGTATATTGCGCATCATCTGAACCGGGAAT